>DASWJP010000200.1:0-33292 GCA_036397065.1 Kiloniellales bacterium | reverse complement strand
AAAAGAACATTACAAGAACAAAATCTTGCCACAGTTCCCATTGATGCTCGACTGCATGAGCGCAAGTCGGTCCATGATCGGGTGCATCTACTACATGATGTGGCTTGGTTAATACCTTATTCATAATCTGTGTTTTACTTGTGATCCCATTGACACCCATATTATCCCATGATAACCCATCAAATCCCATTCAGGAGACGGTGGGGGCCAGGGCGTGTGAAACCTGGGGGCGGAAATCAGGACGTCAACACGAACGTCGCGGGGGACATAAGTGCCGGTTTTCATTGGCACCTTCGAGAACAAGGTGGACCGCAAGGGACGGGTATCCGTGCCTGCGCCCTTCCGCCAGGCCCTGGCCGCCCAGTCCTTTCAGGGGATCGTGGCCTTCCGCTCCTATCGCGCCATGGCTATCGAGGCTTGCGGCATCGACTTCATGGAGAGGCTGAACGACAGCATTTCGGAAATGGCCCTATTCTCGGATGCGCAGGACGATCTAGCGGCCACTATCTTCGCCGACTCGCATCAGCTCGCCTTCGACAAAGAGGGGCGCATCATGCTGCCGGCGGAGATGGCCGAGCACGCCCGGATCACCGACCGGGCCGCCTTTGTCGGCAAGGGGCCGATCTTCCAGATTTGGCAGCCGGATGCCCTGCACCACTACAAGTCGGATGCGCGACAGCGCGCCAAGTCTCAGGGCCTGACCCTGCCCTTGCGGCCGAGCGATGGGGGCGCCCGATGACCGCGGCCGCCGATACCACACCGCGCGCCAAGCCGCGCACAACACCGGGCGGCCATGTGCCGGTCATGCTGCGCGAGGTTATCGACGCGCTGGCCCCGCGCGACGGCGCCCTCTATGTGGACGGCACATTCGGCGCCGGCGGATATTCCGCCGCCATTCTGAAGGCCGCGAAATGCACGGTATGGGGCATCGACCGTGATGGCGACGCGGTGGCCGCCGGTGCGGCGCTGGTGGCAGAATATGGCGGCCGCCTGAGCTTGATCGAGGGCCGCTTCGGCGTCATGGACGAGCTGTTGGGGGCCCGCGGCGTGACCGCCGTGGATGGCATCGCCCTGGATCTGGGCGTCTCCTCCATGCAGCTCGACCAGGGCGAGCGGGGCTTTTCGTTTGCCGCCGACGGCCCCCTGGACATGCGCATGGAGCCGGGCGGAGCCGGCCCGACCGCCGCCGATGTCGTCAACACCATGCCCGAGGCGGACTTGGCGGACATCATCTTCCGCTATGGCGACGAGCGCCGCTCCCGCCACGTGGCCCACGCCATCGCCCGGTTCCGGGGCGAGCGCCCGATTACACGCACCGGCGAGCTGGCCGCTATTGTCCGCAAGGCTATCAAACCCGGCGGCAAGGGTGGCGGCCGGGGCGCGAGCCGCATCGATGCGGCCACCCGCACCTTTCAAGCGCTGCGCATCTACATCAACGACGAGATCGGCGAAATCAGCCGCGGCCTGAACGCCGCCGAGCGCCTTTTGGCCCCCGGCGGCCGCTTGGCCGTGGTGTCATTCCATTCCCTGGAGGACCGGGCCGTCAAAGACTTCCTGCGCGTGCGCAGCGGCGACGTGCCGGGCCGCTCGCGCCATTTGCCGGAAGCGCCGGATACGGCGCCCGGCACCCCGACTTTCCAGCCCCTGTTCAGGGGCACTTGCCGGCCCAGCCGGGCGGAATGTGCTGCCAACGCACGCGCACGTTCCGCCCGGATGCGGGCCGCCATTCGCAACTCTGCACCGGCCTGGAGCGATGCAGCTGAAGCGGGTGCCGCATGAGGCGCCTGACCGGAATTCTCGGACTGGTGGTGGCCGCCGTGGCCGCCTTGTTCCTGTTCGGCCTGAAGCAGGATGTGCGGCAGAAGGAAGACGATCTGCGGGCGGTGCATCGGAATATTCTCGAACAGCAGGAAGCCATTCATGTGCTGGAGACCGAGTGGAGCTACCTGAATCATCCGGCCCGCCTGTCCGATCTGGCCAAACGGCATCTCGGCATGCAGCCGATTTCCGCCGCCCGTATCGTCAGCCTGGAGGATTTGCCATTCCGGGCCCCTGAAGCGACTCAGGCAGCGGCACCGGCGGCAGCAAAGATGGCGCCCGATTCCACGGCGAACGGCGCCGGATTGGTGCCGGCATCGGCGCCGTCCAAAATCGGGAGCAGCCAATGATCCGGCATCCAGCGGCCCGCCGGTCCAATTGCTATCCGGCGATCGATGTTTCGCCGCCGTGCGCATATTCGCGCGGCGATGCGCGCATTCGCCTGGACGGCAGCACGGCCCGGGCGCTGGAGATTGGGCGCACCCGCCTGCTCGCGGCCGGTCTGGTCTTCGCCCTGGCGTTCACCGTCATCGGCGGGCGCCTGGTCGATCTGACCCTGCTTTCGCAAGGCAGCGAACCGCAAATCGCCGGCGGGCCGACGGCCCCGCAGCGCGAGACCGGCCGCGCCGACATCGTCGACCGCAACGGGGTGCTGCTGGCCACCACCCTGCCGACCGCATCGTTGTGGGCCAATCCGCACCAAGTCCGCGACCCGGCCGAGGCGGCCAGCCAATTGAATACCGCCCTGCCCGAATTGTCGCGTGACTGGATCCTCGACAAACTGAGCAGCGACCGCGGCTTTGTCTGGCTCAAGCGCGGCCTGACCCCGCGCCAGCAATACGCCGTCAATCGGCTGGGCATACCCGGCCTGCAATTCCAGCAGGAGCCGCGGCGGTTCTATCCGCAGGCAGCCCTGACCGCCCACAGCGTCGGCTTCGCCGACGTGGATGACAACGGCCTGGCCGGCATCGAGCGGTCGTTCAACAGCGCGCTACGCGGTGCGGTGCAGCCGGTGACCTTGAGCCTCGATCTGCGCATTCAGCATGTGATGACCCAGGCTTTGAGCGCGGCCAAGGCCGAGTTCAAGGCGATCGGCGCCACCGGCATCGTCATGGACGTGCATACGGGCGAGGTCATCGCCATGGCCTCCCTGCCCGACTTCGATCCCAACCGCGCCGGCGAGGCATCGGCCGATGCCCGGTTCAACCGCGCCACCCTGGGCGTCTACGAGATGGGCTCGGTGTTCAAGATCTTCACCACGGCGATGGCCTTGGATCGCGGGGTGGTCACCCTCGACGACGGCTATGACACCAGCAAGCCGATCCGCATCGCGCGCTTCACCATCACCGACTACAAGCCCAAGAACCGGTGGCTGTCGATACCTGAAATATTCATTTATTCCAGTAACATAGGGACCGCCCGCATGGCCATGGACGCGGGCACCGTCTTGCAGAAGGAATTTCTGAGCCGCCTCGGGCTGACGACACCGGCGGCCATCGAGGTCGCCGAGGTTGGCCAGCCGATGCTGCCCACGCCCTGGCGCGACATCAACACGCTGACGATCTCCTACGGGCATGGCATGGCGGTCAGCCCGATCCAGCTGGTTTCGGCGGTCTCGGCCGTGGTGAACGGCGGCACCCTGCGTCCGGCCACTTTGATCAAGCGGCCCGCCGGCGTGCCGGTCCCGGGTACACGGGTGATCAGCGAGCGGACCTCGCAGCAGATGCGCCAGCTCATGCGCCTGGTGGTTACGCGCGGCACCGGCAAGAAGGCTGATGCCGAAGGCTATCTGGTGGGCGGCAAGACGGGCACAGCCGACAAGCTGGTGGATGGCAAGTATGCGCGCGATGCGCGGGTCTCCTCCTTTGCCGGCGCTTTTCCCATGAACAATCCGCGGTACGCGGTGTTCGTCATGATCGACGAACCGAAGGGCAATGCCGATACCTACAATTATGCCACCGGCGGCTGGGTGGCGGCGCCGGCGGTGCGCCAAGTCGTCGAGCAGATCGGCCCCATGCTCGGTATCGCGCCGGTCCGCCCCGGCCCCGAACAGGATGAAAGCGAACTGCTTCTGGTCCGCGCCAATGCGAGGGCAGAAAAAGTTGCGGCTAACTGAATTGGTGAAGGAGTCGGCCAAGGTCATGGATCCGACGGCATTGCAAGAGACCGAGATTTGCGGCCTGGCAGTGGACAGCCGCAAGGTCGCGCCCGGATTCCTGTTCGCCGCCCTGCCCGGCACCCGCACCGATGGCCGCGCCTTCATCGACCAGGCTGTGGCACAGGGCGCGGTGGCCATTCTGGCGCCGCCCGGTACGGCGCTGAAATCCTATGACCGGCCGGTGCGATTGGTCACCGACGAGAATCCGCGCCGCCGACTGGCCCTCATGGCGGCGGCCTTCTATGGGCGCCAGCCGGCGACCGTGGCCGCGGTCACCGGCACCAACGGCAAGACTTCGGCCGCCAGCTTCACCCGGCAGATTTGGCAGGGCCTGGGGCGCACCGCCGCCAGCCTGGGCACCTTGGGCTTGTCGCCGCCGCGCGCCGATGCGCCGCAGTCGCTGACCACGCCCGATCCCATCGAATTGCACCGCTGCCTCGCCGCCCTGGCCGACGACGGCGTCGAGTGCCTGGTCATGGAAGCATCCAGCCACGGCCTCGACCAGTATCGATTGGACGGCGTGCGCGTGACCGCCGCCGCCTTCACCAATCTGACCCGGGATCATCTGGACTACCACGGCGGCATGGCCGCCTATGGCCAAGCCAAGCTGCGTCTGTTCGGCGAACTGCTGGCGGCGGATGGAACCGCGGTGATCAACGCCGATGCCCCGTTCGGCGACGAGGTGCATGCCGTCTGTCGCCGCCGCAAGATACGCACCATCACCTACGGCGTCGCCGAAAGCGACCTGTGCCTCATGGGTCAGGAGCCGACCGAGCACGGCCAGCGCCTGCTTCTCGATGTGTTCGGCCGGGCCAGCGCCGTCGACCTGCCATTGGCCGGCACCTTCCAGGCGGCCAATGTCTTGACCGCCCTGGGCCTGGCCATCGCCACCGGCGCCGATCCGCGCAAAGCGGTGGCCACCCTCGGCGCGTTGGAGGGTGTATCCGGCCGGCTGGAACTGGTGGCGCGCAGCAAACGCGGTGGCCAGATTTATGTCGACTATGCCCATACGCCCGATGCTTTGGAGACCGTGCTGGCCGCCTTGCGGCCGCATACGCGCGCGCAATTGTCAGTGGTCTTCGGCTGCGGCGGCGACCGAGACCGGGGCAAACGGCCCTTGATGGGCGAGATCGCCAACCGTCTGGCGGACCGGGCGATCGTCACCGACGACAACCCGCGCAGCGAGGACGCAGCGGCTATCCGGCGCGAGATTCTCGCCGCCGCGCCGAACGCGCAAGAGATTGCTGACCGGGGGGAGGCCATCGCCAAGGCGGTGGCCGCTCTAGGCCCGGGCGATGTCCTGATCATTGCGGGGAAGGGTCATGAATCCGGACAGATCGTGGGGGACCGGGTTCACCCCTTTGTCGACCGGGATGTCGCCCGGGCCGCCGTTGCCGGCAAGGCGCCCAGCAAACAGAAAACGGGCAAGCGGTCACGCAGAGGTGCCCGATGAACGCCGCCAAGAAGAAACAAATCGACGCCTTGTGGACCGCCGCCGAAGCGGTGGCCGCGACCCATGGCCGGTCCACGGCGGATTGGCACGCCAAGGGCATTTCCATTGACAGCCGCACGGTGCAGCCGGGCGATCTGTTCATCGCCCTGATCGGCCCCAACTTCGACGGCCACGCCTTCGTGGCCGAAGCCTTCAACAAAGGCGCCGTGGCCGCCATGACGCGGGCCGACTTCACCGGCGCACCTGGCGCGCAAGGGGCTGATGCCCCCGGACCGCTCTTGCTGGTCGAGGATACCCTGGCCGCCTTGTGGGGTCTGGGTGCGGCGGCGCGGGCCCGCAGCAAGGCCCGTTTCCTCGGGGTGACCGGCAGCGTCGGCAAGACCAGCACCAAGGAAGCCCTGGCCCTGGCCTTATCGGCGCAGGCGCCGACGGCGTGGAGCGCCGGCAGTTTCAACAACCATTGGGGCTTGCCCCTCAGCATGGCGCGCATGGCGCGTGATGCGGTTTATGGCGTTTTCGAGCTGGGCATGAATCATCCCGGCGAAATCCGCCACCTGACCGCCCTGTTGCGCCCCAACGTGGCGATGATCACCAACATCGAGCCGGTGCACATCGGCCTGTTGGGCTCGCTCGAAGCCATCGCCGATGCGAAGGGTGAGATCTTCGAATCCATGGACGAGAGCGGCGTCGCCGTGCTCAACCGCGACAACGCCTTCTTCCGTCATCTGGATCGGATTGCGCGGGAACAGGACATCAAGCGCGTGCTCAGCTTTGGCCAGTCGCCCGACGCGGACGTGCGCCTCATCGAGTGCACGTTGCAGGCAACCAGCAGCGACGTGATCGCGGATGTGGCCGGAAAGCGCCTGAGCTACATCTTGCCGGTGCCGGGACTGCATGTGGTGCTCAATTCACTGGGCGTCCTGGCCGCGACCATGGCCATCGGCGCCGACCCGGCCGCTTCGGCGCAGGCACTGGGTGCCTTGCGGTCGATCAAGGGCCGGGGCGCGCGCCAGCGCATCGACATGCCGCGCGGCGCCTTCGATCTGATTGACGATGCCTACAACGCCAATCCGTCCTCCATGCGTGCCGCCATCGCGGTTCTCGGCCGCTCGAAGGTCGGCTCCGGCAGCCGCCGCATCGCCGTGCTTGGCGACATGCTGGAATTGGGTCCGCAATCAGCCAGCCTGCATCGCGGCCTGGCAGAGCCTTTGCGCGAAGCCGGCATCGATCTGGTTTTCACCTGTGGCCCCTCCATGGCGGCCTTGGTGGACGCCCTGCCGGAGGGCATGCGCGGCGGCCACGCCGTGGACTCGCGGGCGTTGACGCCGGTGGTGTGCGCCGCGATCGGCGCCGGCGATGTGGTCATGGTCAAAGGTTCCCTGGGCAGCCGCATGGCCGTTGTGGTCGAGGCATTGGCCGGTCTTGCGCGTGCTCTGCCGCGCGCGGCCAACGGAAATTAGGCGGGGAGAGGTCATGCTTTTCAACCTGCTCGTCCCGCTCGCCGAAGATATCAGCTTCTTGAATGTCTTCCGCTACATCACGTTCCGCAGCGGCGCCGCCGTGGTCACCGCCCTGCTAGTATCATTCATCCTTGGTCCGACCATCATCTCCTGGCTGAAAAAGCGCCAGGTACGCGGCCAGCCGATCCGCGACGACGGCCCGCAAAGCCATCTGCTGACCAAGCAAGGCACGCCGACCATGGGCGGTTTTTTGATTCTGCTGGCCATTACCACTTCCACCTTGCTGTGGGCGGACCTGCGCAACGGCTTTGTGTGGATCGTGCTGATTATCACCTGCGGCTTCGGACTGGTCGGGTTCGTCGACGACTATCTCAAGCTGACCCGGCGCAACTCCAAGGGCCTGTCGGGACGCATCAAGCTGCTGGCTCAGATCCTGATCGGCTTCGCTGCCACCCTGTGGATCATCAAGCTCAGCCCGGCGGGCATCCAGACGCATCTGGCGGTGCCGTTTTTCAAGGATCTGCTGTTGAACCTGAGCTGGTTCTTCGTGCCGTTCGCCATCTTCGTCATGGTCGGCGCGTCCAATGCGGTCAACCTGACCGACGGGTTGGACGGTTTGGCCATCGGGCCGGTGATGATCGTGGCCGGTTGCTTCGCCTTGATCGCCTATCTGGTCGGCAACTCGGTGTTCTCGACCTACCTGCAACTGAACTATGTGCCCGGCAGTGGCGAGCTGGCCGTGTTCTGCGGCGCCCTGGTGGGTGCCAGCCTCGGCTTCCTGTGGTTCAACGCGCCACCGGCCATGGTGTTCATGGGCGATACCGGATCGCTGAGCTGCGGCGGCGCCCTGGGGTCGATTGCCGTGGTCACAAAGCACGAGCTGGTGCTGGCCATCATCGGCGGCCTGTTCGTGCTGGAGACCGCCTCGGTCATCGTTCAGGTGGCATCCTTCAAGCTGACCGGCCGGCGGGTCTTTCGCATGGCGCCGTTGCACCATCATTTTGAACAGAAAGGCTGGGCGGAATCGACCATCGTGATCCGCTTCTGGATCATCGCCTCGATCCTGGCGCTGGCCGGCCTGTCCTCCTTGAAGCTGCGGTAACGGGGGTGACGGGATGATCGATCTCAGTTTCCTCGGTGGCCTGCCCATCGCCGTTCTCGGCCTCGGCAAGTCGGGCCTGTCGGCGGCGCGTGCCCTGATGGCCGGCGGCGCCGAGGTGTGGGCCTGGGACGACAACGAGGACCGGCGCGCCGCCGCCCGCGCCGCCGGTGTGCCGTTGGTCGATCTCCATAACTGCAATTGGCAGCAGCCGCGCAGCCTGGTCATCTCGCCGGGCATTCCGCACACTTATCCGGCGCCGCATCCGGTCGCCGTGCTGGCCAAATCCCATGGCTGCGAGATCATCGGCGATATCGAGCTTCTGGGCCGGGCGCAGCGCCATGCCCGCTACATCGGCATCACCGGCACCAACGGCAAGTCGACCACCACGGCGCTGATCGCCCATATCCTGGCCAGCGCCGGCCGGACCGTCGAAGTTGGCGGCAATCTCGGCTTCCCGGCCCTCGATCTTGCGCCGCTCGAGGCGGACGGCATCTATGTCTTGGAAATGTCGTCCTATCAGCTGGAGATCACCATCTCCATCGTCTTCGATGTGGCGGTTCTGCTCAATGTCTCGGCCGATCATCTGGAACGGCATGGCGGACTGGCCGGCTACACCAACGCCAAGCGCCTGATCTTCCGCGGTCAAGGCGCGTCGCACGCGGCGGTCGTCGGTGTCGATGACGAGATTACCCGCGGCATCTACGCGGACATGACCGCCGCCGCGGCCCAGATCGTGCGGCCGATCTCCGGCCAGGAGGCCTGCGCCGGCGGGATCTACGCCCGCGACGGCGCCCTGTATGACGACAGCGCCAGCCGCGCCACGCGCATCCTCGACCTCAAGGAGGCGATCAGTTTGCCGGGCGCCCACAACTGGCAGAACGCCGCCGCCGCATTTGCCGCCAGTCAAGCCGCCGGTGTGGCCGCGGCGGATATCGCGCGCGGCTTGCGCTGCTTCCCCGGCCTGGCTCATCGGCAAGAGCTGGTGGCGATGATCGAAGGGGTGGCGTACATCAACGATTCCAAGGCCACCAACGCCGATGCCACGGGCAAGGCGTTGGCCTGCTACGAGACCATCTATTGGATCGCCGGCGGACAGGCCAAGGAAGGTGGTTTGGCGGGCCTGGAGCCGTGGTTCCGCCGCATCGCCCACGCCTATCTGATCGGCGAGGCCGAGGCCGCCTTCGCCGCGACCCTGGCCGGCCAAGTGCCGCTCACCCGCTGCGGCACCTTGGCGGCCGCCGTCGGCAAGGCGCGCCAGCAAGCAGCGGCCGACCGGCGCCCGGGCGCCGTGGTCCTGCTCTCTCCGGCCTGTGCCTCGTTCGATCAGTTCAAGAATTTCGAGGACCGGGGCGATGCCTTCCGCGCCTTGGTCGAGGCCTTGCCCGGTAGCCGTGGCGTCCTGGCGCAACCGCAAACCCGGACAAGCGGGAGCACTCTGCAATGATCGGCTTCGCCCGCACCGATACGAGTCTGCTCGGCCGCTGGTGGTGGACCGTCGACCGCTGGACCCTGGCGGCGTTGATCGGCCTGATGGGCTTTGGCGCGCTGTTGATTCTGGCCGCCTCGCCGGTGGCCGCCGACCGCATCGGCGGCCTTGGCAGTTTCCAATTGGCGCAGCGGCAGATGGTGTACCTGACCATGGGCCTGGCGATCCTGATCGGTGTGTCGCTGCTCGATCCGTTGTTGCTTCGCCGGATCGCCGTCGCCGGGTTGGGACTATCGCTCGTCATGCTGATCCTGACCCTGGTCGTCGGTGCCGAGATCAAGGGCTCCACCCGTTGGCTGCATTTGGGCATCATTTCGCTGCAGCCCTCCGAGCTGGCCAAACCGTGTTTCGCCGTGACCGCTGCATGGCTGCTGTCGGCGCATCCCGGCGATGGTAGCTTCCCCAAGCACCGGCCCGAAACCTGGATCGCCACGGCCTTGTGGGGAGCGCTGATCGCTATCCTTCTGCTGCAACCGGATGTCGGGCAGGCCTTCCTGGTGAGCACGATCTGGGGCGTCCAGTTGTTCCTGGCCGGCCTGCCGCTCCAGTGGGTGGCCATGCTCGCCCTGGCCGGCGGCATCAGCCTGATCGGCGCCTATTTCGCCCTGCCCCACGTGACCGCCCGCATCGACGGTTTTCTCGATCCGTCAGGCGCCGGCCGCTATCAGGTCGACCGCTCCATCGAGGCCTTCATGAACGGCGGCGTGCTCGGCCGCGGCCCCGGCGAGGGCACGGTCAAGGCGCTGCTGCCTGATTCCCATTCCGATTTCATCTTCGCTGTGGCTGGCGAGGAGTTGGGCCTGATCGTCACCTTGCTGATCGTCGGCCTGTTCGCCTTCGTGGTGCTGCGCGGCTTTTCCCGCCTGCTGCAGGAAGACAGCCTGTTCGTGCTGCTCGCGTGCACCGGCCTCTTGGTGCAGTTCGGCCTGCAGGCGCTCATCAACATGGCTTCGGCCCTGAATCTCATGCCCACCAAGGGCATGACCCTGCCGTTCATCAGCTATGGCGGATCATCGCTGCTCGCCGTCGCGTTCGGCATGGGCATGGTGCTGGCGCTGACCCGGCGGCGCATCGGCGTGAGGTGAACACGATATGATTCGTTCAAAAGCAAAGTGGGTGATCCTGGCGGCCGGCGGCACCGGCGGGCACATGTTCCCGGCCCAGGCGTTGGCGCGCGAGCTGCTGGCGCGCGGCTTGCGGGTGGCGTTGATCACCGACCGGCGCGGCGGCGGCTTCGGCCCCGATCTGCCGCAGGTCGAGACCCATTGCATCAACGCCGGCGCCATGGCCGGCGGCGGCTTGAGCAAGAAGCTTCTCGGAGCCGTCAACCTGGGTATCGGCTTCTTGCAGGCCCGCGCCTTGTTGAAAAACTTGAACGGCGACGTGGTTGTCGGCTTTGGCGGCTATCCCTCGGTGCCTACGGTCTATGCGGCGGCGCTGCGCGGCCGCCGGGTGATCCTGCACGAACAGAATGCCATTCTCGGCCGCGCCAACCGGCTGTTGGCGCCCCGGGCCTGGGCGATTGCGACCTCCTTCGACCGGGTGGATGGCATTGGCCCGGCCGATCTCGACAAAGTGCACGTGACCGGCAACCCGGTGAGGCCGGGCATCGCCGCCTTGGCCAGCCGGCCGGCGGCCGTCGCCGATAACGAAGGGCCGCTGCGCCTGCTGGTCACCGGCGGCAGCCAGGGTGCGGCCGTCTTCAACAATGTGGTGCCGGCAGCCATCAGCCTGCTGCGGCCGGAGTTGCGTCAGCGCATCGAAATCTGCCAGCAGGTGCGCGGTCCGGAGATCGACGCCGTGGCCGCCGCCTACCGGACCTGCGGCGTGAAGTGCGAGTTGCACGCCTTCGTCGAGAACATGGCGGAGCGCTTGAGTGCTGCGCATCTGGTGATCAGCCGCTCCGGTGCCTCGACGGTCGCCGAACTGACCGCCGCGGGGCGGCCGGCGATCATGGTCCCCTACCCCTGGGCCGCCGACGATCATCAGACCGCCAATGCCCAGCGCCTGGTCGAAGCCGGCGGCGGCTGGTTGCTGCCGCAGAACATGCTGACCCCGGAGAGCCTGGCGGAACGGCTGGATTCCCTGCTGTCCAATCCGGCGCTGCTGGCCCGCGCCGGCCGGTGCGCCCGCGCCAAAGCCTACGACCGGGCCGCCAGCGCCTTGGCCGACCTGGTCGCCGCGGCCAGCGGCGAAAACGGTGCTGAGACCGCCGCCCGAGGAGAAGCCGCCGCATGAGAAGCCTGCCACTCGATCTGGGCACCATCCACTTTGTCGGCATCGGCGGAATCGGCATGAGCGGCATCGCCGAGATTCTACACACCCAGGGCTACAAGGTGCAGGGCAGCGACCAGGCGGAGAACGCCAACGTGCAGCGCCTGCGCACCATGGGCATCGAGGTCATGGTCGGCCACCGCGCCGAGAACGTGGAACAGGCCCAGGTGGTGGTCGTTTCCTCGGCGGTGAAGGCAGACAACCCGGAGGTGGTGGCGGCCCGCGGTCGCTTCGTGCCAATCGTCCGCAGGGCGGAAATGCTGGGCGAGCTGATGCGCCTGAAATGGGCCGTCGCCGTGGGCGGCACCCATGGCAAGACCACGACCACGTCCATGGTCGCCGCCATGCTCGATGCCGGCGGCTTCGACCCGACCGTGGTCATCGGCGGCATCGTCAACGCCTATGGCACCAATGCGCGCCTGGGTCAGGGCGACTGGATGGTGGTCGAGGCCGACGAAAGCGACGGCAGCTTCACCAAGCTTCCGGCGACCATCGCCGTGGTGACCAACATCGATCCGGAACACATGGAATTCTACGGCTCGGTCGATGCGTTGCACCGTGCCTTCGAGGTCTTTGTCGAGAACATTCCGTTCTACGGCGTTGCCGTCCTCTGCCTGGATCATCCGGCAGTGCAGTCTCTGATCGGCCGGATCCGCGACCGGCGCATCATCACCTATGGCCTGGGACCGCAGGCGGACGTGCGCGCGGTCAATCTCACGGCCAAGGGTGGCGCCGCGCACTACGACGTGGAGATCGTCGACCGGGCGCACGGCACCAGCAAGACAATCACGGGTTTCACCTTGCCCATGCTGGGCAAGCACAACGTGCTCAACTCGCTGGCCGCCATCGCCGTGGCGCACGAAATGGGCATTGCCGACAATGTGGCGCTCAAGGCCATGCGCACCTTCGCCGGGGTGAAGCGCCGCTTCACCCGCACCGGCGAGTCCCGCGGCATTGCCGTCATCGACGACTATGGCCATCACCCGGTCGAGATCGCCGCCGTGTTGCAAGCCGCCCGGCAAGCGACTCGGGGCAAGGTCTTCGCCGTGGTGCAGCCGCACCGCTATACGCGCCTGGCCAATCTGTTCGAGGATTTCTGCACCTGCTTCAACGACGCGGATCACGTTATCGTCGCCGATGTCTACGCCGCCGGCGAGGCGCCGATCGGAGGCGCCGACCGGGATTCCCTGGTGGAGGGCATGCGCGCCCGCGGCCACCGCAACGTCACCGCGCTGACCGATAATTTCCTGCTGGCGCCGCTGATATCCGAGATGGCCTCGTCCGGCGATCTGGTGGTCTGCCTGGGCGCCGGCAACATCACCGCCTGGGCGCACGCCTTGCCGGCGGAACTGGACGAGATTTTCGCCGCCAAGGACCGGCGGCCGGCGGAGGCGGGAAGATGATCGCCATGGCGCAGCGCGTGGACACATCGCTCATCGACCGCCTGCCCCAGGTGCGCGGAAAATACCGCGAGCAGGTGCCGTTGTCCGGCATGACCTGGTTCCGCGTCGGCGGCCCGGCCGAAGTGCTCTATCGCCCGGCCGACCGGGACGATCTGTGCGATTTCCTGCGCCACAAGCCGGCGGACGTGCCGTTGACCGTGATCGGCGTCGGCTCGAATCTCTTGGTGCGCGACGGCGGCCTTGCCGGCGTGGTCCTGCGTCTGGGCCGTGAGTTTGCGGAAATATCGGTCGAGGACCATAACGTGGTTTGCGGCGCGGTGGCCTTGGACGTGAACGTGGCCACGGTCGCCAAGGTGGCCGGGCTGGCCGGATTGGAATTCCTCTCCGGTGTGCCGGGAACCATCGGCGGTGCCTTGCGCATGAATGCCGGTGCCTACGGCAAGGAAATAAAGGATGTGCTGATCGAGGCCGAGGCCATCGATCCGGCGGGCACCATACATCGCCTGAAGGCCGAGGATCTTGGCCACACCTATCGCCATTCCAGCGTGCCGGAGGATTGGATCTTTCTCGGCGCCCGCCTGCGCGGCCATGCGGACGAGCCGGATGCCATCGCCCGGCGCATCGCCGAGATTCACACCGCGCGCACCGGCAGCCAGCCGATCCGCACGCGCACCGGCGGCTCCACCTTCAAGAACCCGCCCGGCGCCAAGGCCTGGGAGCTGATCGACAAGGCCGGCTGCCGCGGCTTGCGGCGCGGCGGGGCCATGGTCTCGGAGCAGCACTGCAACTTCCTGATCAATACCGGCAGCGCCACCGCCGCCGACATCGAAGGATTGGGCGAGGAGGTGCGCGCCCGGGTCCGCCAGACCAGCGGCATCGAGCTGGAATGGGAAATCCGCCGCCTCGGTGTGCCCCTGCCCGGCCAAACCGTGGGAGGCGCATCGTGAGCCGTACCGTCGCCGTGCTCTTGGGTGGCCGCTCGGCCGAGCGCGAGGTGTCGCTGGTCTCCGGCCGCGCCTGCGCCAAGGCGCTGCGTGATGCCGGTTACACCGTGCGCGAAATCGACGTGGGCAAGGACATAACGGCGCTCATCAAGGCTCTGACCCCGGCGCCGGATGTGGTCTTCAACGCCTTGCACGGACGCTGGGGCGAGGATGGCTGCATCCAGGGCCTGCTGGAGCTGTTGCATATCCCCTACACCCACTCCGGCGTCGCGGCCTCGGCCCTGGCCATGAATAAGCAGATGACCAAGAGCATCGCCAGCACCGCCGGCGTGATATCGCCGGAGGGCATCATTGTCAGCCCGCAAGACGTGGCGGCCGGCGACGTGATGGAGCGCCCCTATGTCGTGAAGCCGGCACAGGAAGGCTCCAGTATCGGCGTGCGTATCGTCCACGAGGGCGACAATCAGCCGCCGATCGACTTGGCAACATGGAAATATGGCAACGAGATCCTGGTAGAGCGCTTCATTCCCGGCCGCGAGCTGACGGTCGGGGTGATGGGCGACGAGCCTTTGGCGGTGACCGAGATTCGGCCGAGCCAGGGTTTCTATGACTACGAGGCGAAATACACCGGCGGCCGGGCCGATCACATCATCCCTGCCCCGGTGCCGAAGGCGATCACGGATGCGGCCCTGCAGGCGGCGCTGACGGTGCATCGGGCCTTGGGGTGCCGGGGTGTCAGCCGCTCCGACTTCCGCTATGACGACACCAAGACCGCCGGCAAGAAGACCGCCGGTAAAAAGCGCGCCGGCAATGGCGCGGCCAAGGACGGTTTGTACTTCCTCGAGGTCAATACACAGCCGGGCATGACTCCGCTCAGCCTGGTTCCCGAACAAGCGGCGCACCGCGGCATCTCGTTTACCGAGCTGTGCGCCTGGATGGTGGAGCACGCGACATGCGATTCATAGGTGCGGAAGATCAGCCCTATGACCGCCGCCGCGACCGGCGGCGGCCCTTGCCCATCGACTGGCGGCGGCGGGCACGATTCGCCACGGCCGGGGCCGGTGGCCTGGCGGTCGTTGGCCTGGGCTGGCTGATGGTCGACGGCTGGTACGGCCGGCAGTTGGCCGCCATTGGAGATAGCCTGTATGCGGCAAGCGCCAGCGCCGGGTTGAACGTGCAGGACGTGTTGGTCGAAGGACGCGCACGCACGCAGCGGGAGGCCATCCTGGCCACCCTGGGCCTGTCCCGCGGGACGCCGATCCTGTCCTTCGATCCGCATGCCGCCAAAGAGCGCTTGGAAACCCTGCCCTGGGTGCACGAGGCCACGGTGGAGCGGCGCCTGCCGGATACGGTGTATCTGCGCCTGAGCGAGCGCGAGCCCCTCGCCCTCTGGCAATACGAAGGCAAACTTGCCGTCATCGACCGCACCGGCCAGGTCATTGCCGGGGCGCCGGCCGCCGCCTTCGCCACGCTGCCGGTGGTGGTTGGCGAAGATGCGCCGCGCACCGCCGAGGCGTTGCTGCGGGTGCTCGACAGCGAACCGGAGCTGCGCGTCCGCGTCGCCGCGGCCATCCGAGTGCAGGGCCGGCGTTGGAACATCCGTTTGCACGACGGCATCGATATTCGCCTGCCGGAATCCAACGCGGCCGCCGCCTGGGCCGAACTGGCGCGCCTGCAACGCGAGCATGAAGTGCTGCAGCGCGACGTGGTGACCATCGATCTGCGCCTGCCCGACCGTCTGGTGGTGCGTACCTCTCCCGGTGCCGCCCTGACCGGCAAGCGCCCGGCCGGAGAAGACACGTAATGAACGCGCCGCAATCCAAAGAGAGACCGACCGGATGAGAAAAAGCCTCACGCGTACCCGGAACCGGCCGATCGCCGCCCTCGACGTGGGCTGCAGCAAGGTGTGCTGCTTCATCGCCCGCTTCGACGGCAATGGTCTGCCGCATGTCATCGGAATCGGCCAACAGGCCAGCCGCGGCATCAAGGGCGGCGCGGTGGTCGACATGGCGGCGGTCGAAATGACCATCCTGAACGCGGTGCACGCGGCCGAACAGATGGCCGGCCATACGGTCGACCGGGCCATCGTCAGCTTGTCTGGCGGCCATCCGGCCTCCACCTCGGTGGGCATCGAGGTGGCCATCAACGGCCACGAGATCGGCGATGCCGATCTGCGCCGCGCCTTTGCCTATGGGCAGGATGCGCAGGGCGAAAGCGCATGGGCCGGAAACGGCCGGCAACTGATTCATTCCATACCCACCGGCTACAACATCGACGGCCACCGCGGTATCCGCGACCCGCGCGGCATGTACGGCGACCAACTGGGTGTCGACATTCACATCGTCACCGCCGCCTCCAGCGCCGTGCGCAACCTAACGACATGCGTGCAGCGCTGTCATCTGGATGTAGCCGGCTTCGTTGTCGCACCCTACGCCGCCGGTTTGTCGGCACTGGTCGAGGACGAAAAGGATCTGGGGGTCACCGTCATCGACATGGGCGGCGGCACCACAACCATCGCCGTCTTCTACGAGGGCAACGTCATCTACACCGATGTGGTGCCCGTCGGCGGCATGCATGTGACCAGCGATATCGCCCGCGGCCTGTCCACGCCCCTGGCCCATGCCGAGCGCATGAAGACCTTGTTCGGCCATGCCATGCCGGTCAGCGCCGACGAGCGAGAAATGATCGATGTGCCGCAGGTCGGCGAGGATGAGCCCAGCCAGACCCGGCAGGTGCCGCGCTCGCTGCTGGTCGGCATCGTTCAGCCGCGCCTGGAAGAAACCTTCGAATTGGTGCGCTCGCACCTGGAGGCCAGCGGTTTCGCCAAGATCGCCGGCCGGCGCGTGGTTCTCACCGGCGGCGCCAGCCAATTGGCCGGTCTGCCGGATTTGGCGGCATTGATTCTCGACAAGCAGGTACGCATCGGCCGCCCGGTCCATATCCGTGGCCTGGCCGAGGCAACCGCCGGCCCGGCCTATGCCACCGGCGCCGGTTTACTGGTCTACGCCAGCTTGGCGGAAGCGGCCCAGCCCATGCGGGCGCAGCCGCAAGATGGAGAGTCCGGCGGCCTAGCTGGCCGTTTCGGGCAGTGGTTTCGTGAGCACTTTTAGACGGTTTTCAGCAGACGTCCCGGTGGTGCCGGGATATTCGGCCGCGGCCTTTGGCGGCGGCCCTAGCCACCCGGAGGGGCAGTGGAGGCGATCATGACCTTGAACTTGAATGTACCGAAGACCCAAGCCAACCTGATGCCGCGCATCACCGTGATCGGTGTCGGCGGCGCCGGCGGCAACGCCGTCAACAATATGATCCTCGCCAATCTGGAGGGCGTGGAGTTCCTGATCGCCAACACCGACGCCCAGGCGATTCAACTGTCGATGTGCCAGCGCTGCATCCAGCTTGGCCGCAACATCACCCAGGGGTTGGGCTCCGGTTCGCGGCCCGACATTGGCCGCGCCGCCGCCGAGGAGGCGCTCGATGAGGTGCTAACCGAATTGGATGGCACCAACATGGTGTTCATCACCGCCGGCATGGGTGGCGGCACCGGCACCGGCGCCGCACCCGTGATCGCCCGCGCCGCGCGGGAGGCAGGAATCTTGACCGTCGGAGTGGTGACCAAGCCGTTCCACTTCGAAGGCGTGCACCGCATGCGCATGGCCGAGGCCGGGATCACCGAGCTGACCGAGCACGTGGACACGCTGATCGTCATACCCAATCAGAACCTGTTCCGCGTCGCCAACGAAAAGACCACCTTCGCCGATGCCTTCAAGATGGCCGACGATGTGCTCCACTCCGGCGTGCGCGGCGTGACCGATCTGATGGTCATGCCCGGCCTGATCAATCTCGACTTCGCCGACATTCGCGCGGTGATGACCGAGATGGGCAAAGCGATGATGGGCACCGGCTATGCGGAAGGCGAGAACCGGGCCATCGCGGCGGCCGAATCGGCCATTTCCAACCCGCTGCTCGACGATGTGTCCATGCGCGGCGCCCGCGGCGTTCTGATCAACGTCACCGGCGGCCCGGACATGACCCTGTTCGAGGTGGACGAAACCGCCAACCGCATCCGTGAGGAAGTCGATCCGGACGCCAACATCATCTTCGGCTCCACCTTCGATTCGAGCATGGCCGGCGGCATGCGGGTCTCCGTGGTCGCCACCGGCATCGATGCCGAGGCGATGGTGACACCGCGTCCGGTCACCCTGAGCCTGGTGTCGGCCCAAGACACGACCGCCGCACCACAGCCCAAGGCGGAGATCGAGCCGGCCGCCAAGCCGGAACCGGCGCAACAGCCGGCGGCGGCATCGGCATCGGCCTATGGCGGCCAGCGACGGGTCGCGGGCAGCGCCGTGTTCGCCACCAGCCAATCGGTGGCCCATGCGGTTGCGGTCGAGGCCGAGCCTGAGTTGGCCATGCCAACCCCGGCCCCGGCGGCGATCCCGGATGCGGTGGCCACGGCCAAAACCACCGCGCCCGTACAGCCGGCGCCGGCGGCCCCAAGCAGAGCACCGGCGCCCGCGCCGGCCACCGCGGCAAGGGCCAGCGATACGCGGGCATCAGACGAGTCGGCCCCGCGCCGGTTCGCGGCGGCGGCGGTGGCCGAAGGCACGCGGGCACCGCAAAGCCTGGCGGTGAACGCACCTAGCTTCGACCGCAAGCGGGCCCAGAGCCTGTTCGCGAAAATGACCAGCGGGGCGGCCCGGGCCCTGCAATCGGCGACGCAGGCCGGCGATCACTGGAGCCAGGCCAGCGGCCCCGCGTTGGAGTCCGCTCCGGCCGCACGGCCCCTGCCGGCGGCCCGTCCGGCAACTCGTCCGGCGGCGCGGGCCGAGCCGACGGTGGCCACGCCGGCACCCCGTCCCACGACCCGCCCGGCGGCGCCGAGCGAGCCCAAGGCGGGGACGCAGACCCGCCTGTCCGGCCTGGATACGGTGGAGCGGGGCAAATCCGGCCCATGCGAGGAGGATTTGCTCGAAATACCGGCGTTTTTACGCCGCCAGGCCAACTAGACGACTTTGGCACGAAGGCCCGGTAAGCCCCGGGAATCCTTCGTAACATAGTGTAACAAAGAGTGATTTGAGGACTTCAGGGGAACAGGCCTATATGTTCCCCTGAAGCTTTTTAAGACCCAGTACTTTTCGGGGGATTCCGGTTCGACAGGCGCGCTCCACGGTTACGTCTGGAGGGGATGGGGTTCGATCCCAGCCCAAGAGCCTGTCGCGGCGGATAGCAAGGTAAAGCACACAGATGCTGAACGGTAACGGTGTTGGCCACGGAGATTTGCGTCAGCGGACGCTGAAGAACTCCATCCACTGCTCGGGGGTCGGCCTGCACAGCGGCGCCAAGGTCAACATGACCTTGCATCCGGCCCCGGGGAACAGCGGCATCGTCTTCCGGCGCAACGATATCTCCGGCAGCAGCGACATTCCCGCGGATTGGAAACACGCCGTGGAAACGCCCATGTGCGCGGCACTGGTCGGCGATGACGGCACCACCGTCTCGACGGTCGAGCATCTGATGTCCGCCCTGGCCGGATCGGGTATCGACAATGCGGTGGTCGAGTTGAACGGGCCGGAAGTGCCGGTCATGGACGGCAGCGCCGCACCCTTCGTGTTCCTGATGGAATGCGCCGGCACGGTCGAACAGCGGGCACCGCGCCGGGTTCTGGAAATTCGCAAGCCGGTGTCCGTGTCGGACCCGCATCGCTCGGCGACCTTGCTGCCGGGCAATGGGCTGTGGATCGACTTCGAGATCGAATTCGATAGCGAGGCGGTGGCCCGCCAGGAGTGGTCGATTCAGGTCACCCAGGCCAGCTACAAGCGCGACATTGCCCGGGCCCGCACCTTCGGCTTCCTGCGCGATGTGGACGAGCTGCGCGAGATGGGCCTGGGACGCGGCGGCTCGCTCGACAACACGGTGGTGGTCGATGGCGACGGCATCCTCAATACCGGCGGCCTGCGCTATGACAACGAATTCGTCCGCCACAAAGTCCTCGACATGGTCGGCGATCTGTATTTGGCCGGCGGACCGGTCGCCGGGCGGGTGCGTGGCGCGCGATCCGGACATGCCATGACCCTGCGCCTGCTCAAGGCCCTGTTCACCGATTCGAGCGCCTGGGCGTGGCGGGAGATGACCACGGCGGACGTGGACACCCCCATGGGCGCCGCCAGCCCGCCGGTGCGCGCGGTGGCCGCACGCGCCTAATCTCTTCTGCGACAATGGGTTACAGCGGCGTTCCGTTTGGGGCGCCGTTTTGTTTTCGGCGGCTTGAGGCGGACGGCCCTTGTTTCTATAGTCGGGCCTGATTCTGGCTCTCGAATTCGGGGGCGCAGCCTGGGGGTTGCGGAAGGGTGATGCCAACACTGAAGTCCGGTGACAACAACCGTGCGCGCCGGCGCAGCGGCTCTCTGACACGGGCGCTCGCCGTCGCGGGCCTGTGCCTGGGATTGCTCGCGTGCAGCTCGTCCGACGAAGCGGTCTATGTGGAAAGGCCGGTCGAGGAGTTGTACAACTCGGCGACAGATCAGTTGCTCGCCCAGGAATACGAGGAGGCGGCACGCCTGTTCGACGAGGTCGAGCGCCAGCATCCGTATTCGGTGTGGGCGACCAAGGCGCAGCTGATGGCCGCCTACGCGCACTATCAGAACAACAAATACGACGAGGCCATCAACGCCCTGGATCGCTTCATCCAGTTGCATCCGGGCAACCGCGATGCCGCGTATGCCTACTACCTCAAGGCGATCAGCTACTACGAACAGATATCCGATGTCGGCCGCGACCAGAAGATGACCCAGAGCGCCCTGGAGGGCCTGGACGACGTGGCGCGCCGCTTCCCGGAGAGCCGCTATGCCCGCGACGCCACCCTGAAGGCGGACCTGGCGCGCGATCACCTGGCCGGCAAGCACATGGATATCGGCCGGTATTATCAGGGCCAGGGCGAGTTTCTTGCCGCCATCAACCGCTTCCGCATGGTTATCCAGGACTACCAGACGACAACGCACGTGCCCGAGGCGTTGCATCGTTTGGTCGAGAGCTATCTGGCCCTGGGAATCACCGAAGAGGCGCAATCAACCGCCGCGGTGCTCGGCCACAACTTCCCCGGCAACGCCTGGTACGCCGACAGCTATGTCCTTCTCACCGGTGTCGACCTGCGTCCCGCGGAACACATGGGCTCCTGGATTTCCCGCGTGTGGAAATCGATTATTTAGTGCCAGTATGCTGGTCAGCCTGTCGGTCCGCGATGTCGTCCTGATCGACCACTTGGATGTTTCTTTCGCCGGTGGCCTGAGTGCCTTGACCGGCGAGACCGGTGCCGGCAAATCCATCCTTCTCGATGCCCTGGGTTTGGCGCTGGGCGCCCGCGCCGATGCCGGCCTGGTGCGCCCGGGCGCCGAGCAGGCCTCGGCGGTCGCCGGATTCGAAGTCGCCGACGATCATCCCGTGAGCGCAGTGTTGGCCGAGCACGGCATCGCCGGCGAAGACGGCAGCCTGATCCTGCGCCGGATTCTTGGGGCCGATGGGCGCAGCCGCGCCTTCGTCAACGATCAGCCGGTTTCCATCGGTCTGTTGCGCCAGATCGGCGATTGCCTGGTCGAGGTGCAAGGCCAGTTCGAACAGCGCGGCTTGCTCGATGCGGCCAGCCATCGGGAATTGCTGGACGCCTTTGCCGGCCTGTCGGCGGCAGCGGATACGGTGACCACCCTCTGGCAGACGTGGCGCGACGCCGAAGCCGCCCGCGCCGAAGCGATGCGCGAACTGGACGAGGTGCGCCGCGACGAGGCGTTCCTGCGTCATGCGGTGGAGGAGCTTGATCGCCTGGACCCGCAAGCCGATGAGGAACGCACCCTGGCCGAGCAGCGGACACTGCTGATGAATGCCGAGAAGCTGATCGAGGCCCTGAACACCGCCGCCGATACCTTGGCCGGCGGCGACGCAACGCCGGGTGCCGAGGACAGGCTGGCCGGTGCCCGGCGGGCCCTGGAACGGGTTGCCCCAGCCGCCGGCGGCCGCCTGGCGCCGGTGCTCGCCACCCTCGATCGCGCCCTGCTCGAATGCGAGGAAGCGCTGGCGCAGATCCACACTCTCTCCTCGGAGTTCGAGGTGGATTCCGTCCGCCAGGAGGATGTGGAGGAGCGCCTGTTCGCCCTGCGCGACCTGGCCCGCAAGCACGGCACCGAAACCGGACGGCTGCCAGCCTTGCGCGAGTCCTTGCGCCAACGCTTGGCCGCCATCGACAGCGGCGGCGAGCGCCTGGCGGCATTGGATCGCCAGGTGGCCGAACACCGCGCCGTTTACATCAAGGCGGCGGAGGCTTTGAGCGCCGGCCGGCAGAAGGCGGCGAAGAAGCTGGATCGGGCGGTGACCGCCGAGCTGCCGCCGCTCAAGCTGGACAAGGCCGTCTTCCGCACCCACCTCGCCCGCCTGGACGAAGACGCGTGGGGGCCGCACGGCTTGGACCATATCGCCTTTCAGGTGGCCACCAACCCGGGCAACCCGCCGGGGCCACTGGCCAAGATCGCCTCGGGCGGCGAGTTGGCGCGGTTTCTGTTGGCCATCAAGGTGGTCCTGGCCGAGATCGGCCCGGAACGCACCCTGATCTTCGACGAGGTGGACAGCGGCATCGGCGGCGCCACGGCGCACGCGGTGGGCGAACGCTTGGCGCGCCTGACTCGGCACCGGCAGGTCCTGGTGATTACGCACAGCCCGCAGGTGGGCGCCCGCGCCACCCACCATCTGCGCGTGCGTAAGGAACCGGTGGGCAAACGGGTGGCCACCCGTGTCAGCCCCTTGAGCGTGGACGAACGGCACGAGGAAATCGCCCGCATGCTGGCCGGTGCCGTGGTGACCGACGAAGCACGCGCCGCCGCCCGCCGCCTGATCGAGGCGGACGCGGGATGAAAGGCGACGCGGCCGACGTCGCCGGTCTAACCGCCGCCCAGGCGAAGGCGGAGCTGGCCCGCCTGACGGCCGATATCCTGCGTCACGACGCGCTCTACTATCAGCAGGCGGATCCGGAGATTTCCGACGCAGACTACGACGCCCTGCGCCAACGATTGCAGGCCATCGAGACACACTTTCCCAAGCTGGTGCGCCCGGACAGCCCCAGCCACCGGGTCGGCGCGACGCCGGCCGGCGGATTTGCCGAGGTGACCCATGCGGTCCCCATGCTCTCGCTGAACAATGCTTTCGACGACGACGACGTGGCGGAGTTCCTGGCGCGTATTCGCCGCTTTCTCGGCCTGAAAGACGAGATGGAGATCGTCCTGGTCGCCGAGCCGAAGATCGACGGCCTCTCGTGCTCCCTGCGCTACGAGAAAGGTGCGCTGGAGCAAGCTGCGACCCGCGGCGACGGCGCCCGCGGCGAAAACGTGACCGCCAACGTGCGCACCATTGCCGATGTGCCCGCCCGCCTGCGCGGCAAGGGATGGCCGGATGTGCTCGAAGTGCGCGGCGAGATCTTCATGCGGCGCGACGATTTCCAGAGCTTGAACAAGCGCCAGGAGGCCGCCGGCGAAAAGATTTTCGCCAATCCGCGCAACGCCGCCGCCGGCAGCCTGCGCCAGCTCGATGCAAAAATCACCGCGGCGCGGCCCCTGCACTTCGCCGCCTATCATTGGGGCGAAGTCTCGGCGCCCCTGGGCAAGACCATCCAGGAGGCACGCAAGCAGTTCGCCGGCTGGGGTTTCGCCACCAACGAGCCGACCCGTCTGTGCCACAGCCTGGATGAGGCGCTGACCTACTATCGCGAGGTGATGGACAGCCGGCCGAAACTGCCCAACGACATCGACGGCGTGGTCTACAAGGTCGACCGCTTGGACTGGCAGGCGCGTCTGGGTTTCGTCAGCCGGGCGCCGCGCTGGGCCATTGCCCACAAGTTCCCGGCCGAGCAGGCGCAAACCATCCTGCGCGCCATCGACATCCAGGTAGGCCGCACCGGGGCGCTGACCCCGGTGGCCCGTCTGGAGCCGATCACCGTGGGCGGCGTGGTGGTCTCCAATGCGACCCTGCACAACGAGGACGAAATCGCCCGCAAGGACGTGCGCGTGGGCGATACGGTGGTCATCCAGCGGGCCGGAGATGTGATCCCGCAGGTCGTTTCAGTCGTGCAGGTCAAAGGCGCGCGCCGGGGCAAGGCGTACGTCTTTCCCGACCATTGCCCGGCATGCGGCAGCTTGGCGGTGCGTGAGCCGGATGAAGCGGTGCGCCGCTGCACCGGCGGTCTGATCTGTCCGGCGCAGGCGGTCGAACGGCTCAAGCATTTCGTCAGCCGCGATGCCTTCGATATCGAGGGGTTGGGCAGCAAGCACATCGTCGCCTTTTGGCAGGACAATCTGATCCAGACTCCGGCGGACATCTTCCGCCTCAAGACACATGCCGAAGCCATCGCTGAACGCGAAGGCTGGGGCGAACAGTCAGTCACCAAATTGCTGGCGGCCATTGAGAGCCGCAGGCGCATCCCCCTGGACCGCTTCATCTATGCCCTGGGCATCCGCCAAGTGGGGCAAGCGACCGCCCGCCTGCTGGCCCGCCACTACGCCACACTGGAACAATGGCGCGAGAGCATGACAGCCGCCGCCGATCCCGAGATCTCCGACTATGCCGACCTGCTGAACATCGACGGCGTCGGTCCGGCCTTGGCGGCGGACCTAATCGGTTTCTTCAGCGAAGCGCACAATCTGGACGTCCTGGACGATCTGAGCGAGGAACTGGAGATCGTCCCTCTGGCCCCGGTGCGCACCGCCAATTCGCCCATCGCCGGTAAGACAGTGGTCTTCACCGGCACCCTGGAGACCATGAGCCGCGGCGAGGCCAAGGCCCGGGCCGAGTCCCTGGGGGCCAAGGTGGCCGGCTCGGTCTCGAAGAAGACCGACTATGTGGTCGTGGGGATGGACGCGGGCTCCAAGGCCAGGAAAGCCGCCGAACTGGGCGTGGCCACCCTGAGCGAGACGGAGTGGCGGGCCCTCATCGGCGGGTAGGGTAAACCAGTTCTTTACCCCGTCCTGCCTATGGTGGCGCGTACTACCGAATTGAGGGCCGGGTCATGCTGAAAGCCGAAGACAGTCTCGAGTTCATCCTCGACAAGGTCCAAGACCTTGGCAAGGGCGGCCGGCCGCACGAGAAGGCCGCTTATCGGGCCCTGATCCACATGACTCAGCGTTGGGCCGAGCCCACCGATCTGTTCATCTGCGAGGATCTGGCCATGGCCGAGCGCATCGGCCAGGACCTGGCCGATATCTCGCGCCATATCAGCGATATCCAGCACGCCTATATGAAGGCGCTGTTCGCGGAAGGCTCCTAAGCGCGGAACCCGTTACTCCGCCACCGGACGGGTGGCGTCGGTCAACCAGGCGGCCTCCGCCGCACTCAAAACTGACAGATGGGCGGCCCGCACCCGGGCGTGATAGGCATCCAGCCACGCCACCTCGGCGGGCGCCAACAGCGCCGGCTCGACCAGGCGGCGATCGATCGGCGCCAGGGTGAGGGTCTCGAAGGCCAGCATCTCCCGCTCATCCCCCGGCTGGGCCGGGCTTTCGATCACCACCACCAGGTTCTCGATGCGGATACCGTAGGCGCCGGTCTTGTAGTAACCGGGTTCGTTGGAGACGATCATGCCCGGCTCCAGGGCCACCCGCTGCGGGGTCTTGGCAATCCGTTGCGGCCCTTCGTGCACCCCCAGATAGCTGCCCACGCCGTGGCCTGTGCCATGGTCGTAGTCCAGCCCCGCCTGCCACAGGTGATAGCGCGCCAAGGCATCCAGCTGGCTGCCGGAGGTGCCGCGGGGAAACCGCGCGATGGCCAGAGCGATATGGCCCTTGAGCACACGGGTGAACCGGTCGCGCATTTCGTCGCTGGGGGAGCCGATGGCCACGGTCCGCGTCACATCGGTGGTGCCATCCCGGTATTGGCCGCCGGAATCGACCAGGTACAGCTCGCCCGGCCGCAGGCGCCGGTCGCTCGCCTTGGTCACCCGGTAATGAACGATGGCGCCGTTCGGCCCGCTGCCCGAGATGGTGGTGAAGGAGCTATCGCGGAACAGCTCGCGCTCCCGGCGAAAGGCCAGCAGGCGCTCCGCCGCCTCGATCTCGCTGAGGCCGGGCGCGCCCTTTTCGGCCCGTGCTGCCACCTCATGATCCAGCCAGGCCAGGAAACGGGTCAGCGCCGCGCCGTCGCGGGTGTGGGCCGCGCGGGTTCCGGCCAATTCCACAGGGTTCTTGCGTGCCTTGGGCAATTGGCACGGATCCGCATCGGCCACGATGGTCGCACCCGCTTCACGCAGACGGGCAAAGATCCACGACGACGAGGCCTCCGGATCGACCATGACCCGGGCCCCCGCCGCGCCGAGCTTGGCCAGCACCGGCGCCAGTTGATCCGGGTCGTGCACGGCAACCCCATTGCCTAGGTGCGGCCCCAACGCCGCCGATACTTTCTGGCGGGCGACGAACCAATCCACCGTGCCGTCATCGCGAATCGCGGCGAAGGACAGCGGCAACGGCGTATGCGGCACGTCGTCGCCGCGCACGTTCAACAGCCAGGCAATTGAATCCGGCTGCGTCAGAATGGCGGCCGCGGCGTCTTTGCCTTTCAGGACCTTGGCAATCGCCGCCCGCTTGTCGGCCGAGTTCTGGCCCGACAGGTCCCGCGGATGCGCCGCGATCGGCGCCATGGGCGGGGCCGGCTGATCGGGCCAGATGGCATCCACCGGGTTGCCGTCGACGGGCTCCAAGGTGCCGCCGGCCGCCTCGGCGGCGGCGCGCAGGCGGCCCACCTGGCTTTCGCTATGCAGCCAGGGGTCGTAGCCCAGCTTTTGCCCCCGGCCGAGATGGCTGGTGATCCAGGATTCGGGCGGGCTGTCGGTCAGGTGGCAGAATTCGTAGAGATCCCCATCGACCTCGTCACGGACCTGCAGGGTATATCGGCCATCCACGAAAATCGCGGCACGATCCTCTAAAACCACAGCCAGCCCGGCGGAGCCGGTGAAGCCGGTCAGCCACGCCAGGCGCTGGGCATGGGCCGGCACGTATTCCCCCAGGTGCGCATCGGCCCGCGGCACGATAAAGCCCTGCAGAGCGCGCGCGGCTAATTCGGACCGCAGATTGGCGATTTTGGCCGCCGCCGTGGAGCCCCGCGCCGGTTTTCGGGATTTCAGACGTTTCGCCGGTGATGCCATGAAAGGGGTCCTTTTCGCTGCCCGGACAGCACCCTAGCCATGGCCCCGGAACCGTGGCAAGGGGGAGGCCCGCGCGGCCATGTTGCTGCGCAACGTCAAAATTTTGCCACAATGGTTAATTCCTTGTTACCTATTCATTTAATGCAATGCTGCGGTGCAAAATCACCGCTCGCTTTGCGACCGAAGCATGGTTATCTTCCAAACAGCCAAAGAGGCAATTGCGGCTCGGATTTGGGCCGCCCACGCGCCAAGGGGCGCGTGCAATTCGTACGGAGAGAGTAAAATGACCCGCTTCAATGAGGTCCACACCGAGCTCAATCGGTTGTCGCCCGGCGCTTTAGCCCGCACGACCGATATTCAAGTCCTGATCAACAAGGGGCATCAAGCCCGCGCCGAGTTGCTGTCGGGCATGGCCCGGAATGCGTTTCAGGCCATCGGCCGCGCCGCCCGGAGCATCGGCTTCGACGACGTGATGGCTGTGCTTGCCAATTCGAAACTGGCCCGCGCCCGGCGCTGCCGGCGGACCATCGCCGAGTTGAACCAGTTGAGCGACCGGATGCTGGCCGACATCGGCCTGACCCGCAGCCAGATCGTCGAGGTCGCCACTCTGTTGGCGGCCCCGGCCGACGGCACGCGGCGCCACTCGAAGCTGGCGCAGCAGTCGATTTTCGTTCGCATGCGCCTGGCGCAACAGCGGCGCAAGTCCATCCGCGAGCTGGAGCAGCTTCCGGACCGGATCCTGGCCGACATCGGCATCGCCCGCGGCCGGATCCCGGCGGCGGTCGATGAAATCATGGAGAAGCGGAACGCGCCGGTTGCCGCCAGCATCACCGGCGGTTCGCCGGTTCATGGGCTGCTCGCCCATCTGGAGGGAGCCGTGAGGCCGCTGCGCCAGTGGCAGTTGAGCCGCCTGGCTGCGGGGCAGATCGCCCGCTTGGGCAGCGCCACCCTGGCCGACCTTGGCTACGTCAAGGGCGACGTGGATTGGGTGCCGGAAGTCTTGGCCAGCCGCAAGATCGCCAATACGTCCCAACCGCAACACCGGTCTGAAGCCGGCGCCGCGTAAACCGATACATCCCGGCCGCAGGGTTCCAACCGGGCATCCGCGGCCGGCGATCACTTTTCCAAAACCAACGTCACCCAATCGCCCAGGCGCCACTCGCGCTTGAGGCGCAGTGGTGCATGCGCGGCCATGACCTCGGCCGCCTGATCGGCGAGCAACCCGGAGAGGATCGCACAGCCGCCCGGCGCCAGGTGGCGTTTCAGTTGCGGCGCCATGGCGCATACCGCATCGGCCAGAATATTTTCGACGATCACATCGTAGGGCCCGCCATCGCCGACCGCCGGGAAGTTGTAGCCGTCCCCGTGCACCGCGGTGATGAACGCCGCGACATCGTTGATGGCGGCGTTCTCCTTGGTCACCCGCACCGAATCGGCATCGCTGTCCACGGCCAGCACCGGGCCGCCCCACAGCTTGGCCATGGCGATCGCCAGAATGCCGGAGCCGCAGCCCATATCCAGGGCCTTTCCGATGCGCCGCTCCGCGGCCAAGGCATCGAGTGCCAGCAGACAGCCATGGGTGCTTTCGTGGCGGCCGGTGCCGAAGGCGACGTTCGCCTCGATCAACAAGGGGATGCTGCCCGCCGGGGGCGGTGCCGTCACGTGGGCCCCGTAGACGTAGAACGGTCCGGCCTGGATGGCCGGCAGGGCCTTCTGGTTTTCGGCCACCCAGTCGGTTTCCGGCAAAGCCTCGATGATGGTTTCCGGCATGGCCACCCCGGCTGCAGCAGCGGCAGCCGCCAGCAGCGCGGTCAGGTGCGGGCGATCCGGCGCCGCCGCCAGGAAGACGCTGACCGGGATGTTCCCGTCACCGTCGGGCCCATCGGTGACCAAGGCGCCGCCCAGCTGCGCCAACGCCAACTCGATCAATGGCAATGCCGGCGCCGGGGCCAGCAGGCGCACGCACCATGCCGCGCTGGTCCCCGATGCCATCGTCCTAGTCCCTACCATCACCGCAGGATGAGTCACCCCCCACCCTAACCCTCCCCCACAAGGGGGGAGGGGATTCGCTATTCCGATCAAATACTTCTCCCTCCCCCTCGTTGGGGGAGGGCCGGGGTGGGGGTGATGCGGGCATCGGCGACTCCGGGTCCTAGTCGGCTTGATCGTCCGGGACGACGAAGCTGGCGATGACCTTCTTGCGCCCCGCCTTGTCGAAGTCGATGTCCAGCCGGTCGCCCTCCACGGTCGCCACCGTGCCGTAGCCGAACTTGCGGTGAAAGACACGCTGGCCATGAGCCATGCCCGCCGCCGGGCCGGTGTCCACAATCCGCGCCATGGTGGTGAAGGCCGCGTCCGTGGATTGCCGGGCGCGGGCACGGGCCAGTCCGGGACTCCAGCGGTTGGCGCCCCACTCGGCCATGCCGGGCCCGGTGCCGAAGGTGCTGCCGGCGCCGGGCACCGGCGCGCCGTACAGGCCCTGGTCGCTTTCCACCTCGATATGTTCCTTGGGCAGCTCGTCGACGAAGCGCGACGGAATCGCCGGCGTCCACGAGCCGTGCAGCCGCCGGTTGGCGGCGAAGCTGAGCACCACCCGCCGGCGGGCGCGGGTGAGCCCCACATAGGCGAGGCGCCGCTCCTCCTCCAGCCCCCGGCCGCCGCTTTCATCCAGGGCGCGCTGGTTGGGAAACAGGCCCTCCTCCCAGCCGGCCAGGAACACCGTGTCGAACTCCAGGCCCTTGGCCGCATGCAGGGTCATGACGCTGACCATCTCCTGGTTCACGCCCTCGTTCAACTCCATGACCAGGGCGACATGTTCGAGGAACCCGGCCAGGGTGTCGAAGTCAGCCATGGCATTGATCAGCTCCTTGAGGTTCTCCAGGCGGCCCGGCGCATCCGCCGATTTATCGTTCATCCACATGGCCGTATAGCCGGAATCGTCGAGCACCACCTCGGCCACCTCGGGGTGCGGCAGGTGGCCGAGCATGTCGCGCCAGCGGTCGAAATCGGCGAGGAGCCCGGCCAGCGACCGGCGCGCGGCGGGGCGCAGCTCGTCGGTGGTGGCCAGGCGCCGCGCCGCCTCGGTCAGGGGAATCTCCGCCACCCGCGCCATCTCGTGCAGGGCACGCAGGGTGACATCGCCCAGGCCGCGCTTCGGCTTGTTGAGAATCCGTTCGAAGGCCAGGTCGTGGGCGGGCGATTCGAGGATTCGCAAATAGGCCAAGGCATCGCGAATCTCCAGGCGCTCGTAAAAGCGTGCGCCGCCGACGATGCGGTAAGGCAGGCCCAGGGTGAGAAACCGCTCCTCGAATTCGCGGCTTTGCGCGCCGGTGCGCAGCAGAATGGCCATGCCGGAGAGGGGCTCGCCGCGCCTTTGCAGGCTTTCAATCTCCTCGCCGACGAAGCGCGCCTCGGCCTCGCCGTCCCATAGGCCGCGCACGCGCAGCTTGGCGCCCTCCTCGTCCTCGGTCCACAAGGTCTTGCCCAGGCGCCCCTCGTTGTGCGCGATCAGGCCAGAGGCGGCGGCGAGAATGCGCCCGGTGGAGCGGTAGTTGCGCTCCAGACGGATCACCTTGGCGCCGGGAAAATCCTTTTCGAAGCGCAGGATGTTGCCCACCTCGGCGCCGCGCCAGCCATAGATCGACTGGTCGTCGTCGCCAACGCAGCAGATGTTGCGATGCCCTTGGGCCAGCAGGCGCAGCCACAGGTATTGGGCGACGTTGATGTCCTGGTACTCGTCCACCAGCAGATAGTGGAAACGCCGGTGAAAATCGGCCAGCACATCGGGAAATTTCTGGCATAGGGACAAGTTGTGCAAGATCAGATCGCCGAAATCGCAGGCGTTTAAATCGCGCAGGCGTTGCTGATAGGCGGGATAGATGGCGATGCCGCGGCCGCCGGCGACATCGCCCGCCTCGCCCACCGAGAGGCTCTCCGGCCCCAGGCCCCGGTCCTTCCAGCGGTCGATGGCGTGGTGGACGACGCGCGCCGGATGCTTGCGGTCGTCGATGCCCTCGGCCGCCAGCACCTGCTTCAACAGGCGCAACTGATCGTCCGTATCCAGGATCGTGAAATTGGGTTTCAGGCCCAATTTTTCCGCATGGGTGCGCAGAATGCGCGCGGCGATGGCATGAAACGTCCCCAGCCACCAGCCTTCCACCGGCCGGCCGAGCAGCCCGGCCACCCGGTCCTTCATCTCCCGTGCCGCCTTGTTGGTGAAGGTGACCGCCAGCACCTGCCCCGGATGCGCCCGGCCGCTGAGCAGCAGATGCGCCAGGCGCGTGGTCAAGACCCGCGTCTTTCCGGTCCCCGCCCCGGCGAGGACCAGAACCGGCCCATCCACGGCCAAAACCGCCTCCACCTGCGCCGGATTCAGGGCGGCGAGATGCGGATGCGACGAGACGAGGCTTCGTTCGGGCGGGGACTGAACCATGGTGCCGCCTCTTATATAGGGCGAGAGCGGCGGGGACGAGAGAGTTGATTGGCATCGACGCCTCATTGTAGTGGCCCAACCCGTTGCCATCGGCCTCTTCTTAAGCTATTGGCAAGAGCCCACGTGCTTGACTAGCCGGGCAGTCGCGCACCCGAGACAAAGAACCATGAGTCACGAAAGACAGGATTGGCTTGCAGGCCGTTGGCGACGATGGCTGCTGGTTGCGGCGGTGACGCTTGGAGTCGTCTTACCCTCCGCGCGCCAGGCGCCCGCCCATCCGCACGTATGGATAGAGGCCGGAGTCACCCTGGTCATAGGCGGGGGGTTGATCGAGGCCATGCAGGTTTCTTGGACCTTCGATGACTACTATAGCACCCTGATCCTCGAGGACTTCGACCAGAATAGCGACGGTGCCCTAAGCGAGGCAGAACTCGCACTGGTTGCGGAAAATCAGCAGGCCGAAGATTTGGCCTCCTATAACTACTTCACGCATATCAAGCTGGGCGATCGGGCGTTAAAGATCGAAACAGTGAAGGATTTCCGCGCGTCGTTCGATCAAGGCCTTCTGCGTTTCACCTTCACCGTGCCCATACACCCCGCGATCGATCCGGCCGCGACACCTTTGACTTTCTCGCTGTACGATCCTGAGTACTATATCGACATCGCGATCAATTGGGCCGACCCGATTCAATACGCTGGCGAATTGCCAAACTCATGCCATCCGGTTGTGGCCGAGGATGAAATGAATCCCATCTATTTCGGCATGGTTTATCCCTACCTTGTACAACTTCGCTGCGATGACAGCTAGACTCTTCAGGCTTTTTACATGTAGCGCCGCGCTATTTCTGTTGGTCTCTCTGACGGCCGAGTTGGTGGCCGCGCAAACGGCACCGGAGACGAAACCTGAAATAGCAAAGCAGATGACGGCACCTGCACCCGACCTCTGGCGGCAGACTGTGCTCAAGATCCGTCAAGGCCAGATGAAATTGCAGCGCTCACTGGCCACGGCGGCTCGAGAAATGAAGACAACAGAATCCTTGGCCCCTACCATTACGCTTGCCCTTATCGGCCTGTTGTACGGCGTCCTGCACGCGATCGGGCCGGGGCATGGCAAAATCGTCATTGCATCTTATCTGCTAGCCGAAGAAAGCCGGATCAAGCGCGGCGTCGGTCTTGCGTTCCTGGCATCGGCTGCGCAAGCCATTTCGGCAATAGCAATGGTTGGTGTTTTCGCGTTCGTGTTCGACATGTCGCGGCTGGAAACCACCGCGAAAGCGCAATGGCTGGAAACAGTAAGCTATGGGTTTATCGCCATATTAGGTCTCTGGATGATTTTCTCGGCGCTCAGGGGCAAAGGGTGCACCCACAGCCACGACCATGGTGCTGCCGATTACGGCACGCCCGCACCCGCCAGCGGTACGTTTAAACAGCTTTGGGCGCCGGTCTTGGCGATCGGCATTCGGCCCTGTAGCGGTGCCATCATCATCCTCCTTTTCACGTTAGCGCAAGGTGTCTTTCTCGCCGGTATCGGCGCAACCTTTGCCATGGCCCTAGGCACAGCCACCACAGTCGCGGCTCTTGCAATCTTCACGGTCGT
>DASWJP010000199.1:0-2646 GCA_036397065.1 Kiloniellales bacterium | reverse complement strand
TGAATGGCCGCTTGATCGGCCGGCCGAATGCCGGCGTGGACATGACCTTCGATTTTCCCCGATTGATCGCCCATGCCGCCAAGACCCGGCGCCTGGGCGCGGGCACCATCGTCGGCTCCGGCACCGTCTCCAACACGGATCGGACGGCGGGCTCGTCCTGCCTGGCCGAGGTGCGCATGCTGGAAACCTTGGAAAAGGGCGCGCCCGAAACACCGTTCCTGCGCTTCGGCGACCGGGTGCGCATCGAGATGCTGGATGCAAAAGGTGCATCGATCTTCGGCGCCATCGAGCAAGAGGTGGTGCGGGCGCCTGGCGCGGCCTAGAACAGTCCGGTGGCCGCGGCGCTGGTGATCTCCCGGCCCGGCGAAAACTCCGACTGGGGCCGCAGATGCGCACGCGGCAGCTCGCGCACCGCCGCTTCCAGCAGGCGGCCGAGCAGGGCAACGGACAGGGCCCCACTGTGGCGCAGGCCGCTCTCCGCTTCGAAATCGCTGATGGCCAGGGCGAGGATCGCCTCGTCCGCGGACCGCTCCGGCACCTGCAGATGGCCCAAGTGACGCAACAGGCGGGCGATGCTGTTGCGCGGCTTTGCCGCCGCGATGACGCTGCCGACGGGGGCCTGGCTCCTGCCCCAATGGGCATCGCCGCGCGCCAGCTCCGCGAAATCGGGCAGGCCAACGCCGCTGTTAGCGGCCCGGGCGCGCAGCAGGGGATTGCCGAGCACCCGGAATTCTTCATCAAGATAAACAAAAGCCGGCAGGGCCGCCTCGATGGGGCTGCCGGCGCAGGCCCGCTCGGCGCATCCCAACTCGACGGTGACGGCGTTGCCCCAGCCGCGGCGGTAGCCGGCCGCCATCAGCAGGCCATTGCCGCTGGCCAGACGCGCCCTGGTGGCTTCATCCTGCCATTGCACCGCCAACCAGCCGGCCGCGTAACCGATGGGCGTATCCAGGCTGAGCAAAGCCCAGTTGTTGGCGATGTTGGCGAAGGTGTTGGTCGGGCCGGGGACGAAATCGGGGGCCACTTCATAGGCACGGATACCGGCGTGGATCACCGATCGGTCCCGCTGATAACCGGCGACGAAATGGATATCGCTGGACGGCCACCAGCGGCCGCTGGCCGCATCGAACAGGCATTGCGCCGAAGCCAGCACCAGTTGCGGTCCAATCAGCACGCCGGAACAGAAGCCACGGCCCCCGGTGTTCACGCGGCCGATGGCGCTCCACGGGTATTCCATGGCCTCGACCACCATGCGGCCGTTGCGGTCGACCACGGGGGCCATGGCCTCGTTCGGGATCACCAGCGCGGGGATGGCCGCCGCGGCGGCGCCGGGCGCGGGGCCGGCGGCCGGTTGATCGCCCACATCCGGGGCCGTGCAGGACGCGGTCAGGAAGGCCAGAAACACCCCCGCGGCCGCGAACCGCAGGCGGCGGCCGGCGGGCGATTGCGGTTGCCCGAGTCCACGACTTAAGGTATCGCCACGAAACGGCGGAAATTCAGAAAGCTGTGAAATGGTAAAACCTGTCAGTAAAAAAACGGGCCGGCAGCCAAGGGCCTATGAAGATCAGGACTTTCTGCACAGCCCGGATGCCCGGGCGCTGCGCATACTGTCCGAGTACATGGAGCCGAACGGCCGATTCAAGCATTATCGCATCGAAGATACGATCATATTTTTCGGCTCGGCGCGAATCTTGTCTCGCGAGGCCGCGGAAAAAGCACTGGCCACTGCCAAGGAGAGCCGCGGCGATGTGGCCGCCGCCGAGGTGCAGCTGGACCTGTCGCAATACTACGAGGCCACGCGCGAGCTGGCCCGGCGCCTCACCGAATGGTCGAAGGGCCTGGAAGACAACGACCGGCGTTTCGTGGTGTGCAGCGGCGGCGGGCCGGGAATCATGGAGGCCGCCAACCGCGGCGCCTCGGAGGCGCGCGGCATCAACGTCGGCTTAAACATCTCGCTGCCGTTCGAGCAAGCCGAGAATCCGCATATCAGCCGCGAACTGGTGTTCGAGTTCCACTATTTCTTCATGCGTAAATTCTGGTTCGCCTACTTGGCCAAGGCGGCGGTCGTCATGCCGGGCGGGTTCGGGACCCTGGACGAGCTGTTCGAGATTCTGACCCTGATTCAGACCGGCAAGATCCGCAAGCACATGCCGATCGTGCTTTTTGGCAGCAAGTATTGGGCCGATGTCATCAATCTGGAGGCTCTGAAAAAGTACGGCACCATCGATGCCGCCGATCTCAATCTGTTCTACCGCACCGATTCCGTGGACGAGGCCTTCGACTATGTGACCGAGCAGCTCAAAACATATTCCATGGCCAGCCCCGGCGCCCGCCTCTAGCGGCCATCGCTCCGTGTAACCATCTATAGCGTGGGGTCATCTACGAAAAGATGCCGTACTCATGGAATGCGGCCATCAGCGAAGGGGAGAGGCCATGTTGAAAAAGGGGTTCAAGCAGTGCTTGGCAGCGGCCAATGCCGAAATCGACAGCATGCCGGTCTCACTGGCCCTGGACATGCTTGAGGACGACGATGTGGTCTTCGTCGACGTACGCGAGACCCAGGAACGGCAAAAGGGATTTATCCCCGGATCCGCCCATGCGCCGCGCGGTTTTCTCGAATTCATCGCCGATCCGGAGGGGCCGATG
>DASWJP010000198.1:0-4682 GCA_036397065.1 Kiloniellales bacterium | reverse complement strand
GCGTCATGAACAAGATCGGCGAGGCTTGGTATGCCCGGCCCCGCGCCGAAATCATTGGGCGATCCTTCCGCGAGTTGGTGCCCGCCTTCCTAACCGGTCAGGTTAATCCCCACGTAAAGGCAGCGCTATCCGGCGAAACGGTGATCTTCGAGCATACCGTCACTTATGCAGACGGTGTCCCCCGCCGGGTCCGCGGCCACTATTCGCCGCACGTCGCACCGGATGGCCGTGTTCAAGGGTTTTTCGCCCTGGTCGAGGACGTTACCGAACAGCGGGAAACCGAAACAAAACTGCGCCAGGCGCAGAAGACCGAAGCGATCGGTCAGCTCACCGGTGGCATCGCTCACGATTTCAACAATCTGCTGGGCATTATCCTCGGCAATGTCGAGCTTCTGCACGATTGCCTAAGAAATGATCCATCGGCATTAAAGCTGACCGGCGCGGCGCTCAACGCATGCCTACGTGGTGGTGAGATGACTCAGCGTCTTCTCGCTTTTTCACGCACGCAAACATTGATGCCGCGCGTCATCATCGTCAACGAACTGATTACCAATATAACCACGCTGTTGCGCCGTACCATTGCCTCGTCCATCCAGATCGATACCGTGCTTGCCGATGACCTGTGGCCGTGCTCGGTCGATGCCGGGCAGCTTGAGAACGCCATTGTCAATCTGGGCATCAACGCACGCGATGCGATGCCCGATGGCGGCAGACTGACAATCGAATCCGCCAATGTTGAGATCGACGACGATACGGAGCACTCCAATGTCGAGGGACTGGCACCAGGATCGTTTGTATCCATCACGATCACCGACAGTGGCACAGGCATGGCGCCGGATGTGATAGCGCGCGCCTTCGAGCCGTTCTTTACCACCAAGGATGTGGGCAAAGGCAGCGGTCTGGGCCTCAGCATGGTCTACGGGTTCGCCAAGCAATCGGGGGGCCAAGCCAAGATCTATTCGGAGCTCGGCGTAGGCACCAGCGTGCGCATCTATTTGCCGAGGGCCAATGCCCAGGACAATGTCCTTGCCATGGATCGGCCCGGCATGGCCGAGGTGCCGGCCAGCCGCGGCGAGATCATTCTGGTGGTCGAGGACGCCGAGGCTCTGCGCCAAGTGGCTGTCACTCATTTGCAGAGCCTCGGGTACACGGTCTTGCAAGCGGGCGAGAGCCGCATGGCCATGGCCCTGCTCAAGGAGCGACCCGATATCGACTTGCTTTTCACCGATGTCGTTCTACGGGACGGCATAAAGGGCGGAGAGCTGGCACGCCAGGCCAAGGCGCGCCATCCGAATCTCAAAGTCTTGTTTACATCCGGCTATGCGCGTAACGCGCTTTCCCATCAAGGGCGTTTGGACAAGGGCGTGCGTTTGCTCGAAAAGCCTTATAGAAAGCCTTATAGAAAGCAGGATCTCGCGCGTTGCGTGCGCGAGGCTCTGGACGAAGTTGCGGACGAGCGGGCAACTGCCTAGCTATAAGAAAAGAACCAGCAACCAAGGACCGAGACATGGCATGCATACTCATCATCGACGATGAGGCCGATCTCCGCGCAACCATGCGCGCGGCGCTTGAGCAAGATGGGCATGAGGTGTTTGAAGCGAAAAACGGCATGGGCGGTTTGGCACTGCTCGATAAAATTCCCGTCGAACTGGTGATCACCGACATCTTGATGCCGGAGAAAGACGGCCTCGAGATCATCGTCGCGCTGCACCACGACCACCCGGACATTCGAATCATCGCAATTTCCGGCGGCGGCAATGACGGTGGGACCCGTTTCCTGTCGATAGCGGAAAAATTCGGTGCCTCACGGATCTTGGCCAAGCCGTTCCGCCGGCAGCAGCTCCAGGACACCGTCCGCGCCGCCTTGGATACCGCCATCGGGGACTAGGCGGCCCGGGCTTGCCCAAGGCAAGCCAACATGAAATAAGCCAACGGGAAGCCTCGGCACGATTTCGCCAGGGCGCTAGCGGATCCACGAACGTCTGTTGCCATGAGCATTTGGGGCAAGATCCTGGGCGGAGCCGCCGGATTCGCTCTCGGCGGACCGCTGGGTGCGCTGATAGGCGCCGTGGCTGGCCATGCCGTCGATAAGATGCGTACGACCGGCGAGGGTGAGGGCGACGGCGAGGATGCCACCAAGCGCATCGCCTTTACCATTGCCGTCATCGCCCTGGGCGCCAAGATGGCGAAAGCCGACGGCCAAGTCACCCGGGACGAGGTCGACGCTTTCAAGCGGGTTTTCCGGATCCCGCCGGAGGAGGTCAAGAACGTCGGCCGCGTCTTTGACCAGGCGCGGCGCGACATGCGCGGCTACGAGCCCTATGCCCGGCAGATCGCCCGAATGTTCGCCAAGAACCCTGCGGTGCTTGAGGAGTTGCTCGACGGCCTGTTCCACATCGCCCGGGCCGACGGCCAGGTTTCGTCGCATGAGCTGGAGTATCTGAGGCAAGTCGCCGACATCTTCGGGCTCGACGCAACTGGCTGGGAGCGGGTGCACGCCGGCAACATGGGGCCCGATCAATCGGACCCCTACGTGATCCTCGGCGTCTCCCGGGATGCCAAGGATGCCGAGATCAAGGCGGCTTACCGCAAGCTGGTGCGCGAGAACCACCCCGACCGCCTGGTGGCGCAGGGCATGCCGCAGGAATTCATCGACCTGGCCAACGAACGGCTGGCCACCATCAACACGGCGCACGATCGCATCCAGGAAATGCGCGGGCATTCGTGATTCGACCGCTGCACTTGGTCGTGTTCCTGCTGATCGCCATGATCTGGGGCTTCAATTTCGCCGTCGCCAAGATCGGGCTGGCGCAATTGCCACCGATCATGATGATGGCGCTGCGCTGGGGCCTGGTAGGGATGTTGCTGGCGCCGTTCGTCAAACCGCCGCACGGCTGCTGGCGGCAGGTGTTTCTGGTCTCCTTCACCCTGGGTTTCGTTCATTTCGCCCTCATGTTCACCGGCCTGAAGAATCTGGACGCGGCCACTGCGGCCATCGCCATTCAGTTGCAGGTGCCCTTCGCCGCCTTGCTGGCCGCCGTGTTCTTCAACGACAAGCTCGGCTGGCGCCGCGCCTTGGGCATGGCCATCGCCTTCATCGGTGTGGCCATCGTCGCCGGTGAACCGCGGCTGGCCGGCGTCACCGTTCCCCTGGCCTTAGTGATCGTCGCCGCCTGCGTCTGGTCGGTGGCCAATGTCCAGATCAAGAAGATGGGCGATGTGGACGGCATGATGCTGAACGCCTGGGTCGGAGTTTTCGCGGCGCCGCAACTGGCGCTTGCCTCTCTGCTGTTGGAGGAGGGCCAGGGAGCGGCCTTGGCGGCGGCCGATTGGCGGGCAGCCATGGCGGTCGTGTATCAGGCGGTGGTGGTTGTCATCGTCGGCTATGGCGCCTGGTTTTGGATGCTGCGCCGCTATGCGGTCAATCAGGTCATGCCGTTTACCCTGCTGGTGCCGGGATTCGGTGTCCTCTCCGGCGTTCTGGTGCTGGGCGAAACTCTGACCCTGCCGCTGGTCGTGGGCGGGTTGCTGACCATCATCGGCGTCGGCGTGATCACCATCATCCGGCCCAAGCTGGTGGCGGCCGAGGCCGACCGGGTTTAGTCTGCACCCATGCCGAATATCACCGACCGCCCGTCGCCCAATTTCGATGACCGCGCCGCCGGGGTGCCGGTCGACATTCTCATCCTGCACTATACCGGCATGACATCCGCCGAGGCGGCGCTGGCCCGCATGTGCGATCCCGCCGCCAAGGTCAGCGCCCATTATTGCATCGCCGAGGATGGCACCTGCACCCGGCTGGTGGACGAGGCCAAGCGCGCCTGGCACGCGGGGGTGAGTGCCTGGGCCGGCGCGCGCGACATCAACGGCCGCTCCATCGGAATCGAATTGGTCAATCCGGGCCACGAGTTCGGCTACCGGCCATTTCCGGAGGCGCAGATGGACCGCCTGATTGGTCTATGCCGGGACATTTTGGGACGCCATCCCATCCCGCCGGAACGGGTCCTGGGCCATTCCGACGTCGCGCCGCTTCGCAAGCAGGATCCCGGCGAGTTGTTCGATTGGCCCCGTTTGGCCGCCGCCGGCATCGGCCTGTGGCCCAGCGCAGTGGCTTCGGTGCCGGTGCCACCTGTTGCCGAGGCGCAGGCAATGCTCGGCCGCTATGGCTATGACGTTCCGGCGTCGGGTGCACTGGATGCGGCGACCCGGGCTGTCCTGGTGGCCTTTCAGCGCCACTTCCGGCCGCGGGACGTGAGCGGCACCCTCGACGGCGAGACGGCCGCGCGCTTGTTGGCGTTGCTACGCCTGGTTGACGCCGGCCCCGTCCGGCCTTACGTCTAAACCTGCCAGACGGCCGGATGGCCGCTCCCGCCGCCGGTTTCGGTCGGCCCAGCGGGGGAGGAAAGTCCGGGCTCCACGGAAAAACGGTGCCGGGTAACGCCCGGCGGGGGCAACCCCAGGGAAAGTGCCACAGAAAGCAAACCGCCGGCCTACGCGCTTCGGTGCACCGGCCGGCAAGGGTGAAAGGGTGCGGTAAGAGCGCACCGCGCCCCCGGTAACGGGGGCGGCACGGCAAACCCCACCGGGAGCAAGACCAAGTAGGGGCGGCAGGCCGCCGTCTTCGGACGGACGGCGAGGCGGTTTTCGCGCCGCCGCCCGGGTAGGTCGCGCGAGGCGTCCGG
>DASWJP010000197.1:0-28403 GCA_036397065.1 Kiloniellales bacterium | reverse complement strand
CGATCTCCGTTCCCATGAAACAGCGAAAAGCATCTTCGGGGGTGCAGACGATCGGCTCGCCACGCACGTTAAAGCTGGTATTCACCAGCACCGGGCAGCCAGTCCGCTTCTTGAAGGCCGACAACACAGCGTGATAGCGCGGGTTCGTTTCCTTGTGCACGGTTTGGACGCGCGCTGAGTAGTCCACGTGAGTCACCGCCGGGATGACGGAGCGCGGTACATTCAGTTTGTCGATGCCGAACAGAGCATCCTCCGCCGGAGTCATGGAGCGGCGGTGCTTGGCCAGAACGTCGGCGACCATCAGCATATAGGGGCTGTCGCTATCCATCTCGAACCAGTCGGCGACATCCTCGCGCAGAACCGACGGCGCAAACGGCCGAAAGGATTCCCGAAATTTGACCTTCAGATTGAGCGTTTTCTGCATAATCGGCGATCGTGGGTCGGCCAGGATTGAACGCGCACCAAGGGCCCGCGGCCCGAACTCCATCCGCCCGTTGAACCAACCAATCGCCTTGCCGTCGGCGAGTTCCTCCGCAGTTTTCTCCACGATCTCTTCGTTATCCAGCACTGTGAAGATTGCGCCGGCGGCGGTCAAGCACCGCTCAATGTCCGCTTGCGCGAAAGCCGGGCCCAGATAGGAGCCGGCCATGGCATCCAGCGTTCCGCTGACTTGGCGCGGTTGATCCTTGTGCACGTGGTAAGCGCAAAGGGCCGCACCCAAAGCGCCACCGGCATCACCCGCCGCCGGCTGCACCCAAATGTTCTCAAACGCGCAGTCGCGCAACACCTTTCCATTGGCCACACAGTTCAGCGCCACGCCACCAGCCAAGCACAGGTTCTTGGAGCCGGTTTCGGCCGCAAGGGATCGCGTCAGCCTAAGTACTGTCTCCTCCAAAACCGCCTGAACCGATGCGGCCAGATCCATATGGCGTTGGGTCAAACGTTCCTCCGGAGAACGCGCCTGGCCACCGAATAAGGCGTCGAACTTGCCGTTGGTCATGCGCAAGCCCGTGCAATACTCGAAATACGACTGGTCAAGCCGGAAGCTTCCATCCGCCTTCAGATCAAGCAAATTATCCAGGATCGTTTGCGCATACTTCGGCTCGCCGTAAGGCGCTAAGCCCATCACCTTGTACTCGCCGGAGTTGACCTTGAATCCGGTATAGTAGGTGAAGGCGGAATAAAGCAGGCCTAGGGAATGGGGAAAGTGTATTTCCTTGATCATGGCCAGATCATTTCCTCGACCTAGGCCGACCGACGTGGTCGCCCATTCGCCGACCCCATCCATGGTCAGGACAACTGCGTCCTCGAACGGAGATGGGAAGAACGCGCTAGCCGCATGCGACTGGTGATGCTCGGCGAACAGGAGCTTGTTTACCCAATCGAACTCCGCCGCGAATACCTGAAGCTCCCGGCGCAGCAAATCCTTCTGAAATAGCTTTTCACGCAACCACACTGGAATAGCCATCTTGAATGAGGCGAATCCCTTCGGTGCAAAGGCGACATAGGTCTCCAGCAGCCGCTCGAACTTGAGAAACGGCTTGTCGTAGAAGGCGACGTAGTCGACCTCGCTCAGCCCGACCCTGGCGGCGCCCAGACAGTATTCAATGGCGTGCGACGGAAAGTCCGAATCGTGCTTCTTGCGGGTAAACCGTTCTTCCTGGGCCGCCGCGACAATACGCCCGTCCTCGACCAAGGCCGCCGCGCTGTCGTGGTAGAACGCCGATAGGCCCAGGATCCTCACGGGCGTGTTCCCAACTTTAGAAGATTGTGTAGATGAATGGCGCGATGGCGCTGCCCTGGCTCAACATGAGTAGACCACCCAGCAGGAACATCATGAGCATAATCGGCAATAACCAGAACTTCTTGCGCACGCGCATGAATTGCCACAGCTCTTTCAAGAAACTCATGCGTCCCTCAGAACTGCTGTTTCATCGATTCCGGCGCTGGGCCGGGTGGTTGCCGTTCAATCCAATAACTCTTCTCATTGGGCTCGAACCGTAATCGCAGTAAGTCCTTGCCCAGCAGGCGCATCATCAGGCCGGTAGGCGTGACAACAAGATAAAACAGTACCCCCATGACGACAGGGTTGACGATTCGGTGCAATACGCGGCCAAGTTTGGTCCAAACGCGATTGAGTGGTGCCAACAGCCGAGGCCGCGTCAGGGCAATCAGCAAAAAAAACACGGCAAAGGCCAGAGACCACAACCGGAACTCGCCGCCGCGAACCAATGGCCACAAACCGATGAGTGAGAAGACCCCCGCGAGCACCAGACCAAACGTCCGATTCGATGAACCCCGAACCTGCTCATCGCGAGTCAGCCGCTCATGGGTTGTCGACGGCCTCTTCATGGCTGCTCCCAGCGGTTCGGCCTAAAACGCCCTCTTGCCATCAAGTCCCATTCCTCTCTGTGTGTTTTAGTAAAGCATCCTACGCGACCAGATTCGAACTCAGCTCGTTCAAATACCCTTCTGCTTGATGCTCCCTACGAATAACAACACTTAGAATTTACTCTAATCGAGTCACTGTGGAATAAGGTTTTGCGCAAAGAGCCAGTCGGCCACCGCGAGGCCGACCTGCTCACCGCCTTCGCGCGAAAGGTGACCATTACCACTGAATCCGCCACCCGGCTCCCGCTGCATCAAGTAGAAACGCTCACTGTAGTTGGAGTTTGTACGAAGGATCGGAGTGAGGTCCAAGAACGGCGTCCCACTTTCACGGGTAAGCCGCTCGATGACTGTCTGCATCAATGACTCGCTCTCCATAGTGTGTCTTGCGGGTATGAAGATAACTGCGAGAGGAATGCCATTCGACGTTAGAAGCTTCACGGCCTGCCCGTAAAGTTCGGAATAGCTATCTACAAGATGTTGGCTATCGGGAGTCGGATCAGCGGGTGACGTGGTGGCTCCTTCGCCACGACGGATATCGATTTGGGCTGCCGCGAACTGCATTCGAATCTTGATCTTATTAACAATACTGAATAAAGCAGATTCACGCGTGAGGCTTTTCAATAAGATTTTTAGACGCGACCTGGCATCGTTCGAGGGTCTTTGACCATTCACATCCCGAAGATCGAAGAGATCGTTCTCAAACACTGCGAGCAAAACCAGCGAAGGCTTGAAGTCTATCGCCTTCTCCCGCAATAGCGCAATTTCGTCGCTCAGTGTATATCCGGCAATTCCCGCGTTGAACACCTGCACCCGGTCGGCATCACGATAGCGTTGCCGAAGGTAATTTTGTGTCCAACCGGGCCAGGTATCCTCGTTGGCAAGGTAAGGTCCGAAAGTTTGGGAATCTCCGATCGCATAAATCCGGAAGGCCTTGTCTAAGGGCTCTTCAGTGCTCCGTAGACCGAGACTATTGGTCTGTACGTGATACGGCCTATGAAACCAGATCACCCAATGACCGTCCTGATTGGGTACAAGATCGCCAGCCCCGGACCATGAGTGATAGTAGCGATCGGCGCCAAACCCATCTCCAGCGGCACCCTGGAATGTGGTCGCTCGCCAGTCAATGATGCGTGCGACTGCCTCGGCGCCGACCAGCGTTGCCACGATGATAGTGGAGTACAATGCGACACTTTTCCAAGACACTATGGTGATCTCTCTTTCTGAAGCGTCATTCCCCGGTTAGCCCCCGATATCGAGAGCCAACGTAATCATTTAGTCGCCCATCGGCAATCTGGAACGCAGTATGGATCGCCTGTTGCCGCCACCGCTGTCACTCACGGCCGTTCGACCTTGGTGACCAGCCGATGCGGGTGGCGGCCAGTGAACTCTGGGCTGGCACACCGGCCAAGATCATGCGGGCCATGAGCGAGGCCGAACGCACGCAGGTGCCCTATCTGGTGGAGCACTACAGGGTCTTGGCCCGGATGCACGCCGCCCTGAGCGTGGCGGCTGAGTCTTGATCCGATCCCAGGCAGTCCTGACGTTCAGTCGTGAATCTGGACTTTGACGTAGGAGCCCGGGGCGTCCTCGATGACTTTCAGCTTGCCGTCGCCCGGTACCCGCGCGGCAACCATGGGGCCCGCGAACTTGCCCACCCATTTGGCCCATTCGGGCCACCAGGAGCCGTCATGCTCCTTGGCCTGGCTGAGCCAGTCGTCGGGCGATTTCGGGTTCTTGTCATGGGTCCAATGGGAATACTTGCCCGCGGCCGGCGGATTGACCACGCCGGCAATATGGCCTGAGGCGGCCAGGACGAAGCGCACCGGACCGGAGAACATCTGGGTCGCCGCATAGGTCGATTTCCAGGGCGCGATGTGGTCTTCCTTGGTGGACAGCATGAAGGCCGGCGCCTTGATTTTGCGCAGATCGATGGGCACGCCCTTGAGCTTGAGGCCGTCCGGCTTGGCCAGCAGGTTTTCCTGATACATCTTGCGCAGATAGAAGCTGTGCATGGCCGCCGGCATGCGCGTCGAATCGGAATTCCAATACAGCAGGTCGAAGGGAAACGGGTCCTTGCCCAGCAGGTAGTTGTTGACCACGAACGACCAGATCAGATCGTTGGCGCGCAGCATGTTGAAGGTGGTGGCCATGTGCGCGCCTTCCAGATAGCCATGGTGGCTCATCTTCTCCTCGAGGGCGGTCAACTGCTCCTCGTCGATGAAAACGCCGAGTTCTCCGGATTCGGTAAAATCGGTCAACGCGGTCAGGAACGTGGCGCTCTTGACCCGGGTGTCCTTCTTCGTCGCCATGTAGGCCAGGGTGCAGGCGAGCAGGGTGCCGCCCAGGCAATAGCCGATGACGTTGATCTCGGCCTCGCCGGTCGCCTTCTCGATGGCGTCATAGGCCGCAAGCGGACCTTCGACCATGTAGTCTTCGAAGGACTTGGCGGCCAGCTTCTCATCCGGGTTGACCCAGGAGACGATGAATACGGTGAAACCTTCCGCCGTGGCCCAGCGGACAAATGAATTCTTCTCGCGCAGATCGAGAATGTAATACTTGTTGATCCACGGCGGGATGATCAGCAGCGGTACTTTGTGGGCTTTCTCGGTGGTCGGCGTGTATTGGATGAGCTGCATCAGGTCGTTCTGAAAGACCACCTTGCCCGGCGTGACGGCGATGTTGCCGCCTATCTCGAAGGCTTCCTTGTCGGTCATGCTGATGGCCAGCCGGCCCTTGCCGCGCTCCAGATCGCCCAACAGGTTCTCCAGGCCGCGCACCAGATTCTCGCCGCCGCTTTCCATGGTGGCGCGCAGCACCTCGGGATTGGTCATGACGAAATTCGAGGGGGCGATGGCATCGACAAACTGGCGCGTATAGAAATCCACCTTCTTCGCGGTTTTGGGGTCCAAGCCCTCGATCTCGCCGACCGTGGACTGCATCCAGCGGGCGCTGAGCAGATACGACTGCTTGATGAAATCGAACGTCTGGTTTTCGTCCCAGGCCGAATCCTTGAAGCGCCGGTCGCCGGCGTGCGGCGCGATCACCGGTTCCGTCGGCTCGCCGAGCAGACGGCGGGTGGTCGATTGCCACAGCGTCATGTAGTCCTGCCACAGGTTCATCTGCGCCTGGACAAGCTTTCCGGGGTCGGCCATCATGTGCGCCGTCATCTCGAGAAAGGCGCTGCCAATGTTCAGGGGATCCAGCGTCGTATCCCGGCGTTCGTTCTGCTGGCGCTCCAAGAAATCAGAGACAAGCCGTTGACTGCGTTCGGCGATACTGGCCATCGCCCGCGACATTTCGGCCGGATCGGGCATCTTCGCGTCCGGCTTTCCGGCGTCTGTGCCCTGTTGCTCAGCCATCATAGCTTCCTTATGCTCGGCAGTACCGGATATCACAGCCCGGCATATTGGGATTCGCGGCGGCCATGGACCCGGCCCGGCGCCCGGCGCGCAAGGTAATCGGCAGCCGCCGGGGATACAATAGCCAAGGGGTGCCTAGTTTTGCCCTGGCCCAGAGCAGGAATCCTGGGCAAAAAGCATTTCTACAGGTGAACAGGGTGCGTCTAGGCCAGATAGTGTGTGAAGGATACCAAACAAGGATGAAAAATTCTGGATTGGCGAGGCGGGGGGAAAATCATCGGGTCGCGGGGAATCGGCGCTCGTTCGCTGGCCGGATCCTGTGCCTGGCGCTGCCGCTGTTTCTGGGTGCCTGCACGGCGGTGCCGGATTGGGCGGATCCGACCGACTGGTTTGCCGCCGACGAGGCGCCCACTGTCGTCGCTCAAGGCCAGGCAGAGGCGGCGAACTCCGATAACTTCCCGAATCTGGGAAGCGTTCCCGACGCCAAGCCGCAAGCGAGCTCGCCGGAGACCCGCGCCGCGGCACGTGCCACATTGGCCGCCGACCAGGCCAACGCGGACTATAGCGGCCAACGCCTGGTCGCCGATACCAGCGCCGAGTCCTCGAAGATGCCATCGGCCGCCGGGGGTGTCATTCCGACCGCCGCGGGTGCCCCCGCGGTTACACAGGCGGATGCCTCCGCCGGTCAAGTCCCGGCTTCCAAGGTACCGTCCGAGCCAACCACGAACGTGGCCGAGGCGACATCGCCGGAACCGGCAAAGAGCGCCTATCGGTTTACCCAATTCGACAAGCCGGCGGCGACTCAGTCGGCCGTGGCTACCACGCCGTCTCCGGCCACCGGCCCGGCCCGCAACAGCGCCTTGGTGGCGGTGGTGTATTTCGACTATGGCTCGACGGTATTGACCGAAAACGATCGGGCGGTTCTGCGCGATGTGGCGATGCTGCAGAAGCAGAGTGGCGGCACCCTTCGGGTGATCGGACACGCCAGCGCCCGTACGGGCATCGTCGATTCGACGCAACACCGCCTGGCCAACCTGGAAACCTCGCTCAACCGGGCCAACGCGGTCGTGGCGCTGCTGGTGCGCTTGGGTGTCGTCAAGAACAAGATTGCCGCCGAGGCCAAGGCCGATTCACAGCCGGTCTTCCACGAGTTCATGCCGACCGGCGAGGCAGGCAACCGGCGAGCGGAAATCTTCCTGGAAAATTAACGCTTTCGCGATTATTACTCAGAAAGTTGCCGAGGTGTCGCGGCGGCGCGGCACCGGTGCCGCGGACCGCACCGTTCCAATCCCCTTTCGCGAGACGGTCATGGAGCAAGAGTTCCATCGTATTAAACGCCTACCACCCTATGTTTTCGCCGAGGTGAATGCCCTCAAGGCGAAGGCCCGGGCGGCGGGTGAGGACATCATCGATTTCGGCATGGGCAACCCGGATCAGCCGCCGCCGCCGCACGTGGTGGAAAAGCTGGCCGAGGCGTTGATGGACCCGCGCATCCACCGCTATTCGACCTCGCGCGGCATTCCTGGCCTGCGCAAGGCCAACGCCGCCTACTATGCCCGCCGGTTCGGCGTCGACATCGACCCGGAGACGGAGACCATCGTCACCATCGGCTCGAAAGAGGGGCTGGCCAACCTGTCCCAGGCCATCACCAGCCCTGGCGATATCATCCTGGTGCCCAACCCCAGCTATCCGATCCATGCCTTCGGCTTCATCATCGCCGGCGCCTCCATCCGCAGTCTGCCGGTCGGCCCCGATCTGGATTTCATGGCCGGGCTGGAGCGGGCGGTGCGCCATTCGGTGCCCAAGCCCCTGGCCCTGGTCCTGAACTATCCGTCCAATCCGACGGCGCAAGTGGTCGATCTGGATTTCTATGCCGAGGTGGTGGCGTTCTGCCGCAAGCACGACATTTTCATCATCTCCGACATCGCCTATGCCGAGGTCTATTTCGACGGCGATCCGCCGCCTTCGATTCTGCAGGTGCCCGGCGCCCGCGAGGTGGCCGTCGAATTCACCTCCATGAGCAAGACCTATTCCATGCCCGGCTGGCGGGTCGGATTTTGCACCGGCAACAAGAAGCTGATCGCCGCCCTGGCCCGGGTGAAAAGCTACGTCGACTATGGCGTCTTCACGGCCGTGCAAGTGGCCGCCACCGCGGCGCTCAACGGGCCGCAGGACTGCGTGGACGACATGCGGTCGCGCTATCGCTCCCGCCGCGATGTGCTGATCAACGGCCTGGCCGCCGCCGGATGGCCGGTGCCCAGCCCGGCCGCCACCATGTTCGTCTGGGCGCCGCTGCCGCCGGACTACTCGGATATCGGCTCCCTGGAGTTTTCCAAGCTGTTGCTGGAAAAGGCCAAGGTGGCGGTCGCGCCGGGGGTGGGTTTTGGCGAGTACGGCGAGGGTTTCGTCCGCCTCGGCTTGGTCGAGAACGAGCATCGCATCCGCCAGGCGGTGCGCAACATCAAGGCCATGTTGCGCCCGGCGGACAGCGGCCGTGCCACCCGGGGACGCAAGTTGGCGTCATGAGCACCACCCTGCGCATCGCCATAGCCGGCCTCGGCACCGTTGGGGCAGGAACGCTGCAGCTGCTTGAGGCGAACGGCGATCTAATCGCTGCCCGCTGTGGCCGGCCGATTCAGGTGGCCGCCGTCTCGGCCCGGGATCGGCGCAAACAACGCCCGGTCGAGTTCTCCGCCGCCCGCTGGTTCGACGATCCGGTTGCCATGGCGGGCGATCCGGACATCGACGTGGTGATCGAGCTGATCGGCGGTGCCGACGGCGTTGCCAAGCGGGTGGCAGAGACGGCCATTGCCGCCGGCCATTCGGTGATCACCGCCAACAAGGCCCTGCTGGCCACCCACGGCACAGCCCTGGCCCGCGCCGCGGAAGCGGCGGGGGTGACCCTAGGGTACGAGGCGGCCGTGGCCGGCGGCGTGCCGGTCATCAAGACCCTTCGCGAGGGTTTGGCCGGCAATCGGGTCTCGCGCATCTACGGCATTCTCAACGGCACCTGCAACTACATCCTCAGCACCATGCGCGATACCAAGCGCGAGTTTACCGACGTGCTGACCGAGGCGCAGAAGCTGGGCTATGCGGAGGCCGATCCCAGCTTCGATGTAGACGGCGTGGATACGGCCCACAAGCTGGCCATCCTGACCGCCGTGGCGTTCGGCTGCGAAGTCAATCTGGCCGGCGTGCACGTGGAGGGCATCCGCGATGTTTCGGCCCTGGATATCGCCTATGCCGACGAGCTTGGCTTCCGCATCAAGCTGCTCGGCATCGCCTCGCGCGCCAATGGCGGCGTGGAACAGCGGGTCTATCCCTGCATGGTGCCGGCAAACATTCCGATCGCCAACGTCGAGGGCGTGTTCAATGCCGTGGTGGCGGAAGGCGACTTCGTCGGCACCATCCTGGCCGAAGGCCGGGGCGCCGGCGCCTGGCCCACGGCCTCGGCGGTGGTGGCCGATCTGATCGACATTGCCCGCGGCGCATCCTTGCCCACCTTTGCAGTTCCGGCCAAGGACTTGGCCAAGCTTCCTTCGCTGCCCATCGAGGATCATGTGGGCTGCCACTATGTGCGCTTGATGGTGGTCGACAAGCCGGGTGTGATCGCCGACATTGCCGCCGCCCTGCGCGACGAGGAAATTTCCGTGGAAGCCTTGCTGCAGCGTGCCCGGGCGCCGGGCGAGGCGGTGCCGGTGGTCATCACCACCCACGACACCCGCGGCCAAGCCATGGACAAGGCCCTGGCACGAATCGCCCGCCTGGACTCGGTGCTGGAGCCGCCGCGGCGCATCCGGATCGAAAGCTTGTAAGCCGCCGGGTACCGGCACCAATGGCCTAGGCACGCATCGCCAGATAGGCGTCGGCCAATTCGATGAGCCGCCGGCGCCCGAAGCTCGGATCGTGCCCCGCATGCACGGTTTGCACCGGCAGATCCCGCAGCCGCTTCATGGTTTTCACATAGTCCGGGATGTTCGAGCCGGCAATCTGGTCCAGGAGCGGGCCGTCATAGACGGCATCGCCCGAGAACAGCGTGCCGCTGGCCGCTTCCCAGAGCCCGATGCTGCCGGGCGAATGGCCGGGCAGATGCAGGACTTCGAAATGCCGGTTGCCGAGATCCACTACGTCGCCCTCGGTGACGGTTTCCGTCACCGCCGCGTCTCGGAGGGAATAGGCCGACATGTCGTATCCGGCATGGGGAAGGGCGGTGATCAGGTCCGACTCGATCGGATAGCCGGCCTTGGCCAGGGAGCGGATCGTGTCGGGTTTTATGGCCGACAATAACAAGGCGCCGCGATCCGATGGCGCCCGGAGCTCATCGGCCTCCAATTCATGCACCAGGGTATGCTCGAACTCGTGGTGCCCGCCGACATGATCCACATGGGTATGGGTCGCGACCGCCGTCACCTTCTTGTCCAGCAGGTGCCGGGCGGCTTCCCACAAACTGGCAACGCCCATGCCGGTATCGATCATCAGATCCCGGTCCCGGCCGCGCACGTGCCAGATATTGCAGCGCATCAACGGCACGACATAGGGCTCGGTCAGCAGTGTGATATCATCGCTGATTCGTTCGATCTCGAACCAGCGATCGGCAATCGGCAGCTTGGTCATGGCTTTTTATCCCAAAGGCTGGGCATCGAAAGGGCTTGTATGGTCGGTGTCATCGTGGTTCCAAACTGTTTATGCCCGGACACGCGCCAAGGCCGCATCAACCAAGCCCGGCCGCGGCCGCAGCCGGGCGCCATGACCTGAAAAACGGTTTCCGGTGGACGGCGGAAGCGGCGCGAAGAGACACTTGTGACACGGTCATGCCTGACGCAAGTATTGGACGGCTGAAAAAGTAACTCAAGGGAGGACACGATGACCGAGGGGGGTGCGATGGACCGCAACTTGGCGCTGGAGACCGTCCGGGTCACCGAGGCGGCGGCGCTGGCGGCCTCGCGGCTGATGGGCCGGGGCGACGAACGGGCGGCCGATCAGGCTGCCGTCAATGCCATGCGCGAGGCCCTGAACGGCCTGTCGATTTCCGGCACGGTGATGATCGGCGAAGGCGAGCGGGACGAAGCTCCCATGCTCTATATCGGCGAAAAAGTCGGCTCAGGCGGGCCGGACATCGACATCGCCCTCGACCCCCTGGAAGGCACCACCATCACCGCCAAAGGCGGTTACAACGCCCTGGCGGTCATCGCCATGGCGGGCAAGGGCGGGTTCCTGAATGCCCCCGACACCTACATGGACAAGATCGCGGTTGGCGCCGGCCTGCCGGATGACCTGGTGGACCTGGATGCCGCGCCGGGCGAGAACCTGCGCAACCTCGCCAAGGCAAAGAAGATGGACGTGGCCGATCTGGTGGTTTGCGTCCTCGACCGGCCCCGGCACAACGAGGTCATCGCCAAGGTGCGCGAGGCCGGCGCCCGCATCATGCTGATCGGCGACGGCGATGTCTCCGGCGTCATCGCCACCAGCCGCGCCGGCAGTGGCGTGGACCTGTACATGGGCGTCGGTGGCGCCCCCGAGGGCGTGCTCGCGGCGGCGGCTCTACGCTGCATCGGGGGGCAGTTCCAGGGCCGTTTGGTGTTCCGCACCGATGACGAGCGCAGCCGCGCCCAGCGCATGGGCATCACCGACTACGACCGCAAATACACCCTGCACGAGCTGGCCTCCGGCGATGTGATGTTCGCCGCCACCGGGGTGACCGATGGCAGCATGCTCAAGGGCGTGCGCCGCTTTCAAGGCGGGGCGACGACCCAGTCCATGATCATGCGCTCCAAGTCCGGCACGGTGCGCATTATCGATGCCCAGCACAACTTCCAGCGGAAGACCTGGTACGACGCGCTCGGCGTGTAACACGCGCGAGGACGGTCAGGAGTCCGACCACATGCAACCGGCCGCCGCCCGTACAGCCCCGCGCGCCTGCTTCCTGGGGGTGGAGCGCTCGGCCGCCGGACGGCGCTGGGAGGAGCGTCTGGTCGATCCCCGCATGGGCCTGGCTCTGGCCCAGCGCCTCGGCCTGCCGGAGGTGGTCGGCCGGGTGATGGCGGCGCGCGGCGTCGATCTGGACGGGGCGCAGGCTTACCTGGACCCGACCTTGCGCCAGGCCTTGCCCGACCCCTCGACCCTCAAGGACATGGATGCCGCCGTCGCCCGCCTGGTGCGCGCCGTGACCGCCGGCGAGACCATTGCCATCTTCGGCGATTACGACGTGGACGGAGCCACGTCTTCGGCCCTGTTGCATCGTTTTCTGCGGGCCGTGGGGGCGGAGCCGCGGGTCTATATCCCCGATCGCATCGCCGAGGGGTATGGCCCCACCGAAGGCGCCCTGCTGAGGCTGCACGGGGACGGCGCCGCCGTGGTGGTCACCGTCGATTGCGGCATAACCGCCTTCGCCCCGCTGGCGGCGGCGGCGCGGGACGGTCTCGACGTCATCGTTCTCGATCACCACGCGGCACAGGCCGACCTGCCCAAGGCCGTGGCGGTGGTCAACCCGAATCGCCTGGACGAGGTCGACCCGAAGGACGACCATCGCGGACTGCGCGCCTTGGCCGCCGTGGGGGTGACATTTCTGCTGGTAGTGGCGCTGAACCGCGCCCTGCGCGAGGCCGGCTGGTATCGGGAAGAGACGCGGCCGGAGCCGGATGTGCGGCACTGGCTCGATCTGGTCGCTCTGGGCACGGTCTGCGACGTGGTGCCGCTGGTCGGCCTGAACCGTGCCCTGGTGGCCCAGGGTCTGAAGATCATGGCGGCACGCGGCAATGCCGGCCTGACGGCGCTGGCCGACGTGGCCGGCCTCAAGGAGCGGGCGGACACCTATCACCTGGGCTTTATTCTAGGGCCGCGGGTCAACGCCGGCGGCCGGGTCGGCGAGGCCCCTCTGGGGGCGCGGCTGCTGGCTACCGAGGAAGCGGGCGAGGCGGCAGCCATCGCCCGCCAACTGGACGGCTATAACCTGGAGCGCCGCGCCATCGAGGCGCAGGTCCTGGATCAGGCCATCGCCCTGGTCGAGACGGATGGGGCGGCCCCGGACGGTCCGGTCTTCGTGGCGGCGGAAGGCTGGCACCCGGGAGTCATCGGCATCATCGCCAGCCGCCTGCGCGAGCGCTATTCGGTGCCCGCCATGGTCGTGGCCATCGACATGGGCACCGGCGAGGGGCGCGGCTCCGGCCGTTCGGTGCCGGGCGTGGATCTGGGCGCGGCGGTGATCGCGGCCAGCCAGGCCGGTCTGCTGGTCAACGGCGGCGGCCACCCCATGGCCGCCGGGCTGACCGTGCGGCCCGAGCGGCTCGCCGATTTGCGCACGTTTCTGACCGAGCGCCTGGCCGCCGCCCTCGAGGCTGCCAACTACCGTCCCGCCCTGGGACTGGACGGTGCCCTGCAGCCCAACGCCGCGACGGCGGATCTGGTGCGCGAACTCGATCGCTGCGGCCCGTTCGGCACCGGCAATGTGCAGCCGCGCTTTGCCTTGCCTGCGGTCCGCGTCGTCCGCGCCGACGTGGTGGGCGAGTCCCATGTGCGCTGCATCCTGAGCGGCAGTGGCGGCGGCCGTCTCAAGAGCATCGCCTTCAATGCGGTGGAGACGGCGGTGGGCAAGCTGTTGCTGAATACCAGCGGCCGGCCGGTGCACTTGGCCGGCAAGCTTCGCCTGGACGCCTGGGCCGGGGGTGATGCGGTGCAATTCATTATCGAGGACGCGGCCGCCGCCACAGGGTAGACTTGTGCCAATGGGTTGGTTGGACAAGCGGTGTTGGGCGGGATGCCACAACGCTCGGCACAATCTGCGGCACCGGGCGGCCGCGGCCGGGCTGGGTCTGGTTCTCGTCGGGACGGTGCCGGCGGCGGCCCAGGCGCAGGACGTCGATCTGCTTCTGGTCCTGGCCGTCGATGCCTCCTCCAGCGTCTCCACGGAGGAGTTCGATCTGCAGATGCGCGGCCTGGCCATGGCCTTCCGCGACCCGGCCGTGACCCAGGCCATCCGGGCCTCCGGCGATCTGGGTATCGCCGTCTCGCTGATTCAATGGTCCGACAGCCGCAAGCAGGCCATGGCCGTCGACTGGACCATTGTGCGCGACGAAGCGGAGGCGGCGGCCTTGGCCGACGAGATCGAGGCGGCGCCCCGCTATTTGATCGGCGGCGGCACGGCCATCGGCGGCGCCCTCGAATACGCCCTTCGCCAGCTCGAGACGAACGCCTTCCAGGCGCGGCGCAAGGTGATCGACGTGTCCGGCGACGGACGCACCAATCAGGGGGTCCAACCCGCCGATGTACGCGATTTGGCGGTGACCCAGGGGGTGACCATCAACGGCCTGGCCATCTTGAACGAGGACCCGACCGTCGACAGCTATTACTATGCCAATGTGATCGGCGGCACCGGCGCCTTCGTGATGACCGCCAACGACTACGAGGCCTACGGCGAAGCCATCCAGGCCAAGCTCATTAAGGAGATCGCCGGCGTGCCCGTCGCCCATGGGCCAACCGCCGCCCCAGGCCCCTTGCGGGCGGAGGCCACGGAGAGGCGGGCGGTGCGCTCCCCATCCTTCTTGGCGCCAGGGCCTTGAATTACTGCGGCTCTTGAATTGTTGGGGGGGAACGGCTACACCCGCACACGCTCAGCGACCCCATCGTCTAGTGGTCTAGGACTTCGCCCTTTCACGGCGGCAACGCGGGTTCGAACCCCGCTGGGGTCACCAAGTATTCCAACCGGCGGCGGTTGCCAAATCTGAGTTGGTTCCCATAGAACAGATCGACCGGGAATACGCAGATATCGACGCTCTGCGCCGGCAACGATACGCCGTTTGACGATTTAAAATACGAAACCGCCACGGCTTAAGCCCGGCAAACCGGGTGCGCCTTTCGACGCACCCGGCTGGTTTTTACTTGCTCTTGTCGGAGTGCCTACTTGTAGATCTGGCTGACGATCTTCTTGTCGCCCTGGTTTTCGTAGGTGATCGTGACCGCATCGCCGACCTTCAGCATGGCCGGGTCGACGTTGGCGGGCATCTCGAAGACCTGGCCATCGTCAAGCGTCACGGTCTGCTTGGCCGTGTCGATCGACTTGAGCATGCCTTGGGCTTCTTCGGCATAGGCGACGGCGCTCATCGCCAGCATCAAAGCCGCGGCTGACAGGGTTACGAGTAACTTGTTCATCTTCCTCTCCTCTTTTCATTGGCTCGTTACAGGGCACAAACCAATTCGGTTTGCACACTGCGGGTGTACATGCCCGAGGCCGGAGAAAGGCGTGCAATAAAGAGAGCTAAATCGTGACATTTATGGGGTATTGCGAATCGGGCCATGCCCATTAAGCCGTCGGGACTGACCATCCTGCCCCTGATCGCTCCGCGACCGTTGGTGCCGCCAAAGTGACCCCAAAGACAGGGAATGAAGGCCGCTGTTCCAACGCCGGGTGCGACGATGCTATAGAGGGGAATGAGCAACGGGGCTTAGGACAACCGTCGAGATGAATTCGACGGAAACAGGGATTGACCGGAATGAATGATGGAACACCGGAGGAAGCGGCACCGCGGCGTGGCCGGCGGGGCGGGGGACGGGCCGGCAATGTGCGCGGCAAGGGCGCGGCGATCGAACAGATGCCCTGGAGCCTGCCGGTCAACTCCGATAAACCGACCGAACCGCTGACCGAGGACGGCGTCCAGGCCATTCACAACGGCACCATGCGCATCCTCGAGGAGCTCGGCATCGAGTTTCTCAATCCGGAGGCGGTAGATATCCTGCGCCGGGCCGGCTGCATCGTCGACGGCGAGAACGTGCGCATGGGCCGGGACCTGGTGATGGCGCAGCTCAAGGGTATCCCGCCGAGCTTCACCCTGACCCCGCGCAACCTCGATCGGCGGATCGTGATCGGCGGCCGCAACATGATTTTCGGCAATGTTTCCAGCCCGCCCAACTGCTCCGATCTCGACCGCGGCCGGCGCACGGGAACGCGGGAAAGCTACCGCGATTTCATCAAGTTGACCCAGTATTTCAACTGCATCCATTTCGCCGGCGGCTATCCGGTGGAGCCGATGGATATCCATCCCTCGGTGCGCCACCTGGACTGCCTCTACGACAAGCTGACCCTGACCGACAAGGTGGTGCATGCCTACAGCCTGGGCCGGGAGCGGGTCGAGGACGTGATGGAAATGGTGCGCATCGCCGGCGGGCTGACCCATGACGAGTTCGACGCGACCCCGCGCATGTACACCAACATCAATTCCACATCGCCGCTGAAGCATGACTTCCCCATGCTCGATGGCGCCATGCGCCTGGCCAAGCGCGGCCAGCCGACGGTGGTGACGCCGTTCACCCTGGCCGGCGCCATGGCGCCGGTGACCATGGTCGGCGCGGTGACCCAATCCATGGCCGAGGGGCTGGCCGCCATCGTGCTGCTGCAGCTGATCAATCCGGGCTGTCCCACGGCCATCGGCACCTTCACCTCGAATGTCGACATGAAGACCGGCGCCCCCGCCTTCGGCACCCCCGATTATATGCGCGCCACCCAGATGTCGGGGCAGATGGCCCGGTTCTATGGGCTGCCGCTGCGCGCCTCCAACGCCTGCGCCGCCAACTGCCCGGATGCCCAGGCGGCCTGGGAGAGCGCGTTTTCCCTGTGGGCGGCGGTGTCGTCGCAGGTGAACATGGTCTATCACGCGGCCGGATGGCTCGAGGGCGGGCTGTGCGCGTCCTACGAGAAGTTCGTGATGGATTGCGAAACCTTGCAGCAGATGATCGCCTACATGAAACCGGTGACCACGACCGAGGCGGACATCGCCTTCGAGGCCATCAAGGAAGTCGGGCCGGGCGGCCACTTCTTCGGCTGCGCCCACACCCAGGAACGTTATGAGACAGCCTTCTACAGCCCGTTCCTGTCGGATTGGTCGAATTTCGAGAATTGGGAAGCAAACGGCTCCCAACAAACGCCCGAGCGGGCCAACAAGATCTGGAAGCAGATCCTCGCCGAATTCGAGGCCCCGCCGATCGATCCGGCCATCGACGAGGAACTCCAGGCGTTTGTCGCCAAGCGCAAGGAAGAGGGCGGCGCGCCCACGGATTTCTGACGGCCGATTTCTGACGGCCTCTGAACGATACTTGCCCGGCGCGCCGGTTCTTACCAGCGGCCGTTGCCGGGGCGCATGGCCTCCTTGGGCAGGTGAATTCTAAAGCGCTCGCGGATCTTGGCGTCGGTCGCGCGATCGATGTAGGTGGGATAGTGAGACGAAAGGACCTCGTGCACCCGTGCCGTGGCGGCTTCCAGAATGTCGGCGCTGCCGGCGTCCTGCCATTCGGTCCGGCTGGTCCGGTCGGCGAGCTCGGGATAGAGATATTCTCGCTCCATCAGTGAAAGAGTCTGGGCATGGCCCAGATAGTGGCCCGGACCCCGGACCACCTCCTTGATCACCTCGAATGACAGCATCTCGTCGCTGACCTCGATGCCTTTCAACAGGCGCTGGATCGTGCCCAGCATGTCGTTGTCGATGACCATGGCCTCGAAGGAGCAGCCCATCAGGCTGGCCATCATGCCGCAGACCTCGGAGACGTCGGCGCCGGCGAGCGCCGCTGCGGTCACGCTCACCCCCTTTTCGAAACCCATTTGCGCATCGGGCCACTTGGAATCCGACATGCCGGCGCCGACCGACGTGGGCAGGCCGTAAAAGAGGCCGACCTGGGCCGCCGCGGCCGCCAGCACGGCCTGCTCGCCGCCACCACCGGTAAAGGAGCCGGTGCGCAAGTCGGCGACAAAGGGCCAAGGCCCGAAGGTCATGGGATGGCCGGGTACCACCAGTTGGACCAGCAGAAGCGCGGCCAGGCTCTCCGTCGTTACCTGCGCCAGCGTACCGGCGAGGGCGGCCGGTGCCGTGGCGCCCGCCTGGGGGGCGATCACCGCCCAGACCGGAGCGCCGATCCGGACGGCGCCCAGGCAGACCTCGCTGCTCTCGGTGCCGTAGGCCAGCGGCGAGACCACGCAACAGGCGCCGGCCGAGCAGAACGGCCGCTCCCGGTGCTTGCCTTCGCCGCCCAGCACCATGTCCATGAGCTGGATCAGATCGTTCAAATGGGCCGCATTGTTGGGCGACAGCACGATGTGCTTGGACGTACCGGCCATGGCGGCATAGGCCATGTTGAGATCGGCGTCATGGAGATCGGCGATGTCGGTGGCGACCACCACCTGGGAAAAGTCGTGCACGTGCTCCAGCCGGTCGATGAGGCGGGCGAAATCGTAGACATCCACGATGGTCGATGGCCGGTATCGGTGCCCGCCCACGTCCAAAGTGGAAACCGAATCGCCGCCGGGGCCGAACCGAACGTGCCCGGCGGCATTGACCTGGTCGTACTTGGGATCGCGTCCATGGGTCACGAAGGTGCGGGGCATGGCCGCGACCACGTCCTCCACCAACGCCCGCGGGAAGCAGAGCCGGTTGTAGTCATCGATCCAACACCCCTTGGCCAGGGCGTGTTCCTTCAGGATGGGCAGGGGATTGGCCATGCCGACCTGTTCCAGAAGGTCGAGCGCCGTTTCGTGAATGCGTTCCACATCCCGGTCGGAGAGAGGTTTATAGCGGCCACCCGGAATGCCGGGACCGACGATGGCCGGACCGCCTCGCGCCCGCCGGGTCCGGCGGCCTTGCCGGCCCCCGGCGCGGTTTATCGTTGATCCACACATATGAAAGTTATCGCTTTGATTAACTTGCAGTTTAGCACCTCGGCGATTGGCGGGTGAAGCCGAATAGGGTGCGGCACACCCTAATAACCGCACTTTTTTTGCCAAAATGCGTACTTCCGGTAGAGAAGGATGTTCTGCGGCACCGATCGCGGTTGCGCCGCTGGTGCCCAGTATGGCGGGATTGGGGCCGGTCTGGCCCGGCCTATGTGAACGAAGCTTCGACGCCTTGGCTCATCCGTTCCGATAGATGTAGCTGTACGCGTTGATCGCCGGCACGCCGCCAAGATGGGCGTAGAGGATCTTGGACCCGGAGGTGAAGAAGCCCTTGCGAATGAGATCGATCAGGCCCTGCATCGACTTTCCTTCGTAAACCGGGTCCGTCATCATGCCTTCCATGCGGGCGCAGAGGCGTATGGCCTCGTTCGTCTCGTCCGACGGGACGCCGTAACTTGGATACGCATAGTCCTCATTGAGGATGACGTCATTGGCGGTGATATCCTGGCCCAATTCAACGAGATCGGCGGTTTTCCGGGCAATGTCCAGCACCTGGGCCTTGGTCTGCGCGGGGGTGCACGAGGCGTCGATGCCGATGACATGGCGGGCGCGCCCATCCTTGGCGAAACCGACCAGCATGCCCGCATGGGTTGAGCCGGTCACCGTGCAGACGATGATGTAGTCGAATTTCAGCCCCATCACGGCTTCCTGCGCGCGGACTTCCTCGGCGAAGCCGACGAAGCCGAGGCCGCCATACTTGTGCACGGATGCACCGGCGGGAATGGCGTAGGGTTTTCCGCCCTTTGCCTTGACGTCTTCGATGGTTCGCGTCCAACTCTCGCGGATACCGATATCGAAGCCTTCGTCGACCAATTCGATCTCGGCGCCCATCACCCGGCTCATCAGGATGTTGCCGACCCGGTCGTAGACTGCATCCTGGAATGGCACCCAGCTTTCCTGGACCAGGCGGCACTTCATGCCGAGCTTGGCCGCAACGGCCGCGACCTGGCGCGTGTGGTTCGATTGGACGCCGCCGATGGTGACCAGGGTATCCGCGTTCGAGGCAATGGCGTCCGGGACGATGTATTCAAGCTTGCGAATCTTGTTGCCGCCGAACGCCAACCCGGAGTTGCAATCCTCGCGCTTGGCATAGATCTCGACGTTGCCGCCGAGATGCTCGGACAAGCGGGCCAATTTCTCGATCGGTGTCGGGCCGAAGGTGAGGGGATAGCGTGCAAATTTTTTCAGCATTCCAGCCTCTTTCGATTGGATCATGGTCGGCATAAAGTAGCCCAAACAGGCCGAAATAGGCTCTCGTATATTCTTATGGAATTGCCTTTGAGCGCTACAGTCATGGTAGAAATGAATGAATATCCGGAAATCGGCCTGGTAGATGAGAGATTATTTCATGACGAATGATCTTGATCGCGTGGATCATAGGATTCTGAGTCTGTTGCAGCGCGACGGACGGCTGACGAACGCCGAACTTGCCAAGAAGGTCAATGTCAGCCCGGCCACATGCCACAGGCGGACGCAGAGGCTTTTCGCCGAGGGGTACGTGCGTACGGTTCGGGCCGAAGTGGCGCCCGATCGTGTCGAAAGAGGGGCCCTGGTCGTGGTGGGGGTCGTTCTCGACCGCTCGACGCCCGAGAGTTTCGCCGCATTCGAAACCGCGATCACCAAGCTGCCCTTCGTGCTCGATTGCCACTTGGTGGCCGGCGACTTTGACTACTTCCTCAAGATCAGGGTTCGCGACATCGCCGATTTCAATCGGTTGCATGGCGAGCAGCTCATTGCCCTGCCAGGGGTACGGCAGACACGCACTTTCTTCGTCATGAAGGAGGTCATCGACAATGCGCCCCTCGACTTCTGAGCAACCGTTCACTTCCGGGTCATCCTGCGGCGGTGGCGCTCGAGAAGATCTCGCCCAATTCTCGATTGGGTGCCGGAATTTTGTGGCCAAGTCGTTTTCAGAAGGGCCTGCTCCGCCTACAGGCTATTCATTGCCGCCAAGGGTCTGTTTCATAGTGACCGTCCGCTGTAAATATTAGGGAGAGGTGGAAAGTCCATGGGCAAGTCGTATGACGCCATCGTCATTGGCGCCGGTGTGATCGGGGCGGCGACCGCGTTGGCTCTGGCGCGTCAAGGGCGCAAGGTGCTGGGGGTGGATAAACTGCCCGCCGCCGGCTATGGCTCCACGTCGGGCTCCTGCGCCATTATCCGGCCCTATTATTCCACCGTCGACGGCTCGGCCATCGCCTACGAGAGCCATTTTTATTGGAAGGATTGGGCGAACTTCCTCGGCGCGCCCGACGAGCGCGGCTTGGCCCGGTATGTGAATTGCGGCTGCATGGTGCTGAAAACGCCGGGTAATCAGGAGTTGGTCCCGACCAAGCGCCTCATGGACGAGATCGGCTGCCCCTACGAGGATTTCGACGCCGCCCAAGCCATGGCCAAGCTGCCGATGATCGTCCTGGATTCCTTCTACCCGCCCAAGCGGCCCGACGATCCGGCCTTCGGCGAAGCCAACCCGACGCCGCTGTCCGGCGCCGTGTTCTTTCCCGCCGGCGGCTATGTGAACGATCCCCAGCTGTCCGCCCACAACCTGCAACGCGCCGCCGAGGCGAAGGGCGCCGCCTTCCGCTTCAACGCCGCGGTGACGGAGATCCGCCAGGCCTCCGGGCGGGTCGCCGGCATCACCCTGGCCGGCGGCGAACAGATCGATGCGCCGGTGGTGATCAACGTGTCCGGGCCCCACTCCTACAAGATCAACCGCTTGGCCGGGGTGGAGGAGGGCATGAAGATCAAGACCCGGGCGCTGCGTCACGAGGTCTGCCACGTGGCGGCGCCCAAGGGCGTGGATTACGAACACCAGGGCTGCGTGTTCTCCGACAGCGACATCGGCGCCTATATCCGTCCGGAAACCGGCAATCACATTCTCATCGGTTCCGAGGATCCGCCGTGCGACGAGAAGCAGTGGGTGGACCCGGACGATTTCGACCGGGAGTTTTCCGAGCAATGGCGGGTGCAGGTGCTGCGTTACGGGCAGCGGATTCCCGCCATGGGCGTGCCCGAGCGGGCCAAGGGCCTGGTCGAGCTTTACGACGTGGCCGACGACTGGATTCCCATCTACGACAAATCGGACCTGCCGGGCTTCTACATGGCCGTGGGCACCAGCGGCAATCAATTCAAGAACGCGCCAATCGCCGGCGAGATGATGGCCGCCTTGGTGGAGGCCTGCGAGAACGGCCACGACCACGATAATAATCCGCTTCGCTTCACCCTGAAGCACATCGGGCGCGAGGTCGGCCTCGGCTTCTATTCGCGCAACCGCGAGATCAATCCGAACTCCAGCTTCTCCGTTCTAGGTTGAACCCGCGCGCCATGAGGATACCGTCACCATGAAATCCCATACCCGTGTCGCCATCATCGGTGGCGGTGTCGTCGGCTGCAGCGTGCTTTATCACCTGACCAAGCTCGGCTGGTCGGATGTGATGCTGATCGAGCGGTCCGAGCTCACCTCGGGCTCTACGTGGCATGCCGCGGGCGGCTTCCACACCCTGAACGCCGATACCAACATGGCGGCGCTGCAGGGCTATACCATCCGCCTGTACAAGGAGCTGGAGCAGATCTCGGGGCAGCACTGCGGTCTGCACCACGTCGGCGGGCTGACCCTGGCCGGCACGCCGGAGCGCATGGATTTCCTCAAGGCGGCGCGTGCCAAGCACCGCTACATGGGCCTGGAAACCGAGATCGTCGGACCGGACGAGATCCGCAAGATATCGCCCATCACCAACACCGACGGCGTCCTCGGCGCTCTCTACGATCCCCTCGACGGCCATCTCGATCCCTCGGGTACCACCCACGCCTATGCCAAGGCGGCGCGCCTCGGCGGTGCCGAGATCGTGCTGCGCAACCCGGTCCTCGAACTCAACCCACGCGCCGACGGCGGCTGGGACGTGGTCACCCAGCAAGGCACCATCGTCGCCGAGCACGTGGTCAATGCCGGCGGGCTGTGGGCCCGCGAGGTGGGGATGCTGGCCGGTGTGCGCCTGCCGCTGCATCCCATGGAGCACCAGTACCTGGTGACCGACGATATCCCGGAGGTGTACCAGCGCGACAAGGAGCTGCCCCACGTCATGGACCCGGAGGGTGAAAGCTATCTGCGCCAGGAGGGCCGCGGCCTGGTCATCGGCTTCTATGAGCAGGAGTGCGATCCTTGGGGCGTCAACGGCACGCCCGCCGATTTCGGCCACGAGCTGTTGCCCGACAAGCTGGAGCGCATCGGCGATGCGGTGGAAACCGCCTATCGCCGCTATCCGGTGCTGGAAAAGGCCGGGGTGAAGAAGGTCATCAACGGGCCGTTCACCTTCGCCCCGGACGGCAACCCCCTGGTCGGCCCGGTGCCGGGCCTGCGCAACTACTGGTCCGCCTGCGCCGTGATGGCCGGGTTCAGCCAGGGCGGCGGCGTCGGCCTGACCCTGGCCGAATGGATGATCGAGGGCGAGCCGTCCCGCGATGTGTTCGCCATGGACGTTGCCCGCTTCGGCGACTACGCCACCACCGCCTGGGCCCGCAACAAGGTGGTGGAAAATTATCAGCGGCGCTTTTCGATCAGTTATCCGAACGAGGAGCTGCCGGTGGGCCGGCCGCTGGATACCACCCCGGCCTACGAAATCTGGAAGACCCAGCGCGCCGTGTTCGGATCCGGCTACGGCATGGAGCACGCCAACTATTTCGCGCCCGAGGGCGAGCCGGTGTACGAGACGCCCAGTTTCCGCCGCTCCAACGCCTTCGCCGCGGTGGGCGAGGAATGCCGCACCGTGCGCACCGCCGTGGGCATCAACGAAGTGCACAACTTCGGCAAATACGACGTCTCCGGCCCCGGCGCCGAGGCCTGGCTCGACCGCATCATGGCCGGGCGCATCCCGAAGGTGGGGCGCATCTCGCTGACCCCCATGCTCAGCCCCAAGGGCCGGCTGATCGGCGATTTCACGATTTCGCGCCTGGCCGTGGACCGCTTTCAGCTGACCGCTTCGTTCAGCGCCCAGGCCTATCACATGCGCTGGTTCCAGCGGCATCTTCCCGAGGATGGTTCCGTGCGTGTTCGCAACGTCTCGTCGGCGCGCATCGGCTTCCAGATTGCCGGGCCGAATTCCCGCAAGCTGCTGGAGCGGGTGACGCTCGCGGATGTGTCGCGCGAGGCGTTCCCGTTCCTCTCGGTGCGGACCATGGACGTCGGCATGTGCGAGGCGCTGGTGCAGCGGGTCACCTATACCGGCGATCTCGGCTACGAGATATTCGTGCCGGTGGCCAAGCAGGTGGCGCTGTATCACACATTGGCCGAGGCGGGGCGCGACCTGGGCCTCAAGCCCTTCGGCATGCGCGCCATGATGAGCCTGCGGCTGGAGAAATCCTTCGGCTCGTGGCTGCGCGAGTTCAAGCCCGACTACACGCCCCAGGAAACCGGGCTCGATCGCTTCATGAGCTACAACAAGCCCACCGACTTCATCGGCAAGGCGGCCGCCGCCGCCGGCAAGGCCAAGGGACCGTCGCGGCGGTTGTGCACGTTTGTCGTCGAGGCCGGCGATGCCGACGTGTGGGCGGATGAACCGATCTGGCACGGCGGCAAGGTGGTCGGCTTCGTCACCTCGGGCGGCTACGCCCACTATGTAAAGAAGTCGGTGGCGCTGGGCTTCCTGCCGCCTGCATTGATCACGGATGGCCGGGAGGTGGAGATCGAAATCCTCGGCGAGATGCGTCCCGCCCGGCTGATCTCCGAGCCCTTGTTCGACCCCGCCGCCGAACGCATGCGGGGCTAGCCGCGATTACATCACCGCCGAAAGTATTCATGCGGCCAGTCGATTGACTGGCGTCGCCGGTTTATGCAGGGTGGCGCCCCAAGCGTTCCAGCCTGTATCGGAGTCGCGGTCGATCGAGGAGTGCTGCCCAATGCGTGCAAACTCATTTGGTCTTTCTGGGAAGGTGCGTGGATCGGCGTTATTGGCCTTGGGCTTGGCTCTGGTGGCGGTTCTGATCGGGCCCGTCCGCGCCGCGCCGGAAGCGGGCCAGTTCCTGTCGAACCTGAGCGACCGGGCCATCGCCCGGATGACCGAGCCGGATCTTTCCATCGACGAAAAGAAGCGGCGTTTCGGCGCCCTGGTCGACGAGGGCTTCGATATTCCGGCGATCGGCAAGTTTGTTCTTGGCCGTTACTGGCGCGATACCAGCCCGGCTGAGCAACAGGAGTTTCTGGCGACCTTCAAGGATATGATGGTCTCCCGCTTTCTGCCGGTCTTCGATGACTATTCGGGCGAGCGTTTGAAAGTCGGCATTGCGCGGCCATTTGCCGAAGGCACCCGGATCGTCAGTGTCAGCAGCGAACTGGCCCAGGCGAAGGGCGAACCGTTCAAAGTCGACTGGCGCCTGCTGCAACAACCGGATGGCGGATACAAGATCGTCGATATCATCGCCGAGGGGGTCAGCATCGCCGTGACTTTGCGCTCGGAATACACCGCGGCCCTGAAGAACAACAACGGCAACGTGGCCGAACTCATGCGTATCTTGCGGGAGAAGATTGCCGGCGGCTGAAAGCCTGGTCCGGGCTGGCAAATCAGGTGCTGATAAAGAGACGGCCCCGCGCCATGGGAGGAAATGGGGGTGCGGGGCCGAGTTCAGGGAGGATGAGACGCATTTTTACCGTTTATGGTTAACAAAGTGTTAAGCGGGAAATAAAATCTAACCATCTGAAATACAATATATATTCCATTTCTCTCCGGCTTCGGCCGCGGCTCACGGAACTGAAATCCCTTAAAACCGCCTCCCCGCGCCAGGGTGTTGCCTGGGCGCGGTGTATTGGTGCCTAGGGTTTGGTGTCCGGTTTCAATAGGGCAACAAGGCCGGGTTTAGTGTGAAACGGGTATTATGCCCTATATATTCAATAATTAAATTCTTTTATATTGTTGAAAAACCGCCATTCATAAAATTTTATCTAATAAAAAACTTGTCATACTGCGCTTATTCCTGAATAATACATCAGATTATTAGAAGGAGCGAACCCATGCGCAAGCGGATCAATATTGGCGATTGTTATCGCGATTGCACGGCGGTTTGGAATGTGTGGGAAGTGCAGCGGATCTATATGGATCTGCTGGGCGTGCCTCATGCCATCATCCGCAATACGGCCGATGTCAAGGACCGGCGGACCATCGCCTGCCCGACCCTTTTGGAGCGGCGCCGGTTCGAGCTGGTGACCGAGGAGATCGGCGGACCGGAGGCGGCGAGATTGAATGCCGGGCGCCGGGCCACGGGTGGCGGTTTCGCCCATCCGCACCACTAGAGAGGCCCCCGAGAGGCCCCCAAATGGAGGCCGTTAGGGCGCCGGTGCGCTACTGGCGCACGAGGATTGGCTGCAGCTTGAGGGACGAGGCGCTGACCTCCGTCTTCTCCAGCGGCGAATAGAAGATGTGGCGGCCGATCTTCGGCCCTTGGACAAAGCTGAGCCGCCAGTAGGGGGCGACGTAGTCCGCGTGGTACCAAAGGGCTCCGGCGGTCGGATCCTTGGAATAATCCCAATAGACGCGCCGGGCGTAGGCACGGCTTCGCTCCCAGGCCCGCGGATCCGTCGGCAGATCGCTCAGCTCGTCGCACCACCAGGTGAATTGGCACCCGAGTCCCAGCTTGCCGCCCTGCTGAACTACATCGCAGACCCCTGCCGGGAAGAGGGGGTTCGCCACCCGGTTCATGACCACGTGACCGACCGCCATTTGCCCGACTTTGGGCTCTCCCCGGGCCTCGAAATAGATGGTCAGGGCGAGGCAGTCCATCTCTTGCGGAATGTCGGCACCGGCGAAGGCTTCGGTCGGCCAGAGCCATTGGCCCAGGAGGGTCAATACCGCCGCCCGCGCGACCCACATGCGCCAGCCGCGGCCCCGCGGGTTATTCTCTCTCGGCGGAGGCTCATCGGCGATGAGCGTACCGCGCCACCTTGACCGTTTCCCCATCTCGCATTTCGCCGATGTACCTACGTGCCCCACGTGGGACGACCGGCGCCTCACTTCCCCATATTACCGATGGGTAAGTGTGCAAAACGGTGACAGTTAAAGTCAATTGAAATTAAGTAAAAATCTCTTTCAATTTGTCTAAAATTTTATATATTATGTATAGTTAATGAAAATCCAAAAAGTATTTGCAATCAATATTCTGTGATCTCTGTGCCGACTCCCGACGGACCGTGGGGGAAACCGGGGTGATGCGCAGCAACCGGCAAGGATTTGGCGCTGAGCTGGCCGGGGTGCCGGGCGGCCGGCGGGGCACGGCCGGAGGGGCGGCGGCTGGTGTGCCGTCCGCCGCCCCTTCGCGGTCAAGCCGTATCAGAAATAGTGGATGATATAGTGGCTGCCGTGCACGATGAACGGCGAGCCATAGGTGTCATAGCACATGACGCCGCCGAAGCGGGCGCGCCGCCCATGACCGTCCGTGCCGATTCCGGTGGTCTGGTGACAGGGCCGAACGACCTGAGCGTACGTCCTGTATTGAGGATATTGGTGCCGCCGGGTCACGACCTTGTGACCCTTCTTATGGCCGTGCCGATGGGCCTGCTGGCGCCCATGGTGCTGGTGTTCCCGGTAGTGGCGTTGCGGTTGCCCATAGATAAAGAATTGAAACTGCTTGGATGCCGTATAGCCGCCATGGGCATGGCGATCGTTTTTCCCCGAGGCACTGGCGGTTCCCGCCGTCGAGAGGGTGGCGCCCAACAGACCGAGGCCGAACGCCGTGGCGATGAGAAAACCCTTCATGACACGTCTCCCACTGTTTCGCTCTCTTCCCCTGAGCGTTGTACGCGGGAGAGCGCGACCCTATCCCCCCGGATTTCCCCGTGGGCCGGATTTTAGCTTTAGTGCACGAGAGCGAAATACCCGGCGCCGAGCACCGCCGATGCGGCCAGGGTGGGCAGCATGCCGATCTTGAACCGCAGCATGGCGACGAGCGCCGCGACGGTGAGGGCCAGGGCCACCGGCTCCAGGCTGGCCCAGTCCGGGGCGAGTAACCGCAGTGGCCCGAAGTGACGTTCGGCCACATGGGTGAAAACCACATGCACACCGAACCAGACCGCCAAATTCAGGATCACGCCCACCACCGCGGCGGTGATCGAGGAGAGGGCACCATTCAGGGCCCGGTTGCCGCGCAGAGCCTCGATGTAGGGTGCGCCCAGGAAGATCCACAGGAAGCAGGGAACAAACGTGACCCAGGTGGTCAGCATGGCCCCCAGGGCCCCGGCCAGCATGGGATCGAGGTTGCCAGGATTGCGAAAGGCGCCGAGGTAGCCGACGAACTGGACCACCATGATCAACGGCCCCGGCGTGGTCTCCGCCAGGCCCAGGCCGTCGAGCATCTCCCCCGGTGCCAGCCAGCCGTAGATTTCCACCGCCTGCTGCGCCACATAGGCCAAAACCGCGTAGGCACCGCCGAAGGTCACCACCGCCATCTTGCTGAAAAACAGACCTTCCTGGACAAACACGTGGCCCGGCCCCAGGAGCAGGGCCAGACTCAGGATCGGACCAAGCCATAAGACGACGCAGACGCTGGTGATCCGCACGGCGCGCCGCAACGTGGGGCTGACGCGGCTCAGGCTGGCATCGTCGATGATGGCCTCGACCGGGGCCCCGTGTCCGTTGCTGCTATGGCCGTCGCCGACGGCAAAGCGGTCCGGGTACATATGGGTGCCGGCAAAGCCGATCAGGCCGGCGGCCAGAACGATGAGCGGGAAGGGGACCTGGAAAAAGAAGATGCCGATGAAGGCCGCGGCCGCCAGGCCCAACATGAGGTTGTTTTTCAGCGCCCGCTTGCCGATACGGAGCACGGCTTCCACCACGACCGCCAGGACGGCCGCCTTGATGCCGAAAAATACGGCCTGAACCAGGCCCAGGTCGCGGAAACCGGCATAGAGGATGCTGAGGATCAGTATGACCGCGGCGCCGGGCAGCACGAAGAGGGTACCGGCG
>DASWJP010000196.1:0-2417 GCA_036397065.1 Kiloniellales bacterium | reverse complement strand
TGTCGCCGGGTCCGATGCCGCCGGCGTGGTCTGGGCGGTGGGCAACAAGGTCACCCGCTGGAAGGTCGGCGACGAGGTGGTGGTCCACTGCAACCAGGACGACGGCGACGACGAGGAATGCAACGGCGGCGATCCCATGTTCTCGCCGTCCCAGCGCATCTGGGGCTATGAGACGCCGGACGGCTCCTTCGCCCAGTTCGCCCGCGTGCAATCGCAACAGGTCATGGCCCGGCCCAAGCACCTGACCTGGGAAGAATGCGGCTGCTATACCCTGACTCTCGCCACCGCCTATCGCATGCTCTTCGGCCACCGGCCGCACATCCTGCGCCCAGGCGACAACGTGCTGGTGTGGGGCGCCTCCGGCGGTCTGGGCTCCATGGCCATTCAATTGATCGCCACCGCCGGGGCCAACGCCATCGGCGTCATCTCGGACGAAAGCAAGCGCGAGTTCGTCCTGGGCCTGGGCGCCCGCGGCGTCATCAACCGCAAGGACTTCGATTGCTGGGGCCGCCTGCCCGAGGTGAACGATACCGGCGGCTACGGCACCTACATGAAAGAAGTGCGCAAGTTCGGCAAGGCAATCTGGGAGACCACCGGCAAAGGCAACGATGTCGACTTCGTCTTCGAGCACCCGGGCGAGCAGACCTTCCCCGTCTCCTGCTTCGTGGTCAAGCGCGGCGGCATGGTGGTCTTCTGCGCCGGCACCACGGGCTATAACATCACCTTCGACGCCCGCTTCGTGTGGATGCGGCAAAAGCGCATCCAGGGCAGCCATTTCGCCAACCTGAAGCAAGCCAGCCAGGCCAACACCCTGGTCATCGAGCGGCGCATCGACCCGTGCATGTCCGAGGTCTTTTCCTGGCACGACATCCCGCGGGCCCACACCAAGATGATGCAGAACCTGCACAAGCCGGGAAACATGTCGGTGCTGGTGCAAGCCAAGCGACCGGGCCTGCGTACCCTTGAGGACGCGGTGGCGGCGTAAAGCGCGCGCGCCCCGCCCCATCAGAGTGTCGACGATGAGCCGACCCGCCGCCGCGCCCACGAGTGCATCGCCGGTGCTCGCCGACCTGTTGCCCACCTGCCGGCAGGCGCTGAACGCCGCCGAGGACTTCGCCGCCGCCGCCAAGCGGGCGGTCGCCGCGCTGGTGGCGCCCGTCGGCAAAGTGGATGGCGCGGCCCTGGAGCGCGAGCAGTTCGCGGCGCACGGTTATGCCTGGCTGGCCACCTACGTGACCGCCTTGGCGCAGATGCTGGCCTGGGCCGAGCGTCTGGAAGCCGGCGCCCGCCTGGGCGAGATGGAGCGCCTCATCCTGCAGGCGGCCTTCGGCGAATACCTGCAGCAGATGAGCGGCGGCATCGCGCTGAGCCAGGTGGAGATCGTCCGCCCCAACGATATGGGCCTGGACGGGGATGCGGTGGCACGCCTGATCGCCGCACCGGCGGTCGGCACCCTGATCGCCCGCGGCAATACCGGTGCCACGCGGATGCGCCTGGCCGAGTTGCTGGCCGGCGGGTTGGAGTCCGGCGACTTCGGCGATGCGGCCCTGGACGACGAAACCCTGATCCTGATCCGCGATCAGTTCCACAAGCTGGCCGACGAACACGCCGAAGCGGCGCACGGCTGGCACTTGAAGGACGAGCTGATTCCCGCACCGGTGATCGCGCAGTTGTCGGGGTTGGGCGTCTTCGGCCTGACCGTGCCGGAGGAGTTCGGTGGCACCGGCCTGGGCAAGACCGCCATGTGCGTGGTGACCGAAGAGCTGTCGCGCGGCTATATCGGCCTCGGCTCGCTGGGCACCCGTTCGGAAATCGCCGCCGAGCTGATCCGCCTGGGCGGCACGGCGGCGCAGCAGCAGCGTTGGCTGCCGGGCATCGCCACCGGCGAGATTTTGCCCACCGCCGTCTTCACCGAGCCGAACGTCGGCTCCGACCTAGGTGCCTTGAAGACCCGGGCGGTGCGCGATGGCGATACCTACCGCATCACGGGCAACAAGACCTGGATCACCCACGCGGCGCGCAGCGACGTGATGACCCTGCTCGCCCGCACCGATGCGAACGAGACCGGCTACAAGGGCCTGTCCATGTTCCTGGCCGAGAAGCCGCGCGGCACCGACGCCGACCCGTTCCCGGCGCCGGGCATGAGCGGCGGCGAGATTCAGGTGCTCGGCTACCGCGGCATGAAGGAATACGAGATCGCCTTCGACGGCTTCGAAGTGCCGGCGGAAAACCTGCTCGGCGGCGTCGAGGGCGAAGGTTTCAAGCAGCTCATGGCCACCTTCGAATCCGCCCGGGTGCAAACCGCGGCGCGCGCCGTCGGCGTGGCCCAGAATGCCCTGGAGCTGGGCCTGCGCTATGCCCTGGACCGGCAGCAGTTCGGCAAGTCCATCGCCGCCTTCCCGCGAGTCGCCGGCAAG
>DASWJP010000195.1:0-34710 GCA_036397065.1 Kiloniellales bacterium | reverse complement strand
GAGAAGGTAGCGCCGAAACCCGAGCCGCCGGTCGAGCAGGCCAAACCGCTTCCGGAACCGGAGCCGCCGAAGCCGGAGCCGGTTCCCGAGCCGCCGAAGGCGGAGGCGTTGCCGGAACCGGAGCCGGAGCCGGTCCCCGAGGTCAAGCCGGAGCCAGAGCCCGAACAGGTGGCGGCCATCCCGCCGAAGCCGCGCAAGCGGCCGGAATACAAGGAGCCGCCGAAGAAAAAGGAAGAGCCGCCGCCGAATCCGCTGGCCTCGATCCTGCGCAACGTGGAGCGCTTGAAAGAGAAGCCGGCGCCGCCGCAGGAGGAAAAGCCGGCGGCGGAGCAGCCGGGGCCGGTCAGCCGCCAGGTCAGCGCCTTCGAGCAGAACGACATGGTGAGCGCCATTCAGCAGCAGTTGTCCGATTGCTGGCGCCTCGATCCGGGCGCCGTCGACGCCGAGGACATGCTCGTCGAGATTCGCGTCGCCCTGAATCCGGACGGCTCGATCCAGCGGGCGGACGTCGTCGATGTTGCACGAATGTCACGGGACGGCTATTTCCGCAGTGCGGCCGAGAACGCGATGCATGCGATCTACAAATGTGCTCCGTTCCGCTTACCCACGAACAAGTACCAGATCTGGCGCGAGCTGACCTTGCGCTTCAATCCGCGAGAGATGTTAGGGACATGATGAAAATCAATATGAAAACCCTGTCTGCCCGCATGGTCATGGTCTTTGCCGTTCTGGCGATGGCCGCCATGACCGCCGCACCGGCGCGCGCCGAATTGGTGGTCGATATCACGCGCGGCTTTGTCGAGCCGCTGCCGGTGGCGGTGACCGAATTCTTCGGCGAGTCCCCCGACGAAACCCGGGTCGGCAGCGATGTCGCCGGCGTCATCTCCGGCAATCTGGAGCGCAGCGGCCTGTTCCGGCCGATCGATCGCGGCGCCTTCATTCAGGATCCGGCGACGTTGCGGGCCGGCCCCCGATTCGCCGACTGGCGTCTGATCAACACCCAGGCCCTGATCAGCGGAACCGTGCAATTACAGGTGGATGGGCGTTTGCGCGTCGAATTCCGCCTGTGGGATGTCTTCGCCGAGACGCAGATGACCGGACTGGCCTACTTCACCACGCCGGCCAACTGGCGCCGGGTGGCGCATATCATCTCGGATGCGATCTACAAGCGCCTGACCGGCGAGGAAGGCTATTTCGACACCCGCATCGTCTACATCGCCGAAAGCGGTGCGCAGAACCGGCGGCTCAAGCGCCTGGCGATCATGGACCAGGATGGCGAAAACCACCGTTTTCTGACTGACGGCGGCGCCCTGGTGCTGACCCCGCGCTTTTCGCCGACCACCCAGGAAATCACTTATCTGTCCTATATCGGCAAGGTGCCGCGGGTCTATTTGTTCAACCTGACCACCGGCCAGCAGGAGGTCCTGGGCGACTTTCCGGGCATGACCTTCGCCCCGCGCTTTTCGCCGGATGGCAACAAGGTGATCATGAGCCAGGCCCGGCAAGGCAATTCCGAGATCTACACTATGGATCTGCGAACCCGTAAGGTCAGCCGCCTGACCGACCACCCGGCCATCGATACGTCTCCGTCCTATTCGCCGGACAACCGGGAAGTCGTCTTCAATTCCGACCGGGGCGGCACGCAGCAGCTTTATGTCATGTCGTCGGATGGCAGTAACGTGCGCCGGATCACGTTCAGCCCGGGACGCTATGCCACGCCTGTGTGGTCCCCGCGCGGCGACTTGATTGCCTTCACGCGTATTTTCGAAGGCGAATTCTTCATCGGCGTGATGCGCCCGGATGGAAGTGGTGAACGAATGCTTACCAAGGGCTTCCTGGTGGAGGGGCCGACTTGGGCGCCAAACGGGCGCGTGCTGTCGTTTTACCGGCAGTCGCGCGCCGACAGTCGTGGCAAAGTTGAGTCAAAATTGTTCACAATTGATCTCACCGGTTTCAATGAACGCGAAATCGTGACACCAATAGATGGTTCCGATCCGGCGTGGTCCCCCTTGATTCCATAGGGGGTCACCGGTATATTCTGCCCGGATTCGCCGACAGGATGTCGGTGCGCCCGACGTATTCTTTCCTCGTAGGGTGACCCCATACATACCAGCCTTAGGTCAACCCTATCTTCACCCGAACCCGGGGATTTCTCGAGAGGGCAGCAAATGCGATTCAAGTTCCTCACTATCATTGCGGCATCCTTTCTATTGGCCGCGTGCTCAACACCGTCTGAAGAGTCCGGGGGGGCGGCAGGCAGTGGTACGACATCAACGACGGCGCCAAGCGTTTCGTCGATTCCTGGCCCGACCCCCGGTACGCAAGAACATCTGGTCGCGAACGTTGGCGATCGCGTGTTCTACGATTTCGACAAAAGCGATCTAAGGCCCGATGCGCGTGGGACCGTCGAAGCTCTCGCGGTCTGGCTCAACAACTACCCGGCGGCGACTCTGACCATCGAGGGGCACGCCGACGAGCGCGGCACACGCGAGTACAACCTCGCGCTGGGCGATCGGCGTGCGAATTCAGTACGTGATTACCTGGCGGCCTTGGGCGTCAGTGCGAATCGGCTCTCGACCATCAGCTATGGCAAAGAGAAGCCGGCGGTACTGGGCTCGAACGAGGAATCGTGGGCGCAAAATCGCCGCGGCGTCTTCGTCGTCAACTAGCCCGGCCACGGGTTATCGAATGATCTGAACCTGGTTCGCGGCAGATCGCCGCGGGCCAGGTTTGGGCATGACCGCAACCGGTTTTCGGCAAGGGGATGGTTTTGCCGGGCTGGATGTCTTGGGCGACCGGGTGGCGCTGACGGAGTCTGGCATCCGCCCCGTTGGTGCCGGAGCCCGGCCGGTGCCATAATTCCGCCAAGAATATACGGCACACCACTGGGCACCAGTCCCCGTCTGTTCCCCTCCGGGGCCGCGCGACTATCAAGGGTGAACGATGTCAGCGCCAATCCGCCGTCACACGGGTCATCAGGCTCCCGGTCATACTGCACAAGGCCAGACTGATCACGTTATCCCGGTAGCCAAGCTATCGAGTGGCCTGGCCGGTCTTACCGCCGTCGGGACGGGGTTTCTGGCGACCCTCCTCTTCGTTGTTACGGTCCTGGCGGCGGTCCCCGCCGCCCTGGCGCAGGATTCGCAGATGCAGGGGCTGATCGACCGGATCGACCGGTTGCAGCGGGAAATGATCACCCTGCAACGCCAGGTCTATCGCGGCGAGACGCCGCCGCCGCCGGCGGAAGGGCCGATCGAGAGCGACGTGCCGGCGACCACGGCACTGGCACGGATCGAGTTGCGCATGTCCCAGTTCGAGAATGAGCTGCGCTCCCTCACCGGCCAGATCGAGGAAGCCTCGTTCCGCTATAACCAGGTCAGCGAACGGCTCGACCGGCTGGCCGCCGATCTGGAGTTGCGCTTGCAACGCCTGGAGCAGGCGACCCCCGGCCTGGCCGCAGCACCTCCGCTGGGGTCATCCGGGTCCACGGCCAGCTTGGCGCCGCTCACCGGCACACCGCCGGCCTCACCGGGCACTCCGGGGGTTCTCGGCACCGTCGATCCGGCGCAGGTGCTGGAGCTGCGCGCGCAGCAGGCGACCGGGTCCGTGCCGCCGGCATCGGATGCCGGGGCACAACAAACCGCTGCGGTGTCGGGCGGCACGCCCAAGGAACAGTACGATCATGCCTTCGGGCTGCTCAGCCAGGCCAACTACAACGATGCCGAAGTCGCCTTGCGCGCCTTCATCGATCAGAATCCCAATGACCCGCTGGCGGGCAACGCCAAATACTGGCTGGGCGAAACCTATTACGTGCGCGGCGATTTTCAGCAGGCGGCGGTGACCTTCGCCGAGGCCTACCAAGAGTTTCCGGACAATTCCAAGGCGCCGGATAATTTGCTCAAGCTGGGTCTGGCTTTGGGGGCACTGGGCAACAAGGCGGATGCCTGCGGCACCCTGAGCGAACTGCAAAAGCGTTACAAGAACGCGGCCGTCACGCTGATCCAGCGCGCCAAGCAGGAACAGCAACGCCTCGGCTGCTGACGCAAGGGCGGCAATGAGCCCACCCCTTGCGGGCACGACAGAGGCGGTCACCGCGGTTGAGTTCGCCGCGCTGATGTCCGAATTCGAACCCTTCGAGCCGAAACCGCACGTGGCCGTTGCCGTATCCGGCGGGGCCGACAGCCTGGCGCTCGCCGTGCTGCTGCAGCGCTGGGCCCGGGCCCGTGGCGGATCCGTTACGGCCTTGATCGTCGACCATGGGCTGCGCGCCGCCGCCGGCGCCGAGGCCGTGCGGGTCGGCAAAATTCTCGGCGGGCTGGGACTGGCGCATCACATCCTGCGCTGGCGCGGCGCCAAGCCGGCGGCCAATGTGCAAGCAGCGGCCCGCCGGGCCCGCTATGGCTTGTTGAACGACTGGTGCGCCCGCCGCGGCGTGCTCCACCTGGCCCTCGGTCACCAGCTTGAGGACCAGGCGGAAACCTTCCTGCTGCGCCTGGGCCGCGGCAGCGGCCTGGACGGCCTGGCGGCCATGCCGGCGGTGGCCATGAACCGGGACCTGCGGCTCCTGCGCCCGGTACTCGGCGTTCCCGGGGCGCGCCTGAGGGCGACCCTGCGGCGCCGGGGCCTGGATTGGATCGAAGACCCCAGCAACCGCGATTCAAAGCATGCCCGGGTGCGCCTGCGCGCATTGCAGCCGAATATGACCGAGGAGGGGCTGACCCCCGATCGCCTGGCCGCCACGGCGGACCGGCTGGGCCGCGCCCGGGCGGCCTTGGAGCGGACCACAGCCATGGTCCTCGCCCGCGCCGCCGTGGTGCACCCGGCCGGCTTCATCCGACTCGACCCCGTTCCCTTGGCCGCTGCTGCCCCGGAGGTGGGGCTACGCGCCCTGTCCCGCATCGCCATGCTGGTGGGCGGCCAGGAGTATCCGCCGCGCCTGGAGCGCCTGGAGCGGCTCTACGGCCGTATCGTGGCCGGCATGACGGCGGGGGCGACCCTGGGCGGCTGCCGCTTCATCCCCCAGAAGGGGGGTATCCTGGTGGTGCGCGAGCCGGCCACCCTGGCCGCGCAGCCGGTGAAAGCAGGCGAACGCCTGCTGTGGGACCACCGATTCGCCCTGCGCATCGGCCGCGGCGCCCGGCCGCGCCGGGGCGGCTTGCGGCTCGGCCCCCTGGGCAGCGATGGCTGGGCCCAGGTGCGTGCCCAGGTGCACGCCAGAGTACCGGCCCTGGCGGCGGCAATTCCGGTGCCGGCCCGGCCTGGGCTTCCGGCGTTGTTTGACGGTCAGGGGGTGATTTCGGTGCCGCATCTTGGCTTCGAACGGGGTCGAAACCATCTCTTAACCATGGTGTGTGCCGGTTTTTCACCAAGAATTTCTTTAACCATCGGGTCCTTTACAGTTGCTTAGTCGAGAACGCACATTATCTTAATAGCCAAGAGACTCAAAAAAACCGAACATGATTTGCGCCTGGCTTGCAGGGGGCAGGGTGCGCTGAGGAAGGGGTTTAGGACTTGAATTTCAGCCGCAACGCCGCACTTTGGCTCGTCATCGTTCTGCTGCTATTCGCCCTGTTCAACCTGTTTCAGGGGTCGTCGAACAGTGGGCGGCAGAAGCCGCTGGCGTTTTCCGACTTTGTCGATCAGGTCGATAACGGCCAGGTTTCGCAAGTCAAGATTCAAGGCCGGGAAATCGAGGGGACGACCCGCGATGGCCAGCAATTCCGCACCTTCACCCCCGAAGACCCGACCCTGGTGGATCGGCTGCGCCAGAATGGCGTGCGCATAGAGGCGGCGCCTCCGGAGGAGGTCAGCCCGCTGCTCTCCGTCCTGATTTCCTGGTTCCCGATGCTGCTGCTTATCGGCGTGTGGATCTTCTTCATGCGCCAGATGCAGTCGGGTGGCGGCAAGGCCATGGGCTTCGGCAAGAGCAAGGCGCGTCTGCTGACCGAAAAGGTTGGGCGCGTGACCTTTGACGACGTGGCCGGTGTCGACGAAGCCAAGGACGAGTTGGAAGAGGTGGTCGAGTTCCTGCGCGACCCGCAGAAGTTCCAGCGCCTGGGCGGCAAGATTCCCAAGGGCTGTCTGCTGGTCGGCCCGCCCGGCACAGGCAAGACCCTGTTGGCCCGCGCCATCGCCGGCGAGGCCAACGTGCCGTTCTTCACCATTTCCGGTTCCGACTTCGTCGAGATGTTCGTCGGCGTCGGCGCCAGCCGCGTGCGCGACATGTTCGAGCAAGGCAAGAAGAACGCGCCCTGCATCATCTTTATCGACGAAATCGATGCGGTCGGCCGCCACCGCGGCGCCGGCCTGGGCGGCGGCAACGACGAACGCGAGCAGACCCTGAACCAGTTGCTGGTCGAGATGGACGGCTTCGAGGCGAACGAGGGTGTGATCCTGATCGCCGCCACCAACCGGCCCGACGTGCTCGATCCGGCGCTGTTGCGCCCGGGCCGCTTCGACCGGCAAATCGTGGTGCCGAACCCGGACATCCTGGGGCGCGAGAAGATCCTCAAGGTGCACATGCGCAAGGTGCCGCTGGCGCCGGACGTGGAGCCTAAGGTCATCGCCCGCGGCACGCCCGGATTCTCCGGCGCCGATCTGGCCAACCTAGTCAACGAGGCGGCACTGATCGCCGCGCGCACCGGCAAGCGCGTCGTCACCATGTCCGACTTCGAGTTCGCCAAGGACAAGGTGATGATGGGTGCCGAGCGCCGCTCCATGGTCATGACCGAGGACGAGAAGGCCCTGACGGCGTACCACGAGGCGGGCCACGCCCTGGTCGGCCTGAACGTGCCGGGCAACGACCCGCTGCACAAGGTCACCATTATCCCGCGCGGCCGGGCCCTGGGCCTGACCATGAACCTGCCGGAACGCGACCGCTATGGCTACAAGAAGGCCGAGATCGCGGCCAAGCTGGCCATGATGTACGGCGGCCGGGTGGCCGAGGAGCTGATCTACGGGCCGGAGAACATCACCACAGGCGCCGGCAACGATATCCAACGGGCGACAAGTATGGCCCGTTCCATGGTCACCGAATGGGGCATGAGCGAAAAGCTTGGGCCGCTGCGCTATAACGAAAATACGGAAGAGGTTTTCCTCGGCCATTCGGTGGCGCGCAGCCAGCATATCTCCGAGGCGACGGCGCAGATCATCGACGAGGAAATCCGCCGCATCATCGACGAGGCCGAACGTCTGGCGCGCAAGGTTTTGACCGAGCACATGGATGATCTGCACGCCGTGGCCAAGGGCTTGCTCGAGTACGAGACCCTGAGCGGCGACGAGGTGCAGGCGGTCCTGCGCGGCGAGCCTGTGGACCGGTCCGATCCCGAAGACACCAAGGGTGCGAGCGGCCGGCGCACGTCGGTGCCGCCCAGCGGCAAGCCGACCAAGGGCCGGGGCAAGGGTGCCCCGGGCGGGCTGGAGCCGGAGCCGCAGCCCGGCAGCTGAGCCTTCGCTCAGTCCGATTTTTTATTGAACGACGCATGGCCTCGCGCACCGCGCGGGGCTTTTGCGTATGCGGCGCGGCGCGGTATAGGCTCCAGCCATGGCCAAGACACTCACGCTTCGCCCGCTGGTCGAGGTAGGCGCTGACACCGATGACTTGGCGCTGGCCGGCGGGCCGCTGCGCTACCATCGGTGCGAGGCCGTGGTTCGCGACGGCCCGCACGAACAGGCCCGCGCCGTCGTCGATGCCGGTCAGGCCGTGGCCTGGGCCGAGGGCTTTGGCCTGGCCGATGCCGCCCGGGATCTGCTACGGCGGCTGAGTGCCGAACGCCCCGCCTTCGCCGGACTGGACCTGTGGCCGCCCCGGGTGATGGGCATCCTCAACATAACCCCCGACAGTTTCTCCGACGGCGGCGACCGCCTCGATCCGCAGCGGGCGATTGCCGATGGCCTGGCCATGCGCGCGGCCGGGGCCGCGATCCTCGATGTGGGCGGCGAATCGACCCGGCCCGGGGCCACACCGGTGCCGGTCGAGGAGGAGTTGCGCCGGGTGCTGCCCGTGGTCGCCGGCTTGGCCGAGGCCGGCTGCCTGGTCTCCATCGATAGCCGGCGTGCCGCGGTCATGGCCGCCGCCTTGGATGCCGGCGCCCGGATCATCAACGATGTGACCGCCTTGACCGGCGATCCCGTGAGCCTGGCCCTGGCCGCCCGGCGCCAAACTCCGGTCATTCTCATGCACATGCTGGGCGAGCCACAGACCATGCAGAAGGCGCCGCGCTATGACGATGTGCCGCTGGATGTGCACGATTTCCTGGCGGCGCGGGCGGCTGCCTGCATGGCGGCGGGCATCCCGCCGGAGCGAATCGCCGTCGATCCCGGTATCGGTTTCGGCAAGTCGCTGGCCCACAACCTGCGCCTGCTCGATCACTTGGCCGTTCTGCATGGCCTGGGCTGCGCCCTGGTCCTCGGCGTCAGCCGCAAGGCCTTCATCGGCCGGCTGACCGGTGCCGAAGCGGCCAAGGACCGGCTGCCCGGCTCCCTGGCCGCGGCCTTGGCGGGGGCTGCCCGGGGCGCCCAGATCATCCGTGTCCACGATGCGCCGGAAACCGTCCAGGCCCTGGCCATCTGGGCGGCAATCGAGGGCGAGGGGGCCGAATGTCGAACGTCTGAGAGTCACCCCCACCCCGACCCTCCCCCATCGAGGGGGAGGGGGAAGTAGTGATGTCACTGATTTTCCCCTCCCCCTTTGTGGGGAGGGCTAGGGTGGGGGGTGAGCCGATATGCGATACGTGGCCTTAAGATGAAGCTGGCAAGACGGCCGGTGTTTGCCGGCGCCGCATCTGCTATAAGGCGGACTTCCGGATTTATTAACCGCGCGCGGCGTTAAGTCGAGGCATCATGCGCAAGCTCTTCGGCACCGACGGCATACGGGGGACGGCCAACTGCGAGCCGATCACCGCGGAAACGGCCCTGGCGGTCGCCAAGGCGGCCGGCGCCCAGTTTCATCGCGGCGATCACCGCCATCTGGTGGTCATCGGCAAGGACACCCGCCTGTCCGGCTATATGCTGGAGCCGGCGCTGACCGCCGGGTTCATCGCCGTGGGCATGGATGCGGTGCTGCTCGGGCCGTTGCCGACTCCGGCGGTGGCCATGCTCACCCGCTCGCTGCGCGGCGATCTGGGAGTCATGATCTCGGCCTCCCACAACCCGTATCAAGACAACGGCATCAAGCTGTTCGGGCCGGACGGCTACAAGCTGTCCGACGACATCGAGCGGGCCATCGAAGCGCGCATTGGACATGGCGGCGCCGTCGATCTGGCAGCCGCCGATCATCTGGGCCAGGCCCGGCGATTGGATGACGCGGTTGGCCGCTACATCGAATTTGTCAAGAACACCTTCCCCAAGGGCTTGCGCCTGGACGGTCTGAAAATCGTCGTCGATTGCGCCAATGGTGCCGCCTACCGGGTGGCGCCGAAGGTGCTCTACGAACTGGGCGCCGAGGTGGTGCCCCTCGCGGTCACGCCCGACGGCTTCAACATCAACAAGGACTGCGGCGCGGTCCAGCCCGAGGCCATGCAGCAGACGGTGGTGGCGCACGGCGCCGATCTGGGTCTGGCGCTGGATGGCGATGCCGACCGGGTAGTGCTGGCGGATGAGACCGGGCGGCTGGTCGACGGCGACCAGGTGCTGGCGCTGGTCGCCCGCTCCTGGGCGCAATCCGGGCAGCTGACCGGCGGCGGCGTGGTCGGCACGGTCATGTCCAATCTGGGCCTGCAGCGGTTTCTCGGCACTCTTGGCCTGACCCTTGAACGGGCGCCGGTCGGCGACCGCTACGTGGTCGAGCGCATGCGCGAGGGCGGCTTCAACGTCGGCGGCGAACAGTCCGGCCACGTGGTTCTCAGTGACCACACCACCACCGGCGATGGCCTGATCGCGGCCCTGCAGATCCTCGCCGTGCTGGTGCAAAGCGGCCGGCGGGCGAGCGACGTCACGCGGGTTTTCGAGCCTCTGCCGCAGATTCTCAAGAACATTCGCTTCAACGGCGGCGCGCCTCTCGAGGACAAGCGGGTGATCGCCGCCATCAAGCAGGCCGAGACCGCCTTGGGCGAGAGCGGCCGCCTGCTGGTCCGCAAGTCCGGCACCGAACCATTGATCCGGGTCATGGGCGAGGGCCAGGATGCCCGTCAGGTGGGTGCCGCCGTGGACAGCATCATCAGCGCCATCGCCGGCTCGGCTGGCGGCTAGTCGGCTGCCGTGGCCATGCCCGCCCGTGTGCTGATCGTCGCCGGTTCGGATTCCGGCGGCGGCGCCGGCATTCAAGCCGACATCAAGACCGTCACCGCCCTGGGCGGGTACGCGACCACCGCGATCACCGCGCTGACCGCGCAGAATACGCGCGGCGTCTTCGGCATCGTCGGCATCGAACCGAAATTCATCCAGCACCAGATGCGCGTGGTGCTGGAAGATATCGGCGCCGACGCGGTGAAGACCGGCATGTTGCACGACGCGGCGGTGATCGAGGCGGTGCGCGAAGTTCTCGACTCGCTCGATCCGTCACTGCCCGTTGTCGTCGATCCGGTGATGGTGGCCACCAGCGGCGACTCGCTGCTCGACCCCGGCGCGGTGGCCAGCCTGACCGGACGCTTGTTGCCGCGCGCGACACTGCTCACCCCCAACGCGCCGGAGGCGGCGCGCCTGTGCGGCCGGCCGGTCACCGATCTGGACAGCATGATCGCCGCCGCCAAGAAGCTGCGGGGCATGGGACCTGGCGCCGTCCTGGTCAAGGGCGGCCACCTGCCGGGCTCCACGGTGATCGACGTTCTGGCGGCGGGTGATACGGTTGAGACCTTCACCAGCCCGCGCATCGACACGCCGCATACCCACGGCACCGGCTGTACCCTTGCCTCGGCCATCGCCACCGGGTTGGGGCAGGGGCTGGATATGCGTGCCGCCGTGGCGCGCGGCCGCGCCTATCTGCACGAAGCGATCCGCACTGCCCCGGGGCTGGGGCGCGGCCATGGGCCGGTCAATCACGGACACACGGTGCGGCCGTTCAAAGGACCGATCGACTAAACGATCGCGCCGAAGGCTTGCGAGGGCCGGTCTTCAAGCAAATCGGTCAACAGGCCCAGGGCTTTCTCAAGGACCTCCCGGCTCGGCAACTGGCCCAGGCAGGCGCGGATGGCATGCACCGGGACGCGCCGGCCCACGGTGAAGGCCTCGGCCGGGGTGACGCCCAGACCATGCCGCTTCGCCTCGGTGGCGAAGTCGGTCGCACGCCAAGGCTCGGGCAGGCGCAGCCAGACATGCAGGGCGCCGGGTTCGCAGCGGATATCCCAGCAGCCGAGGGCTTGCATCGCCCGCGCGCGCCGCCAGGCGGACTCCTGCAGGCTCTCGTCGAGAATACGTTCCGCGGTGCCGTCGCCGATCCAGCGGCTGGCGATCTCCACGGAAACCGGCGAGGCGATCCAGCAGGTGGTGCGAATGGCGCTGGCCAGGCGTTCGACGGCGGTGGGCGGGGCCGCGACATAGCCGACCCGCAAGCCCGGCGCCGTGGTCTTCGACAGGCCGGTGACATGGTAGACCAGATCGGGTGCCAGGGAGAACAGGGTCGGCGGCGGTGCGGCCGCCAACCGGCGGAAGATGTCATCCTCCACGATCGGCAGGTTATGCCGCCGCGCGATGTCGACGATGGCCTGCCGACGCTCCGCCGGCATGGTCGAAGTGGTCGGATTGTGCAGGGTGGGAATGCAATACACGGCGCGATAGCCGCCGCGCCGGCAGGCCGCATCGAGAGCATCCGGCACGATCCCATGCTCGTCGAGAGGCAGGGGCGATAACTGCAATCCCAGCAACCGGGCGATCAGTTGCAGGCCCGGATAGGTCGTCTCCTCGGTCAGGATATGATCGCCCGGCCGGGTCAGGGCGGCCATGACGACGGTGACTCCATGCTGCGCCCCGGCGGTGACCAGCACCTGCTCAGGCGGTAATGATACGCCGCTGCGGGACAGCCACTCCGCCCCGGCGGCCCGGTGCGCGGCCATACCGCTGTTCGGGTGGTAGCGCAGCAAGTCGATGGACGCCGGGTCGTCCGCCATGGCGTGCAAGGTTTGCGACAGGGCCGCCGTATTGCTCATCGCCGGCGGAAAATTCAAGGTCATGTCGATGAATGCATCCGTCGCCGGCTGGCTCCCGGCCATGGCATGGGTCACGGCCGGGGCAACCGCGCGCACGTAAGTGCCACGGCCGATCTCGCCGCTGATCAGGCCGCGCCGGGCGGCCTCGGCATAGGCCCGGCTGACCGTGCCGATGGTGACCCCCAGGCGCCAGGCCAGGTCGCGATGGGTCGGCAAGCGGTCGCCCGTATGGAAACGACCGGCCGTGATGTCGGCCGCCAGGGCGTCGGCGATGGCGACGTAGCGGGGCCCCGGGAAACGGGCGAGATCCGGCTGCCAAGGTGTCATGGTGACAATATACGCATTGACGCCCTACAATCGCAAGAGATATGTTTTTTATAGTGACAATATAGATCAATCACCTCAAAACGCGAGAATTTGTATGCATACAATATGGACCAGATCCATCCTGGCCTGGCCCGTGGCCTTGTTGCTGCGCGTCGGCGGTTTCGGGGGCTCCGGCGACTCAGTGGCGACCCGTTTCGCCAATCTGTTGCTGACCTGGCAGGATCGGGCGAATGAGCGTCATGTCCTGGCGTCCCTGGAAGCCCATATGCTGCGCGACATCGGGCTGTCGCGGGCCGATGCCCTGCGCGAGGTCACCAAGCCGTTCTGGCGTGCCTAAAGGGCCGTGGGTGCGACCCTTCTGGCGGTCACGCCGATCCTGACAGCCGTCGGGCTGCTCTTGGCCCTGCGCCAATCGGCGCTACGCGCCGGGGCTGCCGGCTTGGCTGTGGCCGTGGCGGTGGCGTTGCTGGTGCCCGATTATCGATTGCCGCCCGGCGAGGTGGGGCAGGCGGTCACCGGCGGTGCCTTGACCACGGTGTCCGTGGCGTACGTCCTGCTGGGCGGCACGCTGCTCTATGCGGTGCTGCGCGAGGGGCAGGCGTTGGACGTCATTGCCCTGGCGGCGGCGCGGGCGGTGCCCGATCCGGGGCGGCGAGTCCTGTTGATGGTGCTCGGCATTTCGGTGTTCCTCGAATCGGCCACCGGATTCGGCATCGGCATCGTCGTCGCGGCGCCGCTGTTCATGGCGCTGGGTTATGCGCCGCGACAGGCAGCGCTGCTGGCGCTCACCGGGCAATGTGCCGTGACCTGGGGGGCGTTGGGCATCGGCACCACCCTGGGCGCCGATCTGACCGGCATAGCGGCGGTGCGCATGGGCGTTCTGTCGGCGCCGCTGAGCGTGCCACTGATGTTGCTGTGCGGCGCGGCCGCGTTGTGGCTGGCCGGCAAGGGCGCAGCCCTGCGGCGGCGCTGGCCGGAGTTGTTTCTGTATACGGCGGTTCTGGCCTCCACCCTGGCCGCTACCAGCCACTTGCTCGGCATCGAGGTGGCCGGCATGATCGGCGGCCTGGCGGTTGTCGCCGTGGGCCTGGCGATCAGCCGCACGGTGGATAAACCTGTGCCGGACCAGGATCGGCCGCTGCCCGCGGTGCGGGCGCTCAGCCCCCTGGTCCTTCTGCTGGCAATGCTCTTGATGACGCGCCTTGTGCCGCCGTTGGCGCACGGGTTGGGAGAGGCGGTTGTGTTGAGTCAGCCGGCAGCTGGATTCCGTTTGGCGGTATTTTATCATCCCGGCTTTTGGCTGGTGGTCGCAGCTGTCGCCGCGATGCCGATTCTGGGTTTGACCGGCGCGCGTGTGCTAGCAGTGGTGCGCCATGCCCTTCGCCAATGGCTCATCGCGACATTGGCGGTGGCCGGATTTTTATGCCTTTCCCAAGTCATGCTGACCGCCGGCATGACATCGGCACTGGCATCCTCTGTCGCCGCGGGCGCGGGCGGACTATACATAATTCTGCTTCCCGCCGTTGGTGCCCTGGGCGGATTCCTGACGGCCAGCAATGCCGGGTCGAATGCCATGTTCGCGCACTTCCAAAGCGCCGTCGGCGCGCAACTGGGCTTGCCCGCGGATCTTGTCGCAGCGGCGCAGAATGCCGCCGGTGCCAACGCCACCCTGGCCTCGCCCGGGCGGGTGGTGCTGGCGGCGGCGGTGACCGGCCAAGTGGGTCGGGAGGCGGACCTGCTGCGCCCGGCCATGGCCTTGGCGCTGGCCGGCCTGGCCGGCCTGACCGCGGTCCTGTGGGTGTGGTCCGGTGTCTGAGCGCGCCCTTTCAATGGACGCGATTGCCACGGTCACGGCCCTGGCGGTGGTGACCCTGTGGAGTGCGACACCCCTGGCCACCAAGATGGCGGTCGCCGAGATCGATCCGGTCGCCACCGCGATCCTGCGCACCATGTTCTCGGCCATGGCGGCACTGCCCTTGCTTCTCATCGGCCGGCTGCGGCTGCCGCGTGGAAACCGCAGCCGCCGCTATCTGGCGGTGTCCGGGCTGGGTGGATTTGCCGCCTTTCCCTTGCTCTTTTCCTTGGGCGTCGAGCAGACCAGCGTGGGCCATGCGGCGCTGATCCTGGGCGCCTTGCCGGTCTTCACCGGCCTGATCGCGGCGCTCCTGGACCGGCGGATTCCGGGCGGGCGCTGGTGGCTGGGTTGCGGTGTGGCCCTGGCCGGCACGGCGGTGCTGGTCGGCGCCCGCTTTGGTCTCAGCGGCGAGGGCGGCGCCACGGCGGCTGGCGATCTGCTGGTCCTGGCCAGCGCCGTGGCCGCCGCCGCCGGGTATGTCACCGGCGCGCGGGCGGCGCGGGAGACGGGAAGCTGGGCCATCACCTTGTGGGGCATCGTCATCGGCGGCCTGACCCTAGTGCCCTTGCTGCCGTTTGCGCTCAGTCTATCCGCCCTGGCCGAGGTCGGGCCGCGGGCCTGGGGCGCCGTGTTCTATTTGGCGATCCTGTCATCGATCGTTGGCTATGCCGGCTGGTATTGGGCGCTGGGACATGGCGACATTGGCCGCACGGGCTTGACTCAATTCTTGCAACCACTGATCGGGGTTGCCCTGGCCATGGCCATCCTCGCCGAACCGCTGACCGTGCCGATGGTGGTGGCGACGGCGGCCATTCTCGGCGGCGTGGCATGGGCGCGCCGTGTGTCTTAAAGTCACAACGATATCAAGGAGTTTCAGAACATGGATATTCCGATTTATCAGGTCGATGCCTTCGCATCGCGGGTGTTTGCCGGCAATCCTGCGGCGGTCTGTCCGCTGGAGTCCTGGCTGCCGGACGACGTGATGCAGGCGATCGCCGCCGAGAACAACCTGGCGGAGACGGCGTTCTTCGTGCCGCGCGGCGATGCGTTCGATTTGCGTTGGTTCACACCGACCGTCGAGGCGGACATGTGCGGTCACGCCACCCTGGGCAGCGCCTACGTGATCTTCAACGATCTGCAGCCGGAGCGGCGCGAGGCCCGCTTCCACACGCGCAGCGGCCAACTGATCGTGACCCGTGAAGGCGACGACTATTGTCTCGACCTGCCGGCGCAACCGCCCGAGCGCGTGAAGGTCAGCGCCGAAATGACGGCGGCCCTGGGCGCCGCGCCGGTCGAGGTGTGGCGGTCCGCGTATATGATGGCGGTCTATGCGGACGAGGCGAAGATCGCCAACCTATCGCCCGACTTCGCGAAGGTGGCGGAGATTGAAATGGGCATGGTCATCGTGACCGCGCCGGGCGATCGTTGCGATTTCGTCTCGCGCTTTTTCGCACCGGGCGCGGGTATCCCCGAAGACCCGGTGACCGGCTCGGCGCACTGCATCCTGGCGCCCTATTGGGCCGAGCGGCTGGGCAAGACGCACATGGCGGCGCTGCAAATCTCGCACCGGGGCGGCGAGTTGGCGGTCGAGTTGCGCGGCGACCGGGTGCTGTTGACCGGCCAGGTTGCCCCATATCTGCAAGGCCGCATCCGCCTCTAGGCACGCGGCCCCCGAACCTGCGTTGAAGCATGTGGTAAAGGTGTCCGGCGTGTTTTGAGTTGAATGAGTCCGCTCAGTCGTGATTCGATGCCCTACGTACGCAATCACCGGACGTGCGACATGCGAACCAATGCCAATCGGGCACAGCCGTGTCGGCTGGGCCGCCGTCATGACTAGGCGCATCGTCCTGACGCGGGCCGAGGGCGCGCCCGACATGGAGACCGTGCGCGATTTGTTCCGTGAATACGCCGACTGGCTGCGGGTCGATCTGTGCTTCCAGGATTTCGAGGCGGAGTTGGCCGGCCTGCCGGGCGCGTATGCGCCGCCGCACGGCGGCCTGTGGCTGGCCCGCGTCGATGGCAAGGTGGCCGGGACCATCGCCTTCCGGCCGTTGGAGGAGGGCACCTGCGAGATGAAGCGCCTGTGGGTGCGCGACGAGTATCGCCGCCTCGGCCTGGGCCGGCGGTTGGCCGTGACCTGCGTCCGGGCGGCGCGCGATGCCGGGTATGCGGCCATGTGCCTGGATACCCTGGGGCACATGACCACGGCCCGGACCCTGTATGAGAACCTGGGGTTCACCGAAATACCGGCGTATTACGACAACCCGCTGGACGATGTGCGCACGATGCGCCGCGATCTGGCGGTCGACCTGATCACCGAAGGTTTGCCCATCGGCCGGCCCTGACCGCATACTCGCCCCGTTTTCCGCAAGATGGGCATGAGGGGCAGGGATGCAGGACCGGTTTTTTGACGACTTTCAGGTGGGCGAGCGCTTCGTCAGCCGCGGCATCACTCTCAGCGAAAGCCAGATTCTCGATTTTGGCCTGCTCTACGATCCGCAGCCGTTCCATATCGACAAGGAAGCCGCCGCCGATACTCCCTACGGCGGCCTGATCGCCAGCGGCTTTCAGACTTTGGCGATCACCTTCCGCGCCTTCTACGATACCGGCGTGATCAAGCACTGTTCCCTGGGCTCGCCCGGCTTCGACGAGCTGCGCTGGCTCAAGCCGGTGCGCCCGGGCGATACCCTGCACACCGAGGCCACGGTCAAGTCCAAGCGCGCCTCCAAATCCCAGCCCGACCGGGGCATCCTGCACATGGCTTATGAGGTCAAGAACCAGATCGGCGACGTGGTCATGACCTTCATCGCCATCCAAATCCTGCGGCGAAGGGCGGGGTAGGGGACATCCGGCTCCCCATTTCGCCCGGTTTGACATCCGGGCGCCGTTCCGTATAGTCCGAGCCTATTCCCGGGAACGTGGGCCTGGGGGGGGCTGGACCCCCTATATCCCCGCCCACCGGCCCTTCGGGGCCGGATGGGACTACCGGGACAACAAGCGACGAGTCAAAGGAGACGCACGACCTATGTCGAAGCGTGAACAATCCAAGTACAAGATCAACCGCCGCCTGGGTGTCAACCTCTGGGGACGGCCGAAAAGCCCGATCAACAAGCGCGAATACGGCCCCGGCCAGCATGGCCAGCGGCGCCGCAAGCCGTCCGACTACGGCACTCAGCTGATGGCCAAGCAGAAGCTCAAGGGCTACTACGGCAGCATCGGCGAACGGCAATTTCGCCGCTATTACCAGGAAGCCTCGCGCCGCCGCGGCGATAGCGGCCAGCGCCTGATCGAGCTTTTGGAGCGGCGCCTGGATGCGGTGATCTACCGGGCCAAGTTTGTGCCCACGGTCTTCGCCGCCCGTCAGTTCGTCAACCATGGCCACATCCAGGTCAACGGCAAGCGGGTCAACATCCCGTCCTATCAGGTCAGCGATGGCGATGAGATTCAGATCAAGGCGAAAAGCCGCGAGTTGGCCATCGTGCTGGAGGGTGTGGAATCGCCGGAGCGGGACGTGCCCGAGTACATCCAGGTGGACCACAAGGACATGAAGGCCAAGTTCATCCGCGCGCCAAAGCTCGAGGACGTGCCCTATCCGGTGAAGATGGAGCCGAACCTGATCATCGAGTTCTATTCGCGCTAACGGCCCCGACCCCGGCGCCTCCCCGGCGCCGGGTCTAGCCCGGAAAATCGCCTAGGTCGGCCTCTTCGGTGGCGGCGAACTGTATCTCGATGCGGTTGCCGTCCGGGTCCCGGACATTGACCTGGCGAATGCCATAGTCCGGCACCACGCCGATCCGATAGGCCACCCCCATTTGGCGGAGGCGGGCCAGGAATTCGGCCAGGCCCTGGGCGCGAAAGGCGAAATGATCGATGCGCGGCTCGGTGTTGGTCGGTGTCTTGGCCACCTCGACCACGTGGATCGCCGCCCGGTCCCCGCAATAGAGCCAAGCGCCGCCAAAGCTGAACGGCGGGCGGGCGCCGGACTTGAGGCCCAGAACCTCGGCATAAAACGCCGCCACCTCCGCGAGGCGGGCGGTGCGGATGTTGACGTGATCGAGGGATTTGAGCGTCACCACGGCGCGACCCGCCCTGGCAGAGGGCCGCACCTCATGCCAAAGGGTTCGGCTTGTCCCTGTCGCCAACGAACGTGAAAGAAAGAGGCGATCGCCCGGCTCACGCGGCCGGTTGGGATTGGACGCCCTTTTCCTGCAGCAGGCCTTGCAGCTCGCCGGACTGGAACATCTCGCGGACGATGTCGCAGCCGCCGACGAACTCGCCCTTGACGTAGAGCTGGGGCACGGTCGGCCAGTTGCTGAAGTCCTTGACGCCCTGGCGCAGGCCCGGGTCCTGCAGCACGTCGATGCCGTTGAATTTGACGCCCAGGTGCGACAGTACCTGAACCACCGCCGCGGAAAAGCCGCACTGCGGAAAGACCGGTGTGCCCTTCATGAAAAGGACGACGTCGTTGCTTTGAATCTCATGGCGGATGCGTTCCGCGACGTGGCTATCCATGGTTCCAGTCCTCAATATCCGTGTTCAGTCGGCCCTGACGGGCCTTAAGCTTCGGTCGGTACCGACGTTTGCAGCGCCAAGGCATGCAGCTCGTTTCCCATGCGTCCGCGCAGCGCCTGATAGACCATCTGGTGCTGCTGTACCCGAGTCTTGCCCTTGAAAGTAGCGGAAATCACGTAGGCGGCATAGTGGTCGCCGTCGCCGCGCAAATCCTCGATATCGATCTGGGCGTCGGGAATTGCCGCCTTGATCATGCTTTCAATCTCCGCCGGACTCATGGCCATTGCGCCAAACCCCTAGTCTGTCCCCAATCCGCCCTTTAGCCACCCATATAGCCGGGCAGCCAGCCTTCGTGCGCGGCGTGCAGCCTGTCCATGGATATGGGTGCCGCCCCCGGCAAGGTCAATCCGGACCCGCCCGTCACCCCGATCCGGAGGGCCGGAACCCCGGCCTGCCGCGCCGCCTCCAGAACCGCCTCCGCCGCTGTCCCGGTCACAAGATAGCGCGCCTGATCCTCGCCGAACAACCAGGCGTGCAGGGGCAGATCGCCGTCCGGCGCCTGCACCGTGGCCCCCAGGCCGCCCGCCAGGGCCATCTCGGCCAAGGCCACCGCCAGGCCGCCGTCCGACAGGTCGTGGCAGGCGGTAACCGCCCGCCCGACGATCAGGCCGCGCACCAGGTCGCCGGTCCGCTTCTCGGCCGCCAGGTCGACCGGCGGCGGGGCCCCATCGCGCTGCCCGGCGATCTCGCGCAGATACAGGCTCGCGCCGAGATGACCTGTTGTTTCTCCAATGAGTACAATGGCTTCACCGGCGGATTTGAAGGCGATTGTCGCCGTCGCCTCGAGATCGTCGATCAGGCCGACGCCGCCGATGGTCGGGGTCGGCGGGATGCCCTGCCCGTTGGTCTCGTTGTACAGCGAGACATTGCCGGAGACGACGGGGAAATCCAGGGCCCGGCAGGCGGCGCCGATGCCTTTGATGCAGCCGACGAACTGACCCATGATCTCCGGCCGCTCCGGATTGCCAAAATTCAGATTGTCGGTGATCGCCAGGGGTGTGGCCCCCACCGCCGTCAGGTTGCGCCAGGCCTCGGCCACCGCCTGGGCGCCGCCGCGCTCCGGATCGGCCAGGCAGTACCGCGGCGTGCAGTCGGTGGTCATTGCCAGGCCCCGGTTGCTGCCGTGGATGCGCACCACCGCCGCATCGCCGCCAGGGCGGGCGACCGTATCGGCCATGACCATGTGGTCGTACTGCTCCCAGATCCACCGCCGCGAGCAGCCATCCGGCGAGCTCAACAGGCTCAGCAGCGCCTGGCCCGGGTCCTTGGGTGGCGGCACCTCGGCGGCGGCGATCTCCGCCCGGGGCGGCGAGGGCTCCCACGGCCGCTCGTACTCCGGTGCCGCTTCCGCCAGCGGGTCGATCGGCAGGTCGCCCACGGTCTCGCCGTTCATGGTCAGCACCATGCGCCCGGTATCGGTCAGGCGGCCGATCACCGCAAAGTCCAGATCCCATTTCTCGAAGACTCGCCGCGCCAAGCCTTCCCGGCTCGGCTTGAGAACCATGAGCATGCGCTCCTGACTTTCCGAGAGCATCATCTCATAGGGGGTCATGCCGGTCTCGCGGCAGGGCACCTTATCGAGGGCCAGTTCCACCCCAAGGCCGCCCTTGGAGGCCATCTCGAAGGATGAGGAAGTCAGGCCCGCGGCGCCCATGTCCTGAATGGCGACAATGGCGTCCGTCTCCATCAACTCCAGGCACGCCTCGATCAGCAGCTTCTCGGTGAACGGGTCGCCCACCTGCACCGTGGGGCGCTTTTCTTCGGTGCCCTCGGCGAACTCGGCGGAGGCCATGGTAGCGCCGTGGATGCCGTCACGGCCGGTCTTCGATCCAACATAAACAATGGGATTGCCGGCGCCGCTGGCCTGGGAGGTGAAGATCCGGTCGACCGGCGCGATGCCTACGGTCATGGCGTTGACCAGGATGTTGCCGTTATAGCCGGGATCGAAATTCACCTCGCCACCCACGGTCGGCACGCCGACGCAATTGCCATAGCCGCCGATGCCGGCGACCACGCCGGCCACCAGCCGCCGGGTCTTCGGATGCTCCGGATCGCCGAAACGCAACGCATTGAGGTTGGCCACCGGCCGGGCGCCCATGGTGAACACATCGCGCAGGATGCCGCCAACGCCGGTGGCGGCTCCCTGATACGGTTCGATGAAGCTGGGATGGTTGTGACTCTCCATCTTGAAGATGGCGGCCTGACCCTCGCCGATGTCGATGACGCCGGCATTCTCGCCCGGCCCGTGAATGACGCAGGCGCCGGTGGTCGGCAGGGTCTTCAGCCACACCTTGGACGATTTGTAGGAGCAATGCTCCGACCACATGACCGAAAAGATGCCGAGCTCCAGCAGATTTGGCGCCCGGCCCAGGATGTCCAGAATACGCTGGTACTCGTCCGCCTTGAGGCCGTGTTCGGCGACGACCGCCGGGGTCACCTCGGTCACGACAGCGCCTCGACCAGGCCATCGAACATGGGGCGTCCATCGGTGCCGCCGAGCGGCGCATCGGCAAGCCGTTCCGGGTGCGGCATCATGCCCAGCACGGTCTTGGTCTTGTTGAAGATGCCGGCGATGTTGCGGGCCGAGCCGTTGGGATTGGCGGTGGCATCCAAGGTGCCGTCCGGTTCGCAATAGCGGAAGGCGATCTGACCGCGGTCTTCCAGGGCCGCCAGTCCGGCCTCGTCGGCAAAATAATTTCCGTCGTGATGGGCGATGGGGATACGTAAGGGCTGGCCGGTCTCGTACTTGCTGGTGAAGACGGTTTGGCTGCTTTCCACACGCACGTGCACATCCTTGCAGACGTACCGTAAACCGGCATTGCGCATCAGCGCCCCGGGCAGCAAGCCGGCCTCGGTCAGAATCTGGAATCCATTGCAAATGCCCAGCACCGGCACGCCCTTGCCGGCGCGGCGCACCACTTCCTTCATCACCGGCGAACGCGCCGCCATGGCGCCGGCGCGCAGGTAGTCGCCAAAGGCAAATCCGCCGGGCAGCACGATCAGGTCCACGCCGGGGAAATCCGATTCCTTGTGCCAGACCAGGGTGGGTTCACTCTTGCCCCCTCCGGTGCGCATGGATTGGCGCAGCGCCACGGTCACGTCGCGGTCGCAGTTGGAGCCGGGAAAGACGATAACCGCCGCCTTCATGTGGGCCACACCCTCTCGAAAAGTTCGGGGTAGTCGGTGACTAGGCCATCCGCATCGACGGGAAGCTCCGCCGTGAATTTCCAGTGGGCATCGTCATAGCGATAGCGACCGCCGCTGGCACCGAGTTTTTTGAGGCACGTATACCGTTGATCGGCCGCGCGTGGCGTCAAATCCGGCAGTGGCACATAGACCACCCGGATATCGGCGCCGGCCCCGGCTTCCAGGTCCAGGCGGCGGATCGGCAGGGTGTTGGTGAACGGGCTGATCTGTATGTCCGGCTCCAGACAGCCCGCCAGATCGGGCCGGGGCTCGCCGTTGACGCGCCAATGGCCGTCCCCATCGGACTCCAGGGCCAGGCGGTTGCCTGCGCTCCCGCCGCTGGGCATCACCGCGAACGATAGTTTGCGTGTGCGGAACGTGGCATCCGTCTCCAATTCATAGCGGCAGCGCAAATGGGCATCGCCGAGCTTGCGCAGGATCAGGCCGATGGCGCGCACGCCCTCGGCGGCGAAGGTCACATGCAGATGCTCAAGCCCCGGCTCGTCCCAGGGACGCCAGTAGACATTGCGCGGCGCGGCGGTGTTCACGGGGCGTGGTGACCGTCAAGCTCGATGGTGTAATTCTCGATGACCGTATTGGCCAACAACTGCTCGCACATGTCGCGCAGGCTCCGGCGCGCCTGGTCCGGGCTGGTTTCGGCGAGATCGAGCTCGATCACCTTGCCCTGGCGAACACTGTCGATGCCGGCGAAGCCCAATGTGCCGAGGGCATGCTGAATGGCTTTGCCCTGCGGGTCCAGAACGCCCGATTTGAGGGTCACATAGACGCGGGCCTTCACCGAGGACTCTCCCGAATCGAGCGATGGGTTGTTACCGGCGCGCACTCTAACGGCGGTGTCTGGGCGAGACAAGGCACCGGGTCATGGGAACATGGCCACGTCAAAGGCAGGGCGATGCCGCAATGGGAGTAATCAGGAATTATATCCTATTACATAAATGTTTCTGAGGACACCGGTCATCAAACACCATAACCGGCCGTGCGGTGTCCCATTGCGCCGGGAACGGCACCGCCAGATCACGCCGGTGAGCTTGGCGCTCCATTGCCGCAGATACACTTATCTGGCATAGTAACGATCTGTTAACCGGGGTGCTTTGGGGTTTTCTGGGGTCGTGGGGATGGGATGGTCAGCCCGTATTTGCTGAAGCCTCTGCGTTCGTTGCAGGAGGTCAAGGATGGGCAACAGGCGCGCGCCAATGCGCGGCTGCCCACGCCGCCGCTGCGCACGCTCATGGCCCGGGATCCGGGGGTCGAGTTCTGGGACGCCCGGCGGTTCACCGGGCCGCGTCTGGTCTGGACCAATGCGGCCAAGACGCCGCGCAGGTCCTGAGCGTTTTATAGGGCTTTCGGGGACTTCGCGACCAGTTCCGCCGTGCGGGCGCCGGTCGCGATCCGGCTATTCCGCCCGCGCCGCGATGCGCCTATTCCACCAATGTCGGGCGGGTGACCTCGGCCAGGCCGTTTTCCGGCAGCACGCCCAGGCGGCGGGCCACTTCCTGATAGGCTTCCTCGACCCGGCCCATATCCCGGCGGAAGCGGTCCTTGTCCAGGCGCTCGTTGGTCTTCACATCCCACAGGCGGCAGGAATCCGGGCTGATCTCGTCGGCGACGACGATGCGCATATCGTCCTCTTCCCACAGGCGGCCGAATTCCAGCTTGAAGTCCACCAGTTTCAGGCCCACCCCCAAGAACAGACCGGACAGGAAGTCGTTCACCCGCAGAGCCAGTTGCAGCATGTCATCCAGGTCCTGGGTGTTGGCCCAGTTGAAGGCGGTGATGTGCTCTTCGGTCACCATGGGATCGCCCAGCTCGTCGTTCTTCAGGTAATACTCGACGATGGGTCGGGGAAGCTGGGTGCCTTCCTCCAGACCCAGGCGCTGGGAGATGGACCCGGCCGCGATATTGCGGATGACCACCTCGATGGGAACAATCTCGACTTCCCGAACAAGTTGCTCCCGCATGTTGAGGCGGCGGACGAAATGGGTCGGCACGCCGATGTCCGCCAGGCGCAGCATCAGGTATTCGGAGATGCGGTTGTTCAGGACCCCCTTGCCCGTGATGATGCCGCGTTTTTTGTTGTTGAAGGCGGTCGCGTCGTCCTTGAAATACTGGACCAGGGTGCCCGGCTGGGGCCCCTCGAACATGACCTTGGCCTTGCCTTCGTAAATCCGCCTGCGTCGCATTTTCGCCATCCCAGTGGGCCTTCCGCGGCCGAAGGAGCCCCCGTGGTGCGGCCGTGGAGGCGCCCCGGGGAAGTGGTATTTACGAGTCATAGCAGGCGTCCAAGGGCAACACAATCACGGCCCTGGGGGGGAGGGCCCAGCGGGTTGAATTTGCAAAAAAAAACTAGAGATCGACCGGCTTGTAGGGCGCCTTGTCCGGTCGCCCGTCGGCGAACAGCCAGACCGGCTTGGCCGGGCGGCCGCGGGCGCTCTGCGGCAGGCCAGGCAGGCCGATGAGGGAGCTTGAGACGGTCTCGAAGCCATAGTCGGTGACGATGGTCATGGCCGCCTCGGGCCCGTCCTCGGGTTCATGCCGCCGGCTGCCCAATAGCTTTTGCCAGGAACGCCACTGGCCGGTGGCCGGGTCCGGTGCCTTCGCCGCCTCGAACAAGGGCAGATTGGTCCGGGTTCGGGCACTGGCCGGGTCGTTGCGGTCGCGCGCCGTGATCATGGACAGGCCGGGCTGCAGCTCGAAAATCTCGATCCGGGCCCGGCCGGTGTTCTGGCCATCCTCGTCGCCGGCATTGCGCAGCCAGTAGGCGTCCTTGCGGTCGGCCACCACTAGGTTGAAGCTGCGAAAGGCGGTGGCATCGAGCAGAGATATGCGGGTTGCCCCCGCCGAGGCCGTGGGTTGAGTCAGGGCCTCCAGCACCAGCTCGCCGCGGCTGCGCTTGCCAGGGCGCGGTCCGAGGGAATTGACTCGGTTGAGTACCCCGGCCGTCACCCCCAGATCGTTCAAGCCGATCCAGGCGCCGCCCGCCAGATCATCCTTGCCGCCGATAATCTGCGGCTGCGCCGGCCAGTGGCGGGCCGGCGATTGCCACGGACGGTCTTTCATCTCGTCCCGATTGGCCGCCAGGAGCAAGGGCCAGGGATGCCCCGGACGGCGAAGAATAACGACTGAGCACATGGGCGGGCCGTCCTCGCGGTTTGCCTATCCGTGGCAAGTGGCTATAACGGGTGGATTGCGCATAACACCCCATGGGGTGGAAGGCAAGCAGGCGGCCACCGGCCAATTCATAACGGCCCTGAGACAGCGGCACAGTCCAAGTGGAGACCCCGATTCATGACCACCTTCAATGATCGCGAGAAGGCGTTCGAGGATAAGTATAAGCACGACCAGGATTTGCAGTTTAAGGTCGAGGTCCGGCGCAACAAGCTGCTCGGGCTCTGGGCCGCGGAATTGCTCGGCATGACCGGGAGCGAGGCGGAGGCGTATGCCAAGGAAGTGGTGGCCGCCGACTTCGAGGAGCCCGGCGATGCCGACGTGGTGCGCAAGATCCTGGCCGATCTGTCGGCCAAGAAAGTGGACATGAGCGAGCATCTCCTGCGCAAGAAGATGGACGAGCTGCGCGACGAGGCCAAGCACCAGGTCATGAACGAATAGGCGTTGAGCCACGCGCCAAAAGATTCTCCCGATTGGCCACCCGGAATCAAAGCACCTTGCCCTCGAACGGGTGGCGGCCGTCACGGTCTTCGACCTCGATCACCCACAGGTCCGGATCCCGCTTGACCGCACGCGCGATATAGGCGTCCGCGTCGGCCTCCGTGACCAGCTTTCCCTCCAGGGCCGGGAACCAGGCGAGGCGCCCTTCGATATCCCGTGTCTGGCTGAGCAGCCGGCACCCGGCCGCCAATTGATTCAGCTTGAGAAGGACCATGCCGCCCATGGCCTCGCCGCGGCGCGCGACGGTGGCGATGATGGCCTTGGCGGCACATTGGCGCAGATGGGCCGTGACCCAAAGCTCAGTCGGCAATCGATTGTCGTCCATGCATCCGCCTTCCCGCCTGCCGCATATCAGCCGCCGGCCTTTCCTGCAACCGAGGGCGAAAAGTCCTTGGCCATCACCGGTGCGTCTATGGCATGGTCCGGCCCGTCGCGCCGCCTCCCGACGGCCGCCGCGTGTTTAGTTATTGGAGCCGATAACCCGGATGCCTAAAGACCGAGCCTACTACAACTGCGACCGATGTCCGGCCTACTGTTGCTCCTACCCGCGGATCGTCGTCTCCAAAGCGGATGTCAAACGCCTGGCCAAGCATTTCGGTCTGGCCATCGATGCGGCCTACAAGAAGCTCACCAAGAAGGGGCAGGAAAAGGGCGAGGTCGTCCTGCGCCACCAGAAGGACGAGCACTTCGGCACGGTCTGCCAATTCCTCGACACCGAGACGCGGGGCTGCACGGTCTACAAGGCGCGCCCGCGCATCTGCCGCGATTTCCCCGGCACCAGCCGCTGCGGCTATTACGAGTTCCTGAAGTTCGAGCGCATGCTCATGGAAGACCCGGACTACGTCTCGACCACCAACAACGTCTGACGGGCCGGTCCGGGCGCCAACCCCGTCATCACATTTCTGTGATGAGGTGGGCCAATGGGATTACGCCCCGCATTTGCGGTGTCGATTCGGGCAAGCAAAACAGTGCTGTGTGGTGCCACGGGCAAAATCTCGGGCGAACGATAGCCTTAGCCCTCATGTTGAGAGCGGGTTGTCGCAAACAGGGAAGGGATGTCGAAATGCACGTCATGAAAACAATGGTTCTGGCAGGCATACTGATTCTGATGGGTGCGCCGCTCGCGGTTGCGCAGGATCATCCGATGGGATTCTTCATCACCAGTGTCGGTATGGGGAAGGGCGGTGACTTGGGCGGCCTTGAGGGCGCCGACGCCTATTGCACCAAGCTTGCGGAATCTGCCGGATCCACCGGGCGCACGTGGCGTGCCTATCTCAGCACCCAAGAGGTCGGCAAGCGCGGCATTTCGGCGCGCAGCCGGATCGGGAACGGCCCCTGGTACAACGCCAAGGGCGAGCTGATCGCCAGCGATCACGATCAACTCCATTTGAACCCGAACATCGTCCTCAGGACCGCCTTGGACGAAAGCGGCAATCGCGTGAAAGGGCGCGAAAGCACGCCCAACGAGCACGACATCCTGACCGGTTCGATGGATGACGGAACGGCCTACTTCCCGACCGATACGGCCGACCATACGTGCAGCAACTGGACCAGCTCCGGCGAGGGCAGCGCCCAGGTCGGCCATCACGACCGGCATGGCGGCGGCAACACGTCCTGGAACTCCGCGCATGGGTCCAGGGGGTGCAGCCAGGAGGGTTTGATCAGCACCGGCGGCGCCGGGCTGTTCTACTGCTTCGCCGCGGATTGACGTAGCCGTGGGCAAGGGGGCATCTGGCCGCCTCCTTTGCGGATCACCTTCGCGGAGATCGCCTAGCTGCCCGCTTGCGTCGACGGCAGGTCCATGGGCTTGCCGGCCAGAGCCGCCCGAATTCCATTCAAGTCATTGAGACTGGCTATGGTTTCCTTGGGCCGCTTGGTGGCCACCCCGACGAGGAGGGCCTCGATAAGGGCAAGGGTGGCCGTGTGCATGCTCAACATATCCGCACGGCCGCGCGCCACCGGAAGGACCACGTCGACGCGGTCGCGCAATTTTGGGCCAAGCGTATCGGAGAGCAGAATCTTGGCGACCCGGCGCCGGTCCGCCTGATCCAACAACACCGCCAGCTCTCGGTAGACCCGTCCGTACGCAAAGACGACCACGAGATCGCCTTTCACAAGCCGGTGCACTCCATCGGCGAGGAGCAGTCCGGTTTGCGTCAGGCTTTGCGCATCAATGCCGAATCGCCCGAGTTGTATCGTGAAATACTCCGCCATCGCGCTCGACGGCCCAATTCCGAAAATGATGACGCGCCTTGCCGCGAGGATGAGACGAACGGCGGTCCGGAATATGCGTGGCGTGATATCCCTGCCCAGGGCTTCGAGCGATTCCTGATGGATATTCAGAGTCATGGAGAGGGCGGACTCGAGATCGTCGCCCACCGATCTGAGAGTGCGCGCCATGCGGCCGGCCGGAGTCAGATTCCCGCGAAGCTCCTGCGCCAGGGTGCGGCGCAAGTCCTCCATCCCGGCAAATCCGAGAGCCTTGGCCGTGCGAATGACCGTCGCATCGCTGGTGCCCGTCTGCCGGGCGAGCGCGGAGGCGGAGGCAATGAGAACCTCTTCGCGATTCGCCTGGAAGAACTGAGCCACGCGCCGCTCGGCCGGCCGAATGGCGTCCAGACAGATGTTCAGGCGGTCGTCGAAAGAGTCGGATGACTGCATGGCGGGGAATCCGTGTTGACTCTATCCGTAGCGTATACTACACAGAGCTTCTGATCGAGTAGTAATTACTACTCAATTCCGGATTGGTCAACTGGCTGCAGGGCCTATGTGATGGAATCGGTTTCCTGGGCCGTTGCCGCCCCCGCGGTCGGCGCGGCATTTCTGGCTTCTCTCGTTGAGGTCGTTGAGGCCTTCACCATCGTGCTCGCCGTGGGCACACTGCGCGGGTGGCGGCCCGCGGTGTCCGGCACGCTGGCGGCGCTTGGCATATTAGGCCTTCTTGTTGTTGCGCTCGGTCCTGTGCTTGATCGTGTTCCGATCCACCTGCTGCAACTTATGATCGGAACGTTGCTGTTGCTGTTTGGCATGGGATGGTTGCGCAAAGCCATTCTGCGGTCGGCGGGCGTCATTCCCCTGCATGACGAAGAAGCTACCTTTGTCGCCGAGACGGCGATTCTTACGAGAGCCGACGGGCGCAAGGGACGGTCGCTTGATTGGATCGCGGGTCTCGCGGCCTTCAAGGCGGTGCTGCTGGAAGGCCTGGAAGTCGTTTTTATCGTGATCGCGGTGGGCGCCGGACGGGGACTCCTGTGGTCGGCCGCGGCCGGCGCGCTGGCTGCCTGTGTCGCCGTTCTCGCCGTAGGTGCGGTCGTTCACCGCCCCCTCTCTCAAGTGCCCGAAAACACGCTTAAATTCGGCGTTGGAGTGATGCTATCGGCCTTCGGCGTGTTCTGGACCGGCGAAGGCCTGGGCGTGGACTGGCCGGGACAGGACTTGGCTCTGGTCGTTTTCGCGGCGATCTTCCTGACAATCGGCCTGATGACGGCGGCCTTCCTGCGCCGCCCGGTGCGGGAGGCCTCCCGATGACTCTGCTGGGGGATGTCGCACGGGAACTGCTGGGCATGTTCCTGGCCGATGCGCGCCTCACGGGCGCCACCTTGGCTCTCGTGGCGCTGGTGGCCGGCCTCGTGCTGCGCCTGGGCGTGCAGCCCCTGATCGGTGGCGGCGTGCTGCTGATCGGATGTCTTGCCATCCTTACGGAAGCGGCTGTCCGCGAAGCCCGGCGGCGGCGACGGAACGATTGACCGGCGCCCCGCCATCGGTTTGACCCTCCTCCGGGGCTGCGTCCCTTACTCCTTGCCGAACACCCGGTCGAAGATTGCCGCCACGTGTTTCGTATGCCGGGCTTCGTCGAAGCAGGCGGCCAGGGCCTTGCGGTCCAGATGCTCCTTGACCTCGGCATCGGTGCCGAGCAAATCGTGGAACTGGCCTTCGCCGGCCCACACCCGCATGGCGACTCGCTGGACCAGCGCATAAGCGTCCTCCCGGCTCAGGCCGGCTTGGGTCAGGGCGAGGAGGACCGGCTGCGAATGCATCAGGCCGCCGAGCTTGTTCAGGTTGCGGCGCATGGCGTCCGGATAGACCAATAACTTGTCAACGACCCCGGCCAGCCGGTTGAGGGCGAAGTCGAGGGCGATCGTCGCATCCGGCGCGATCACCCGTTCGACCGAGGAATGGGAGATGTCGCGCTCGTGCCACAGGGTCACGTTCTCCAGCGCCGGGGCCACGGCGGCGCGCACGATCCGCGCCAGGCCGGTGAGATTTTCGCTGAGCACCGGGTTGCGCTTGTGCGGCATGGCCGACGAGCCTTTCTGGCCGGGCGCGAAATATTCCTCCACCTCGCGCACCTCGGTGCGCTGCAGGTGGCGGATTTCGGTGGCCAGGTTTTCGACCGAGGCGGCCAGGGTGCCCAGGGTGGCGAAATAGGCGGCATGCCGGTCGCGCGGGATGATCTGGGTGGATATCGGCTCCACCGTCAGGCCCATCTTGTCGGCCACGTGCTGTTCGACGCGCGGGTCGATGTTGGCGAAGGTGCCGACGGCGCCGGAGATGGCGCAGGTGGCGATCTCCGCCCGCGCCCGCACCAGGCGATCTCGGCCGCGGCGAAAGGCGGCGTAGTGGCCGGCCAGCTTCAGGCCGAAGGTGGTGGGCTCGGCATGGATGCCGTGGCTGCGCCCGACGCACAGGGTCATCTTGTGCTCGATGGCCCGCTTGCGCAGGGCGCCCAGCAGGGCATCCAGATCGGCCAGCAGCAGATCGGCGGCGCGGGCCATCTGCACCGCGAGGCAGGTGTCGAGCACATCCGACGAGGTCATGCCCTGATGGACGAAGCGGGCGTCCTCGCCCACGTGCTCGGCCAGATTGGTCAGGAAGGCGATGACGTCATGGTGCGTTTCGCGCTCGATCTCGTCGATGCGGGCCACCTCGAAGGCACCGTGTTCCCACACCGCCTTGGCCGCCGATTTCGGGATGACACCCAGTTTCGCTTGCGCGTCGCCGGCATGGGCCTCGATCTCGAACCAGATGCGAAAACGCTGTTCCGGCTCCCAAATTCTGGCCATCTCCGGGCGGCTGTAGCGTGGAATCATCGGTGGCCTCGCGAATCGAATCCGGCCTCTAACAAGCCGGGACCGACGGGTGCTGTCAACAGGGCAAGATAGAGAAAAATCTAGAGCAGGCCCATGGATTTGAAGCTTTTCTGGTCGGCGCGGCCGATGACGATATGATCATGGAGGGCGATCCCCAGCTTGCCGGCGGCGTCCTCGATCTCGCGGGTCATCTCGATGTCGCCCTTGGAAGGCGTGGCATCGCCGGACGGGTGGTTGTGGACCAGGATCAAGGCAGAGGCGCCCAGCTCGAGGGCCCGCTTGACCACCTCGCGCGGGTAGACCGGCGTGTGGTCGACCGTGCCGCGCTGGTGCATCTCGTCGGCGATCAGCCTGTTCTTGCGGTCCAGGAACAGCAGGTGGAACTGCTCCACCTTCTCCCGGCCCATGGCGATGCGACAATAGGCGACCAGATTGTCCCAGGAGCCGATGATCGGCCGCTCCGCCAGGTCCTCCCGCGCCAGGCGAAGGGCCGCCTCGGGCACCACCTTCAAGACGGCGATGGAAGCATCGCCCATGCCCGGCACTGTGGCCAGATCCTGCGGGCTGGCGGCCAGCACCCCGGCCAGATTGCCGAACCGCGCCACCAGCGTCTTGGCCAACGGCTTGGTGTCACCGCGCGGCCGGGCGCCGAAGAGCAGGAATTCCAGAAGTTCATAGTCGGCGAGAGAGCCAGCGCCCTTATCCAACAGACGCCGGCGCAACCGATCCCGGTGGCCGTGGAAGTGCGCCGTCTTGTCGGTGCTCATCGCCCCTTGCCGGCTTATGAGAGGTCGGCCCCCTCATAGGGCGGCGCGTGCCAGCCCTTGGGCGACTGGGTGAATATCTCATAGCCGTCGGCCGTCACGGCGATCGAGTGCTCGAACTGGGCGGAGAGGGACTTGTCGCGGGTCACCGCGGTCCAATTGTCTTCCAGGATTTTCACGTCGTAGCGGCCAACGTTGATCATCGGCTCGATGGTGAAGAACATGCCTTCGCGCAGGGCCAGGCCTTGGCCCGGTTTGCCATAGTGCAGGATGCTGGGCGCCGTGTGGAATATCCGGCCCAGGCCGTGGCCGCAGAAATCGCGCACCACGGAGAACCGGTTCTTTTCCGCGTGGCTTTGAATGGCATGGCCGATATCGCCCAAGGTAGCACCGGGCTTGACCACCTCGATGCCGCGCATCATCGCTTCGTAGGTCACCTCAACCAGGCGCCGCGCCTTCACGCTGGTCTTGCCGATGAAGAACATGCGGCTGGTATCGCCGTGCCAGCCGTCCAGAATGACGGTCACGTCGATATTGAGGATATCGCCATCCACCAGGACCTTCCGGTCGGTGGGAATGCCATGGCAAACCACGTGGTTGACGGACGTGCAGATCGACTTGGGAAAGCCCCGGTAGCCGAGCGGCGCCGGCACCGCGCCATGGGCGACGATGAAATCGTGGCACAGGCGATCCAACGCCTCGGTGGTCACGCCAGCGGCCACATGCGGGGTGATGAAATCCAATGTCTCGGCGGCCAACCGGCCCGCCTTGCGCATACCCTCGAAGGACGGCGCATCGTGAATGACAATGCGATGATCGTCGGCACCGAGTTCTTCTGTGCCGAATTCCTCAACCGGTTGACCCTGTCTCATCGTCATGACCTTAAACAGTAAACCACAATCCTTTCACGCCCCTTTACCCTATATGGCCAGTGGCAGGCGGCGGTCGACCTCGATGGTTTCGCGGCCGACCTTGCAACTATAGCACAAAGCCTCCACGCCGCGCGTCATGGCCATGCGCAAGGTGCGGTCGTATTCGGGGTCGATGTCGGCGGCAATCTCGAACCGGCTGCAATCGCCGCGCTGCACTAGGTACACCATGACCGAGCGGGACCCGGCTTCCACGGCCTCGGCCAGCTCGACCAGATGCTTGGTGCCCCGTGTTGTCACTGAGTCCGGGAATTCCGCCGCCTCGGCGCCACGCTTGAGATGCACGTTCTTGACCTCGACATAGCAGGGCGGGCGGCCCTCGTGTTCGAGCAGGATGTCGATGCGGCTGTTGCGGCCATAGCGCACCTCGCGGCGCAGACTGGCATAGCCGGTCAACTCGGCAATCGCCCCGGCTTGGATGGCTTCCTCGACGATGCCGTTGGGCAGCGCCGTGTTGATGCCAACCAGGTGGCCGTCGACGGCAACCAGCTCCCACGAAAACTTCAACTTGCGGTCCGGATTGCGCGATGGCGACAGCCAGACCTCCGAGCCGGGCGCCGCCAGGCCGAGCATGGAGCCGGGATTGGCGCAGTGGGCGACCACCACTTGGCCATTTTCCAGCTCTACATCCGCCAGGAACCGTTTATAGCGGCGGGCCAGGCGGCCGCGAATGAGGGGATCGGGAAATTTCATACGGTTGAAAGGTAAGGGGCGGACCGGGATTTATCAACCGCAGTCGTGCGCCCCCGGCCGGGTTGACACTTGCATCCGGGGGACCGAACCCCCACCCTAAACCCTATGGCGACTCGGCGCGGGTGTGTTGCCTTAAGGTCTTGCCAATTCGCTGTTTCGAGGTTTCGTCCCATGGTCCATTTCCGCCTTCTGCTGGCCGCCACATTCGTGCTGGCCCTGGCCGCGTGCGCGCCGGCTAAACCGATCTCGTCGTCGGCCCTGCCACCCCCGGCCTCTGCCCAGGACACGGCGCCACCGGCCTCTGCGGCCCCGGATGTGGGATCGAATTCCGGCGGCACCTATCCCTATGGCAGCGCCACCGCCGTGCAAACCGGCAATGCCGCAGCGGCACAGGACAGCGGTACAGTCGTCGGCCCCAGCGGCGCTATCTGGCTGAAATCGGGGACGGCGAACGAGCGGTACCGGAGCGATGCCGATGACTGCTATGGATATGCCCAGGCTCAGATCAACCACGATGCCCGCATCGAAAGCGATGCGGATGCGGCCTTTGGCGACCGGGCACGCAACACCGCGTCGGTGGCCCTGCAGCAGCAAATGAGCCAATTCGCCCGCGAAAAACGCTTGCCGCGCCTGTTCGGCCAGTGCATGGAGGCGAAGGGCTATACCCGCGGTTAGCGCCATACCCCCGGCGCCCGTTCGTCCATGACGGAAAAGATCGTCACCGCCGGCCTGCTGATCATCGGCAACGAGATCCTCTCCGGCCGGACGCAGGATGCCAACATGGCGTTTCTCGGCCATCGCCTGAATGAGATCGGCGTGCGCCTGTTGGAGGTGCGCGTCGTCCCGGATATCGAGGCCGACATTGTCACCGCGGTGAATGCGCTGCGCGACCGCTTCGACTATGTGTTCACCACGGGCGGCATCGGACCGACCCACGACGACATCACCGCGGCCTCGATCGCCAAGGCGTTCGGCGTGCCGCTGATCCAAAACCCAGAGGCCCGCGCCCGCCTGGAAGGCAACTATCGCCCGGGCGAGCTGAACGAGGCCCGCCTGCGCATGGCGAACACGCCGGAGGGCGCCTCGCTGGTCGACAACCCGGTCAGCACCGCCCCGGGTTTCCAGATGGGCAACGTGTTCGTCATGGCCGGCATTCCGGTCATCATGCAGGCCATGTTCGAAAGCGTCGTGCACCGCCTGGTGGGCGGCAAGCCGCTGCTCTCCCGAACCCTGACGGTGGCCTTGCCGGAAGGCAAGATCGCGGCCGGCTTCGGGGCCTTGCAAGACACCTATCCAGACGTGGAGATGGGCAGCTACCCGTTCAGCCGCGACGGCCGCTTCGCCACCCGCCTGGTCCTGCGTTCCAGCGACGAGGACCGCCTGGCCGCCGCCGCCGCCGAACTGGACGCGTTGATCGCCGGGCTGGGCGGCGAGGGAACCTGGGACCGGACCGGTTAGCCGCGCCCCTTCCGGGCAATTTACGATCAGTTTGCGCGTGTGCTAGCATTGCCGATACCAGGGTGAACC
>DASWJP010000194.1:0-8025 GCA_036397065.1 Kiloniellales bacterium | reverse complement strand
TTGGCGGCGCCGGTCACGATCGCCGCCCGGCCACGAAAATCCAGTTGATTCATTGTATCCGCTCCCGCCTGCTGCCGGCGCAATCGTAGCGCCCGCGGAGGACGGGAGAAAGTGCCGGATCGCGGCTTCTACAGGGCGAGGCGGATGTTGGCGCGTGACCCGCAGAGCGTGAGGAAGGCGCGCGCCCGGTGCAAGTTGTCGAAGGCGACACCCATGACCCCAGGTGCCTCCCAGACACGGGTGGCGTAGAGAGAACCGGCCGCCAGGTGTCCGATGCGGACCTCGCGATTGCATGGCGTGGGCCCGTCCAGGCTCACTTCGGCCCCGCCCAGGCCAATATCCACGATGCGGCAGGGTTGGCTCCAACCGTCGGCCGTCAAGGTCGCTTCGGCATCCGTGTTCATGGGAGTCCGCGGCCAACGGCGGCGTTCGGTGATCATGGCACGTCCTCGGCACTGGCGCTTTGTTGCGGACTTCGCACTTAGGACGCTTATGGTTAACGTTTGGTTGATTTTTCCTTCACAGATGCCTGTCTTTGTTGAATTTTCGACAAAATGTCGCGGAAATCCGCCGATGCTTAGCGATGCCTTATCCACGGCCGGGGTATCATGGCCCAGGCGAATGCCATGGGACATGGAGGGCGTGCGGTGCCGGATCGCAACGATCATTGGGAAGTGGACCCGACCGAGGGTGACGTTGAGGCCGGCGTGTTCTGGCCGGTCCTGCGCAATGTCGGCCTGCTTGTTGCCATGGCCCTGGCGGTTGCCTGGATTGTCTCCCTGTTCAGCGGCAATGCCGGTTTCGATCAACCGGCCGATATTCAGCCAGAGCGGCAATTCCTGGCCACCGGCAGCCCGCCTCAACCCGGATCGCAGCCCGGCGGCCGGGCACTGCTGATCCCGGCCGGCGCCAACGGCCATTTTCTGGTCGATGCCATGGCCAATGGCGGAAAAGTCCGGTTTCTCATAGATACCGGCGCCAGCGGCATCCTCCTCACCCAGGAAGACGCACAAAAGGCCGGAATTCATCCAGCCTCCCTGAGCTACGGCGAACGGGTCCAAACTGCCAACGGCGACATTCTCGTGGCCCGGGCAAACCTGCGGCACATCCGCATCGCCGGCCTGAGGGTCGATAACATGGATGTCTGGGTGACCCGCGCGCCCATGCCCATCTCATTGCTCGGAATGACGTTTTTGAGCCGGCTGTCGAGCTTCGAAGCGCGCCCGGGCGGGCTGATCCTGCGGTGGTGACGTCATGAAACGTCGTACTTAATCATAAAATTACTGCAATTATTTCTTACACACATAAATAACCATCGTGCATTTTCTGTGACATCAAAGAAGTAGATACAATGACTCGGCTATTTGCGGTATAATAGTATCTGTGTTTGCTAGGGTCATTTAAGATGATTACGATAGCGATCTGCCTCATCTACTACGGCATAGCCGTTTGGCTGTATCAGCTTCACCTCTGGTATTCCAGCGGCCACTGGGTGTCGATTCCGGTGATGGTCGCCTGGCGCGAGGCATTCGGTGTGCCGGCCGCCAGCCATACCACTTTCGGCCAATTGCTTGCCTGGATGCTGGATTGGCCGCTGAGCCTGGCCTTGCTGATGCTGGGCATTGGCATCCTCTCCACGATCGGGGGACTGCGCCGCTTGAACTCCGCGCGCCGCCGGGTCGTACGCCAGAAATGGATTGTTGAACAATGCGCCCAAGCCGGTTACCAGCCTTGGACGGTGCCCAAGGTTCTGGCGGATCTTGAAACAAACGCTGTCCATGGCGAGGCTGGGGAACGGCTGCGCACCGGCTCGCGGAATGGTACGGAAAAGTATTGGCGTTGAACGTGACGGCGCTATGATGAGATAGACGTTCGCGCGGCGAGCGGGAGAGCGATCGGGCCGGCTGGCCCAATGGGTCAGCTCCTTTTGGTCAGACCGGCCGATTGAGGAGGGATTGCCCATGAAAGTCAGAATGATGTTGTCCACCAAGGGCGGTAAGGTTGTGACCGCGCGGTCGGATACCACCGTCGAAACCGCGATCCGCATGTTGAAGTTGGAGGGCATCGGTGCCCTGGTCGTCAGCGATGACGGCGGTAAAATCCTAGGCATTCTGTCTGAACGCGACGTCGTCCGTGCCCTGGTCGAGCATGGCGGAGACCTGATGACCATGCCGGTTTCCAAACTGATGACCCGTGCGGTCAAAACGTGCGCCCCGGACGCCAATATCCAGGAAGTCATGTCGGAGATGACGCGCAGCCGCATCCGCCATCTGCCGGTCGTCGAGAACGGCACGCTGTGCGGCATCATCAGCATCGGCGACGTGGTCAAGAATCGCCTCGAAGAGCTGGAGACCGAGACCACGGTATTGCGCGACTATATCGGCGGCCGTACCTAGGCGCAGCTTTTCCCGCCAGAAAAGACACCCCCCACAGGTACCGGGGAGGGCGATGGCGTTCACTGTTTGCTTACGTATGCGAGCAAGACTAGGGCGCTGTCGTACCTGCCTGAAACCTAAGGGAGACGGAAAGATGCTTTTGCCCAGCGTTCGGTTCAACCTCGCCGCGGCATGCAAGGCGGCCGCCATTGGCGCCATCGCAACCGCCGTCATAGCCACCGTCGCCGGGCCGGCCAGTGCCGATCCGCCGCCGTGGGCGCCGGCCCACGGATACCGCGCCAAGCACAAGGACAAGAACAAGAAGCAGTTCGCCAATACTTACGTGGCGCCGTTCGATCTCGATCTGGGGCGGTGCAACCGCGACGTGCTCGGCGCCCTGCTTGGCGCCGCCGCCGGCGCCGGTGTGGGATCGACCATCGGCAAGGGCGACGGCCGTACGGCGGCGATCATTGGCGGCGCCATCTTGGGTTCCCTGGTGGGCGGCAGTATCGGCCGGTCCATGGACGAGGTCGATCAGCATTGCATCGGCCAGGCGCTGGAGCATGCGCCCGACGGCCGAACCATCGTCTGGAACAACCCGCAAAGCCAAGCCCAGTATCAGATCGTGCCGACGAGCACGGTGCAGGCTGCCGACGGCCGGTATTGCCGGGAGTACACGACTACGGCGGTTGTCGCCGGGAACACTCAGCAAGTGTACGGCCGCGCCTGCCGCCAACCGGACGGCAGCTGGGAAATCCGGAGCTAGAGCTTGATCCAGCTGGATTGAGTCGCGGCGCCGCAGCTTGACGCCACGTATTAGGCGGCCTCACGGGCCTGCCGGAGGGTCGGGGCACGCGCATTGCGCATTGTTCTTTTGCCCGGATTTCAAGTACAAAATAGGCAAAAGAATGGCCGGCGGGGAGACGGATGACGGCGCTCGAACACGGCGTGGGGCCCGAGGGGCTCGATCTGGATGGGAGCCGCCCGGCTCGAACCTGCTTCGCGCATTGGCGACCTGGCGGACCTCCGCAAGACCTCCATTGGGCAGACGCGCCGTGACCCGGGAGCCGCGACCATGGCCGCACCCATGACTGCATCGGCGGCTTCGGCCGATCCCTTCGTTCGCTTCACTGACGTGGAAAAGACCTACGACGGTGAATCTCTGGTGGTCAAAAGCCTGTCCCTCGATGTGCGCCGGGGGGAATTCCTGACCCTGCTGGGCCCGTCCGGGTCGGGCAAGACCACCACCTTGATGATGGTGGCCGGGTTCGAATCACCGACCCGCGGCGACATCCTGCTGGACGGGGTATCCATCAAGGGACTGCCGCCGCACAAGCGGGGCATCGGCATGGTCTTCCAGGACTATGCGCTCTTTCCCCACATGACCGTGCGGCAGAACCTGGCATTCCCCTTGGAGGTGCGCCAGACCACCAAAGCCGACATCGGCAAACGGGTCGAGCGGGTGCTGGACATGGTGCAATTGGGCGGTTTCTCGAACCGCCGGCCGGGGCAACTCTCCGGTGGGCAGAAACAACGCGTCGCCCTGGCACGGGCCCTGGTCTTCGAGCCGTCGCTGGTGCTGATGGACGAACCGCTGGGCGCCCTCGACCGGCAACTGCGCGAGGCCATGCAATATGAAATCAAGCACATCCATGAGTCCCTGGGCGTGACTGTGATCTACGTGACCCACGACCAGGGCGAGGCTCTGACTATGTCCGACCGCATCGCCGTGTTCGACCAGGGCATCATTCAACAGTTGGCGACACCGGATCAGTTGTACGAGAAGCCTGAGAATGCCTTCGTGGCCCAATTCATCGGTGAAAACAATCGCCTGAGCGGGCGCGTGCTGGCCGTTGACGGCGATATTTGCACGGTCGAGATCGCCGGCGGAACCGTGCGGGCGCTGGCCGTGAACATGGCCGGGGTCGGCAGCACCACAACCCTGTCGTTACGGCCGGAACGGGTGACCTTGAATCCGCGCAACGGAACCCTGGTCAACCAGTTCGACGGCGTCGTCCGCGAACTGATTTACCTGGGCGATCACATTCGAACCCGTATCGCCGTCTGCGGCCATGAGGACTTTGTGGTCAAGGTGCCCAATGCCGCCGATCACGAAGGCATTGCCGTTGGCGAAAATGTCAGAGTCGGTTGGCGCCCCGAGGACTGCCGGGCACTGGATGGACTTTAAGTAGAGGCGGTGGCAAGACCTCGCGCCGCAATGCAAGTGAATGCCCGCCATCGGCAAAGATGGCACAGCGAATGGGAGGACAGTTGGTATGAAAAAACTCGTTTCTAAACGTTCCCTGCTTCTTGCGGCCGGCGCGCTTGTCGGCGGCTTGGCGATGGCAGGTGCCGCCACGGCGCGCGATCTGACCGTTGTGTCGTGGGGCGGCGCGTATCAGGATGCGCAGAAGGCTGCGTATTTCACGCCGTTCGTGGAGCAGACCAAGGTTCCCATGCATGACGAGTCATGGGACGGCGGCATCGGCGTCTTGCGCGCCAAGGTGCAGGGCGGCGCCGCCAATTGGGATGTGGTGCAGGTCGAATCCGAAGAGCTGCAGCTCGGCTGCGAAGAGGGGCTTTTCGAGAAGATCGATTGGACCAAGGTCGGCGGCAAGGATGCCTATCTACCAGCGGCGATCAGCGACTGTGGCGTCGGCGCCATTCTCTACAACTTCATCATGGCCTATGACGGCGACAAGCTGAAGACGGGACCCGCGAGCTGGGCCGATTTCTTCGATCTGGCTAAGTTCCCGGGCAAGCGTGGACTGCGCAAAGGACCCAAGACCAATCTGGAATTCGCGCTCATAGCCGATGGCGTGCCGTTGAATGATGTCTATTCCGTCCTGGCGACCGACGCGGGTGTGGATCGGGCCTTTGCCAAGCTGGATGCCATCAAGTCCGAGATGATCTGGTGGGAAGCCGGCGCCCAGCCGCCACAGCTCCTCGCCTCCGGCGAAGTGGCCATGGCGTCCGCCTACAACGGCCGCATTACCGCCGCCAATACGAAAGACGCCAAGAACTTCAAGATCGTCTGGAACGAAAGCCTCTATACGTTGGATAGCTGGGTGGTCCTGAAAGGCACGGAAAATCTGGATCAGGCGTATACGTTCCTGAACTTCGTCGGCGAGGCGAAGTACCAGAAGGTTCTGCCGGAATACATCTCCTACGGCGTGACCAACAAGGCGGCGAGCGGCGAGATCAAGGCGGAATTGTTGCCGGATCTACCGACCAACCCGAAAAACCTGGAGAATGCGATCCAGATCGACACCGCGTTTTGGCTGGAAAATCTGGATCGGCTGACCGAGCGTTTTAACAAGTGGGCGGCGAAGTAAGTCCGTCTGCGTACATATAAGGCTAGGTGGCGAGGAGCATGGCTCCTCGCCACCAACATTTACAGGATAAGGGTCGGCCATCGATGACCGATACCACGGCACTCAAGGCCAGGTTGCGCCGCGCCGAACGCGGCCGGCAATTGGCCGCCGCGGGCTTGGTTCTGCCATTGGTCATTTTTCTTTTGCTGACGTTTGCATTGCCGATTGGCGGCATGCTATGGCGGGCCGTGGGTGACGAGGAGGTGGCCGTGGCCTTACCGCGCACCGTCATGGCCTTGAAAGGCTGGGATGGCCGTGCCGTGCCCGATGCGCCGGTCTTTGCCGCCCTGGCCGCCGATCTTCCCGAGGCGAAGGACGCCGGCACCCTGCCGGCGGCGGCACGACGGCTCAACTACGATGTGCCCGGCTTTCGCAGCCTGTTGCTCAAATCGGCACGGGGGGCATTGCCGCAGGACCCGGCTGGCGCGCGGGAGGCGCTGTTGGCCATCGATCCGGAATGGAGCGATGCGGAACGCTGGGGCGCAATCCAGCGGGCTGGGGGGCCGCTGACAAGTTTCTACCTGCTGACCGCCGTGGATTTGCACCAGACGGCAGACGGATCGATCCTTCGGCGGCCGGCGCAGGAGTCCATCTACCTGGATGTCTTGGGCCGAAGCTTTCAGATTTCCATCCTGGTGACCGTATTCTGCCTGCTGCTCGGGTTTCCCGTCGCGTATCTGCTGGCGGTCTTGCCTCCGCGTCTCGGCAATCCGTTGATGATTCTGGTGCTGCTGCCGTTTTGGACATCGCTTTTGGTGCGCACGACCGCCTGGGTGGTGCTGCTGCAGAACAAGGGCATCGTCAACGACAGCTTGATTGCCCTCGGCATCCTGCAGGAACCGACGCAGCTTATTTACAACCGCATTGGCGTCTACGTCGCCATGACGCACGTGCTGCTGCCGTTCATGATCCTGCCGCTGTATAGCGTCATGCGTGGCATATCGCCCAGTTTTGTACGCGCTGCCAGAAGCCTCGGGGCGCCGCCCACCACCGCCTTCCTGCGCGTGTATTTGCCGCAATGCCTGCCCGGCATCGGCGCCGGGTGCCTGTTGGTCTTCGTTCTCGCCCTCGGCTACTACATCACGCCGGCCCTGGTGGGCGGGGCAGGGGATCAGATGATCGCCTATTTCATCGCCTTTTATACAACGGCGACCATCAACTGGGGCCTGGCCTCCGCCCTGGGCGTCGTCCTGCTGGTGGCCACCCTGATGTTGTGCGCCACATACAACAAGCTGGTCGGCTTCGACCGCGTGGCCTTGCGTTAGCCATGGCAACCAAGCTGCCACGGGCACCTTCGGAGCGGATCTGGACCGGTATTCTCTGGTCGATGTCGGTTCTGGTGCTGTTTTTCCTGGTGGCGCCGATCATCGCCATCATTCCGCTATCCTTCAGTTCCTCCAGCTTTCTGACCTATCCCCTGCCGGGGTTTTCCCTCGAATGGTACGATGCGTTTCTCGGCTCCGAGCGCTGGATGCGCTCGCTCAAGAACAGCGTCCTGGTCGGCAGCCTGGCGACCCTGCTGGCCATGGCACTTGGCGTGCCCGCCGCCATCGGCCTGACCCAGGGACGGTTTCCCCTGCGCGGCCTGATCATGGCCCTGGTGCTTTCCCCCATGATCGTGCCGGTGGTGATCATCGCGGTCGGCATTTATTTCTTCTTCGCGCCGCTGGGCTTGACCAGCAACTATTTCGGACTGGTCATCGCCCACGCCATGCTGGGCACGCCGTTCGTGGTGGTGGCGGTGAGTGCCACCCTGGCCGGTTTCGACCGCAATTTGATACGGGCTGCGGCCAGTATGGGCGCACCGCCGCTGCGCATCTTCCGCAAGGTCATTCTGCCGCTGATTCTTCCCGGCGTGGTTTCGGGCGGCTTGTTCGCGTTCGCGACATCGTTCGACGAGGTGATCCTGGTGCTGTTCATCGCCGGGCCTGAACAGGCCACGCTGCCACGGCAGATGTTCAACGACGTGCGCGAGTCCATCAACCCCACCATCACCGCGGTGGCCTCGATCCTGATCGCCGTTTCCATTGTGCTGCTCACCGCGCTGGAAATGCTGCGCCGGCGCGGCGAACGCTTGCGGGGCCTTCGGAACTAGAGGCGCGTCGTGGGCAGGTGCAGTCTCACGTGCGCCGCCGTCAGGGCATCCTTGAGTTCTGCGTCCGGAGCACGGTCGGCGACAATATCGTCGAGGTCTTCAAGAGGACAGATCAGCTCCAACGACCGGGCGCCGAATTTTGTCCGGTCGACCAGCAATAGGCTGCGATGGCTGCGCTCGA
>DASWJP010000193.1:0-10625 GCA_036397065.1 Kiloniellales bacterium | reverse complement strand
CCGATCTGGCGATCTATCACATCTGTCGGCGCGCGGAGTGGGCGGCAGCCAAGTCATCTGGTGTCTACACGGGTTCGTCGCAAGACCGGGCCGATGGATTCATCCATTTCTCCGCCGCCGACCAGGTAACCGCCAGCGCCGCCAAGCACCGCGCCGGTCAAACCGATCTGCTGCTTCTCGCCGTCGACGGCGCGGCCCTTGGCCTGGCCTTGCGCTGGGAGGCGAGCCGGGGCGGCGCCTTGTTCCCGCATCTCTATGGATCGTTGCCCCTATCGGCGGTGCGTTGGGTCAAGCCATTGCCTCTTGGCGCCGACGGTCGGCATGTCTTTCCGCCCCTGAGCGAAGGATAGGGCGTGGATCGGTCGCGCCTCGCCCTGGACGTCCTGCGCCGCCTCGACCCGGAAACGGCCCATCGCCTGACCCTGTGGGGATTGCGCCGCAATTTGGCCTGGGTCTCCAGCAAGCCTGACGATCCGGTCCTGCAGATCAGCCTGTGGGGGCGGGACTTCACCAATCCCCTGGGTCTGGCCGCCGGCTTCGACAAGGATGCCATGGCCATGGCCCCGTTGCTGGCGCTCGGCTTCGGCTGTATCGAGGTGGGCACCGTCACGCCGCGGCCCCAGGCGGGCAATCCGCGGCCGCGCATCTTTCGCCTGTCCCGGGACGAGGCGATCATCAACCGCATCGGCTTTGCCGGGGATGGGATGTCGGCGGTCGCCGCTCGCCTGGCGGCGTGGCGCGGGCGCAGTGGCGGCTTGCTCGGCGCCAACGTCGGCAAGAACCGGGACAGCGCCGATGCGGCGGCGGACTATGCGTCGGCGGCCGCCGCCTTGGCGCCCTATGCCGATTATCTGGCGATCAACGTCTCCTCGCCGAATACGCCCGGCTTGCGCTCCCTGCAGGACCGGCAGGCGTTGGAATCGATCATCGCCCGGGTCACCGGTGCGGTGGCGGATGCGCACGCTGGCCGGATCCCGCCGCTGCTGGTGAAGATCGCCCCCGATCTGGGGGCTGCGGACTTGGCGGATATCGCCGCCGTGGCCACGTCCGGGGCCATCCAGGGCTTGATTGTCGGCAATACCACCGTGGCCCGGCCGGCCGGCCTGCGCGGCCGGCACAAGAGCGAGGTCGGCGGCTTGAGCGGCCGGCCGCTGTTCGCCCCATCGACCGCGGTGCTGGCCGAGATGTACCGGTTGACCGGTGGCCGGGTGCCCTTGATCGGCGTCGGCGGTATCGCCAGCGCCGAGGACGCCTATGCCAAGATCCGCGCCGGTGCCTCGCTGCTGCAGCTCTACACGGCCCTGGTCTATCAGGGGCCGGCGCTGATTCAGGCGATCAAGGACGGGCTGGTACAGTCCCTGCGCCACGACGGCTTTGCCCGCCTGTCGGATGCGGTGGGCGCCGATCACCGCGGGGGCGGCTAAGGAGTAAGTCACGGCTCCGCGCGCCGTTGGCGGGGTGGCCGGCCTGCTCACCGGGTTTTCCGCCCGTGTGGCGCGCAACACCCAACTGATCCTTCAGGAAGACCCCGGTGTCCCGCGGCATTTTGTCCGAGGCCGGCCTAGAACAGACAATCCGCCAGCGCCGTCCGTGATGATCGAAATCGTTCCGTCTGCGCGTATAGGACGAAAGCGTCCTTCCTGCTTGACGCCGCCTAATCTGGATGTTTGTATTTGTGGATACAATAATCCATGCAGCGAGTTGACCGATGTCCTCTTCCTTCACCGCCGCGCAGCAGGCGGGATCCACAGCCGAAGAAGAGGCCTATCGCCACATTCAGCAGGCGTTGCGTTTTGGTCGCTACCAGGCGGGCGAACGGCTCATACCCGAAGACATCGCGACCGAGATCGGCATGAGCCGGATGCCGGTCCGGGAAGCGTTACGCCGCCTGGCGACGGAGGGGCTGGTGCTTTTACGGCCGAACCGGGGCTGCATTGTCGCAGGTCTGACGCTGGACGAAATATACGAAACATTCGAGATGCGCTCGGTACTGGAAGGGCTGGCGGTGCGGCTGGCCATGCCGCGCATCGACGCTGATGTGATCGAAGAGCTTGAGGTCCTGCTGGACCGGATGGAGCGCGCCGGCACGAGGGGCGGAAGCGACTGGGTCGTGCGTCACCAGGAATTTCACAGCTACATCTGCGATCTGAGCAGCCGCCCCAAGCTGATCCGCCAGATCGCTGCCTTGCACGTGGTCATCGAGCCCTATCTGCGTATCTGGTTCGACTATGTCGAAAAGCCGCACAGTGCGCGCGAAGAGCATCAAGCGCTGATCGATGCCTTGCGGTCTGGGGATGCCGAGCGTGCCGAAGCCGTGATGCAGGAGCATGTTCTCGGCACGGCTCCGATGCTGGCCGACTACGCGATTCCAAGCCGACGCTGACGGTCGTCGGTCGATATTTTCGCCCGAAAGCCACAAGACAATCAGGCGCGGGACAACAGGGAGCTGCCGTGACAGGCGGCATGAAAGGAGACAGATAGAGATGAATAAGTTCTGCTATACGGCACTCGTGGCCGCACTCACTACCTTCGGCTTCGCTGCTTCTGCGCAAGACGCCCCCAAATCCATCACCATCGCCACGGAAGGCGCATATGCGCCGTGGAACTTCACGACCGCAGACGGCAAGCTCGACGGGCTGGAAGTCGACCTCGCCAACGATCTCTGCGCGAAAATGAAGGTAAAATGCACTATCGTCGCCCAGGATTGGGACGGCTTGATCCCGTCGTTGATCGCCGGCAAGTTCGATGTGATCATGGCGAGCATGTTCATTACCGACAAGCGCCTTGAGGTGATGGACTTTACCCAACCTTACGCGGTCGATCCCGCCAGCTTCGCGGTTGCCAAGGATAGCGAACTCGGAAAGATGGGTATGTCGGCGGAGAAGTTCACGTTGAATGATGAAGCCACCGCCAAGGCCGAGATCGAAAAGCTGAAACCCCTGCTGAAAGGCAAGATTATCGGCGTCCAGGCGGCGACACTCATCCAAAAGTTCGTCGAGACTTATTTCAGCGACGTGGTGGAAATCCGGGCATACAAGACGACCGAGCAGCACGATCTCGATCTGGCGGCCGGTCGGGTTGACGGACTCTTCGCGCAACAGACGGCACTGGCGGCGACGCTCGCCAAGCCGGAATACGCCAACTACACCATTGCCGGCCCAGGCTTTGTCGGCGGCTTGTTTGGCCGAGGCACAGGCGCTGGCCTTCGCAAGGAGGACACGAAGCTCAAGGATATGCTCAACATAGCGATTGACGAGGCCATCGCCGATGGAACGATCAAGACCCTGTCCATGAAGTGGGTGAACACCGACGTGACGCCGGTTAAGTGACCGGATGAAGGGATGGCCGCCCGGCGAGTGATGATCGTCGTCCGGAACGGCCATAAGGTTTCCTGCTTATGATTGAGGCGCTGCGACTTCTCGGCTTCGGAGAGGGCGGATGGGCCGCGGCCTTGCTTTTGGCCGCGGTCGTCACGCTCATCCTCTCAGTTCTTGGCTTCGCCCTAGGCGTCGTCTTCGGCGGCGTTGCAGCGACGTGGCGCCTAGGCCGTTCGCGGATCCTGCAGTTTCTTGCGAACGGGTACGGCACCGTCTTCCGCGGTGTTCCAGACTTGCTCACCATCTATCTCATGTACTATGGGGGCAGCGTTGCGTTGACTGCTGTGGGTCATGGCTTCGGCTGGCAGGGTTTTATCGGATTGCCGACCTTCGCCACCGGAGTGCTCGCCCTCGGGGTAATTTCCGGGGCCTATCAGGCCGAAGTATTCCGGGGCGCCTATCTGGCCATCGAATCTGGCCAGTCGGACGCGGCGCGCGCCCTTGGCCTGACCCGATGGGCCTCGTTGCGCCTTGTGATCATCCCGCAGCTGCTGCGCCATGCGCTGCCGGGCATTGGCAATGTCTGGCAGCTCATCCTCAAGGATTCCGCGTTGATCTCCGTGATCGGCCTCGTCGAACTGATGCGGCAGGCCCAAATCGGCGCCGGATCGACTCGGGAACCCTTCGTTTTCTACATCGCGGCGGCAATGCTCTATCTGGCCATCGCGTCCTTTACGGGTATTGCCTTCCGTCACGCGGAAAAGCAAGCGTCACGCGGAACGCAAGAAGCTTGATCGACATCGCCTTTCTCAGCGAGATCCTGCCCAAGTTACTTTCGGGTGTGCCGCTGACGCTCCAATTAGCGATGACGTCGATCCTGCTTGGGTTCATGCTTGCGCTGTTGCTCGCGCTTGCCCAGCAGCGGAAATCACCCGTCGTCCTTCTTCCTATTCGCGGCTTCGTCGCACTTTTCCGCGGCACGCCCCTTCTGGTGCAGATCTTCCTCATCTACTACGGCCTTGGCCAATTCAGGCCGGGCCTGCAGGCTGTCGGGCTTTGGGGTCTTTTCCGAGAACCCTACTGGTGCGCCATTCTTGCGCTCACCCTCAACACGGCCGCTTACGGCAGCGAGATCCTGCGCGGTGCCTTTCAATCCGTGCCACGCGGCGTTGTCGAAGCGGCGCGCGCCTCGGGCATGTCGCCTTTCCTTACATGGCGGCTCGTCGTGCTGCCGATTGCTTTCCGCCAGGCGATCCCGGCCTACGGCAACGAGATCATCCTGATGGTGAAGGGAACCTCGCTCGCCTCAATCGTGACGCTGATGGAGGTAACCGGCATCGCGCACGGGCTCATCTCCCAAACCTACCGGGCGATAGAAGTTTTCGTGTGCGCTGGCGCCATCTATCTGATCTTGAACTTCGTCATCATCCGAGCCCTCGCCGGACTGGAATATTGGCTGTCGCCGCATTTGCGGCGCGCGCCTTGAGGGTCAACCAGAAGCAGAGCGACAGGGCACAGCCAAAAAAATATCAGGATTTAGCATGCGCAATTTCGAGAAACCCACACGGTCCGTCGTCGTGACGAGAGACGCGATGGCCGCCACCTCGCATCCCTCGGCAACCCTGGTCGCTATTCAAACCCTCACCGCAGGCGGAAACGCGCTCGATGCGGCCATCGCTGCTTGCGCCGTCCAATGCGTCGTCGAACCCGGCTCGACCGGAATTGGCGGTGACTGCTTTGCGCTTCTGTCCCGGGAAGGAGCCGGTGATGTGATCGCCTATAACGGTTCGGGCCGCACGCCAGCGGCGCTGTCCGTCGACCGACTTCTCGAAGCCGGGGTCACCGAGATCGAACGCCAGTCGCCCCTTGCGGTCACGGTTCCGGGCGCCATAGACGCCTGGACCCGGCTCCACGCTGACCATGGCCGCATGCCCCTGCTGGATATACTGGCGCCTGCGATCCGCTTCGCCGAGGAAGGCTACGCGATCTCGCCGCGGGTGCATCGCGACTGGTCGCTCGAGGTGGAATTGATCGCCGCGGATCCGGCTGCCAAGCGCATCTTTCTTTCGGATGGACGCCCGCCACACATCGGCGAGATTCACCGACAACCAGAACTTGCGGCCACGCTGCGGCGCGTCGCGTCGCATGGCCGCGACGGCTTCTACACCGGGTCCGTCGCCGAAGACATGGTCGCGTATCTCCAGGGGCTTGGCGGCCTGCATACGCTTGATGATTTCGCCACCGCGAGCGGCAAGTACGTGACGCCGATCAAGGCGGATTTCCGTGGCCACGAGGTCCATGAGTGCCCGCCGAACGGACAGGGCGTCATCGCGCTCATGATCCTCAACATCCTGTCCCGCTTCGAGGCGAAGGGCGACCCGCAATCCGCCGACAGGCTCCATGTCGAGATCGAGGCGACGCGGCTCGCCTACGCGGCGCGCGACGCCATGTTGGCGGATCCCGACAAGGCCGACGTGCCGGTGACATACCTCCTCTCCGACGCACTCGCCGACCGGCTCGCGGGAATGATCGACCTCGATCGCGCGATCGAGGATCTGCCGTCTTTCCAATCGCCGGCGCATCGGGACACGGCCTATATCTCCGTCGTCGACAAGGATCGGAACGCAGTCAGTTTCATCAACTCCATCTTCGATAGTTTCGGCGCCGGCCTTGTCGCGCCGCGGTCGGGTGTGCTCCTTCACAATCGCGGTCAGAGCTTTTCGCTCGATCCCAAACATCCGAACGTGATCGCGCCCGGTAAACGGCCGTTGCACACGATCATCCCGGGTATGCTGGTGAAGAATGGGCGCGCCGTCATGCCGTTCGGTGTCATGGGAGGCTACTATCAGCCCATGGGGCATGCCCGTCTGCTATCCATGGTGCTCGAATATGGGCTCGATGTTCAGGAAGCGATCGACCTGCCCCGCGTCATGCCCGTGTCCGTGACTACCACAGTCGAGGCCGAGCATACGCTCGACCGACGCGTCGCGGCTGAGTTGGAGCGGCGCGGCTTCCGTATTGTTCCGGCAGAAGACCCGATCGGAGGCGCCCAGGCTATTCAGATCGATTGGCGGAACGGCACGCTGCAGGGCGGGTCCGAGCCGCGCAAGGATGGTTGCGCCCTAGGGATTTAGGCCCGGCCGCCGACCAAATGACCGCACGGGAACGATGACCGACTACCACCGGCAAGCCGACATACTGGCCTGCCGGGGCCCCTAGGCGGCCTGCCCCGAGCGTTGGACTTGGGCCTGGGGGCGGGCGTATACTGCGGCGCAGCAATGGTGGCGGACCCGATGGCCAAATCCCGGAAGAAGACTCTCGCGGACTGGCGGACCCTGGCGGCGCAGGAGCTGGATGGCGAGTCGCCCGATAGCCTGATCTGGCAGACGCCCGAGGGCATCGCCGTCAAGGCGCTCTATACGGCCGCCGACCTGGAGGGGCTGGAGAGTGTGGGCAGCTTGCCCGGCTTCGCCCCGTTCGTGCGCGGGCCGCGCGCCACCATGTACGCGGCCCGGCCGTGGACCGTGCGGCAATACGCCGGCTTCTCCACCGCCGAGGAGTCGAACGCCTTCTACCGCAAGAACCTGGCGGGCGGGCAAAAAGGCCTGTCGATCGCCTTCGATCTGGCGACTCATCGCGGTTACGATTCCGACCATCCGCGCGTGGTCGGCGACGTGGGCAAGGCTGGGGTGGCCATCGATTCCGTCGAGGACATGAAGATCCTGTTCGACGGCATCCCGCTCGACCGGATGACCGTCTCCATGACCATGAACGGCGCCGTGCTGCCGGTGCTCGCCGGCTATATCGTGGCGGCGGAAGAGCAGGGGGTGCCCCAGGCGAAGCTGGCCGGGACCATCCAGAACGACATCCTCAAGGAGTTCATGGTCCGCAACACCTATATCTATCCGCCCGCACCCTCCATGCGCATCGTCGCCGATATCATTTCCCACACGGCGCGGCACATGCCGAAATTCAATTCCATTTCCATCTCCGGCTATCACATGCAGGAGGCCGGGGCGACCTGCGTGCAGGAACTTGGCTTCACCCTGGCGGATGGCATCGAATACGTGCGCGCGGCGCTCTCGCAAGGTCTGAAGGTCGACGACTTCGCCCCGCGGCTCAGCTTCTTCTTCGCTATCGGCATGAACTTTTTCATGGAGGTCGCCAAGCTGCGCGCCGCCCGCTACCTGTGGGCGACCATGATGCAGGACTTGTTCAAGCCCAAGGATGCGCGCTCCCTCATGCTGCGCACCCATTGCCAGACCTCGGGCGTGTCGCTGACCGAGCAGGATGCCACCAACAACATCGTGCGCACCACCATCGAGGCCATGGCGGCGACCCTCGGCGGTACCCAGTCCCTGCACACCAACGCCTTCGACGAGGCGGTCGGCCTGCCGACGGAATTTTCCGCGCGCGTTGCCCGCAACACCCAACTGATCCTCCAGGAAGAGGCCGGCTTCACCAAGGTGATCGATCCGCTCGCCGGCAGCTATTATGTGGAGAGCCTGACCGCCAGCATGATCGCCGAGGCGCGCAAATTGATCGGCGAGGTCGAGGCCATGGGCGGCATGACCAAGGCGGTCATCACCGGCATGCCCAAGCTGCGCATCGAGGACTCGGCGGCCCGCCGCCAGGCGCGCGTCGACCGGGGCGAGGATGTGATCGTCGGCGTCAATAAATACCGTACCGAAACCGAGGAGCCGATGGAGGTGCGCGACATCGACAACACCGCCGTGCGCGAGGCGCAGATCGCCCGCCTGAAAAAAGTTCGCGCGTCCCGCGATGAAACCGCCTGCCGCACGACCCTCGATGCCCTGACCGACTCCGCGCGCAGCGGTAAGGGCAACCTTTTGGATCTGGCCATCGCCGCCACCCGCCAACGCGCCACGGTGGGCGAAATCTCCGATGCCTTGGAGGCGGTGTTCACCCGCCACCGGGCAACCACGCACTCGATCTCCGGCGTGTACGGCGCCGCCTACGAGGGCGACGAAGGCTTTGCCCGCATCGTCGCCGAGGTCGATGCCTTCGCCGAGCAATCCGGCCGCCGCCCGCGCATGCTGGTGGTGAAATTGGGCCAGGACGGCCACGACCGCGGCGCCAAGGTGATCGCCAGCGCCTTCGCCGACATCGGCTTCGACGTGGACATCGGCCCGCTGTTCCAGACGCCCGAGGAAGCCGCCCGCCAGGCGGTGGAAAACGACGTGCACGTCATCGGCGCCTCCAGCCAGGCCGCCGGCCACAAGACCCTGGTGCCGCAATTGATCGAATCCTTACGCAAAGCCGGCGCCGGCGATATCGTGGTGGTGTGCGGCGGCGTCATCCCGCCCCAGGACTACGAGTTCCTGCAACAAGCGGGGGTCTCGGCCATCTACGGCCCCGGCACCAACATCCCCCAAGCCGCCCACGAGATCATCCAGATCATCCGCCAGCGCCGCGCGGCGGCCTGAGGCGCTCAAACGTTATCATTGCCGGGCTTGATCCGAGCATCCATGCTTCAGGTTTTTTCGGGTTGCATGGCTTGTTCGGCGCGGCCGTCCCTAGGCCTTGATACGTTTCCACCGTCGTAGGTTGCGATCGTGCCCGGGCAATTCATGAAAGGGTGTCTCGCCGGGACACGGCCCGGTGCTTCGCCAAAAGCAAACGGCGAGGTTGCGCCGCACAGTCTCGATCAGGTCGATCAACTCGTCGTCGCTCACTTTGTCGCAGGTCATCATCTGGCGCACGATCGGATCGCTGAGAACCTCGTGAAGTGACGGCTCGGTCTTGGCCGGCCAAGTTAGGTGCCGCATGTGGGCCTCCTGAAGAGTTGCTGCCGAAGAGCATTTCGAGGACCCCCACAGATTGTAAACGCTTGGTTAAAACTTGGTTAAGAATTGGTTAATGCCGACGCAGATTTTCTCCGCCAAGGTGACATAGGCGTGAATCGGCGGCGGCCTTGCCATGAGGCTCTTACACGTTTTCCTCATCCTAGGAGATCGAACGGCGTCCGTCTCGAAGGAAGACGAGTGCCGCTGGCGATCAAATCGTGCTGAAAGCACGAAGCGGCCGCGTCACCTGCGCTCAGTCGGATTTGACGATGCGCGGTTTGGGAAACTTTTGCTTCCGCTGGGCATCCTTCATGACGTGGACGGCCGCGTCCTTCAATTGCTGTTGGTGGATTTGCGCGCGCGCCAGCTGTTCGGCGGCCATGTCCCGGAAGGCCGCGGCTTGTTCGTCGCCCGCGGCCTGGGCCAGGCCGAACAAGCGGAAGGCTTCGCCCAAGTTCTTGTCCACCCCCCGCCCGAGCAGGTAGAGGAGGGCGAGGGCGAATTGCGCCTCGGCGTCGCCGGCCTCGGCGGCGGCCTGCAACAGGGCCGCCGATTTGCCCATGGCGCGGCCCACGGCCAGGGCCATGGCTTCGCTGGTATCCGTCATGTTCCGGCTCCAATGCCGGTGGGGTCAAATCGCACCAGCCATCCTACCACCATCCGGATCAAGCCCGCCACGCCCGCCGGCCTTGTCCAATCTAACCGTAACCAAAGGCTGGTAAATTTCCTGCGGCGCAGCGGACGCGTGCGGCGGATTCGCCTGCCACAACCAAAAATGGTATCCTGTTCGGCAGCCGGAGTGATCTTTCCGGCGAAACGCATTTCCAGTTCAACAGCACATGGAACAGGGAGTCGCACATGGCTATTTTCATCACCCAAGGCAACTACACCCAAAACGCGATGAAGGGAATGATCGACAAGCCGGAGGACCGGGCCGGCGCGGTTGCCAATCTCATGGAATCGGTCGGCGCGAAGCTTCTGCAATACTTCGTGACCACCGGCGAGTACGATTTCCTGGTCGTCTCCGAAGGCAAGAACCTCACCGACCTGGTGGCCGGATTGATGATCGCCGGATCGACCGGCGGTGTGGCCAACCTGAAAACCGTCCAGGCCCTGACCACGCAAGAGGCCGAGGCGGCCATGAAAAAGGCCAAGAGCGCGCGCGCCGGATTCAAACCGGCGGGTGGCGCTAGCTGAGGGTCTGCGCCGAAGCTAAATAGGGGACACCACCGCTTTTTCCCGCGGCTCTTTTACGCGACAATCGCACCGCGCCGATATTGATGGCGCGCGTCTGATCGCGGATGGGACGGCACCGCTGCGCTCGTCACAGGATTACAAGGGCACGCGTCCCCTTTCTGCCCGGCTAGGGCCGAGGCTTGCCGGCCAGTTTCTTCTGGATGCGTTTATCGAACCGGCCGACATCGACGACGACCCGCTGGTGGGTGCCTTCGCCGATCAGGTCCATCTCGTCGTGCGCCTCCACCCGGAAGGTGATCCGGTT
>DASWJP010000192.1:0-1882 GCA_036397065.1 Kiloniellales bacterium | reverse complement strand
TACTCGATGGTCAGGGCGCGCCGCTCGCCCCAGATCTTGATGTAACGGCCGATGGCCGGCGCCAGCCACATGTTGGCGGCATAGTTGATGAGAAACAGCAGGGTGATGTTGCCGACCGAATAGCCGAATCTCTCGACCATCATGAAGCTGGCGAAGACGATGAAGATCTGCCGCCGCGCGCCGCACAGGAAGGTCAGCGCGTAGTAGAGCCAATAGCGTTGGCGCAGGATCAGGGTCTTGTGCTGCTCCACCTTCTGCGGAAAGCGCGGATAGGCGAACCAGGCGAACACGGCCATCGCCACGGTCACACCACCGCCAATGCCGTAGACCACGATGTAGTCCAATTCCACGATTTCGAAGGCTACCCAAATCAGGGCATAGGCGCACAACGAGGCAAAACTAGCGGCGGCGATGACACGGCCCAGCACGATCGGCGCGCGGTCCTTGCCGACCCATTGCAAGGCCAGGCTTTGCTGCACCGTCTCGCTGTAGTGGTAGCCGATCGACATCACCACGGTCGTGCAATACAGGCCGATGACCGTGGGAAAGATGCCGGTCAGTGCTGTGCCGGCGCCCAACAAGCCCAGGGAGAGCAACACGAATGGTTGCTCGCGCAAAATCAACAGCACGAAGACAGCGGTGAAAGCAAGAAAGCCGGGAATCTCGCGCAGGCTTTGCAGGGTGCCGATCTCGACGCCGGTGAAGGCCGCCCGCTCCACGGCGAAGTTGTTGAGCAACGCCATCCAGGTGGAGAACGACAGGGCCGCTCCGCCGCTGATGAGCAGCAGCAGCATCTCGGGCGAACGCCAGTCGTTTTCCCGTAACGCCCGTATCAGGTCGATGAACCGATTGAACACCGGATGCCTGTCCTTTGCCGGTCTCTGGTGACGGTGGCGAGCATAGGCTTGCCAGGAATGGCGGTCTATCGGCATGATGCCATGAAATGTCGAAAACACGCCAAGTTCACCAGGATCTCGACGGGCGGCCCCTGCCGGACGCCGAGCACCCGATCGTCGGCCTGGCCCGCGACTATCCGGCCGAACACGTGGTGGCCTGGCACGCCCACGAGGCGGTGCAACTGCTCTATGCGGCCACCGGCCTGCTGCGGGTCGAGACGGCGGCGGGGGTCTGGGTGGTGCCGCCGCAGCGGGCCATGTGGATTCCGGCGCACATGCCCCATCAGGTACGAGTCACCGATGCGATCGAAATGCGCACCCTGTACGTGCATCCCGACCTGCCCGGCGTGCCGGGTGGCTGCCGGGTGGTGGCGGTCTCGCCGCTGCTGCGCGAGCTGATCGTCGCCTTCGCCGTCCTGCCGCCGGACTATGAGCCGGAGGGGGCCACGGCTCGGCTGGCCCATGTCATCCTCGACCAGTTGCGCGGCCCGGCCCTGGCGCCCCTTCACCTGCCCCTGCCGCGGGATCCCCGGCTGCGCCGGGTGGCGGCGGGGCTGTTCGCCGACCCCGCCGATGGGCGATCCCTGGCGGATTGGGCCAAGGTCGTCGGGGCCAGCGCCCGCACCCTGTCGCGCCTGTTCGAGGCCGAGACAGGCATGGGCTTTCGCGCCTGGCGGCAACACCTGTGCTTGCAGGAGGCGCTGGCCCGGCTGGCCACCGGCGAACCGGTCACCAGTGTCGCCTATGCGGTCGGCTATGACAGTCCGTCCGCCTTCATCGCCATGTTTCGCAAGGCCCTAGGCACCAGCCCGCAACGCTATCTGGGCGGCCGGGCCGGCTTGCCAGCCGGCAGGCGGGGGCGTAAGTAAAGCCATGACCGACACGCTTGCCATCGCCCTGGCCCAGATCAATCCGGTGGTCGGCGACATCGCCGGCAACCTGGCGCTGATCCGTGCCCGCCGTGCCGAGGCGGCGGCCCTGGGCGC
>DASWJP010000191.1:0-6410 GCA_036397065.1 Kiloniellales bacterium | reverse complement strand
ACGGCATGCACGCCGAAGACCGAGGCCATCAGGCGATCGCGCGGGGTCGGCATGCCGCCGCGCTGAACGTGGCCGAGGACGGTGATGCGCGTTTCCGCCCCGGTGGTCTGGGAAATCCGCTCGCCGATGTAGTGGCCGATGCCGCCGTAGGTCACCGCCCCGCCCGGCTGGGTTTGGGTGACCGGCTCGCCGTCGTCGCGCTTGACCGCCTCGCCCACCATGACCAGGGCGAAGTTGCGCCCATCCTGCTTCAGGGCGTCGATCTTGGCCGCCACATGGTCGATCCGATAGGGAATCTCGGGGATCAGGATAACGTCGGCGCCGCCGGCGATGCCGGCGCTGAGGGCGATATGACCGGCATCGCGCCCCATGACTTCCAGCACCATGACCCGCGAGTGACTGGCCGCCGTCGGCTGCAGGTGATCCAGAGCATCGGTGGCCACGGTGACGGCGCTGGCATAGCCGATCGATACCTCCGTGTGCCCCAGGTCGTTGTCGATGGTCTTGGGAATGCCGACCAGGTTGATCCCGCCCTGCTGGGCCAGGCGGCGCAGGATGTCCAGGCTACCGTCGCCGCCAATGCCGATCAGTGCATCCAGGCCGAGTTGGCGGTAGCCGTCGATCACCTCCTCCGACCGGTCGAGACGGCTGCCGTCGGGCAATGGATAGTCGAACGGATCGCCGCGGTTGGTGGTCCCCAGAATGGTGCCGCCGGTGCGCAGCAAGGTGCCGTTGAACAGGGAGATATCCAGAGGCTGGGCGTCCACCGGACGTGCCAGCAGGCCGGCCGTGCCTTGGCGGATGCCGATGACCTCCCAGCCATACCCCTCGACCGCCCGGTACACCACGGCGCGCAGAGCCGCATTGAGGCCGGCGCAGTCGCCGCCGCTGGTCAGAATGCCAATACGTCGTATGTTGGGCATAGTGCGTCCTTTCCCCAAGGCCCCGGTAGCCAGGGCGGCCGGTGCCCGCAGTGGTTTGGAGTCTCTCGAAAATTCGGCGGCGGCGCAATGTTGACCGGCGGGGCATGCTCAGCACACTCCCCAAGACCGGCCAAGAGAGGTATACTCGCAAACGATATGAACGAGGCCGAGATAGAGCAACTGCGCCAACGGCTTGCCGAGCTGAAAAGCGAGCATCGGGATTTGGACGATGTGATCGCGCAGATCGCCGAGAAAGCGCCATTCGATCAGATTCAGATTTCTCGGCTCAAGAAGCGCAAGCTTCTGCTGAAGGATCAAATCCTGCGCATCGAGAGCCGGCTGCTCCCGGACATCATCGCGTAGCCGCGGGTTAGATGGTGCTTTTGTCGTCGTCGGCGCGGCGCTTGCGCGCATACATGGCGCGGTCGGCGGCATCCAGGGCCGCCTCGACATGCTCAACTCCGGCGAAGGAATGCACGCCGTACGAAACGGTGACCAGGAGTTGCTCGCCTTGCCAATCGATCGGTTCGGCGGCGATCGCCTTGGCCAGCGTCGCGGCCTTGGCCGCCGCCGTATGTGCGTCGGCCTGGGAGAGGATGACGGCGTACTCGTCGCCGCCCAAACGGCCGACCACATCCGACGCACGTGATTCGCGCACCAGGGTTTCGGCCACCCGCCGCAGGACCACATCCCCGGCGGCATGGCCCAGGTCGTCGTTCACCTGCTTCATCTGGTCCACGTCGAAATAGAGGACGCTGCCGGGCACATCATAGCGTTCGGCATAAGCCATCATGCGCGTCAACTCGCGCACGAAGGCACGGCGGTTGAGGACCGGCGCCAACGCATCCTGATCGGCCAGGGTTTCCAGGAACTCGATGCGCTTCTTCGACTGCGCCAATTCCTCGCGCAATTTCTGCACCTCGGCCATCAGCATGCCGATGGCGGCGCTCACCCGTGGTGTCAATTCCGTCTGAGGAATGCCGGCCAGAGTGGCGGCATCAGGGGCCGGCGCCGTCCCGGCCGTCCGGTCCGCGCGCTCCGTCGACGGCGTAGCCTTTGCCGGCGAAGCATCCGCCGGGGCACTGGTGCCGATGGCCGGCGCCGCGCCGCCTCTCCGAATCCGCATCACTCCACCCTGTACAGTCGAGAACTAGCAATTCCGGCCTCTACCGTTGAACCTACGGACGGATGGTAAACGGAGTGTTGACGCTGTTGCCCTTTGGCCGCCCTTTTGCCTGCCCTTGCACCCCTGGGGACTAGTCTCGATAATGCCGTCCCGAAATCCGCCGAGGGCGCTTGAGGTTACCCGCACATGGCAGAAAACCGGCCCCTGGTGGGCATTATCATGGGCAGCCAGTCCGATTGGGCCACCCTGCGCCATGCGGCGGAAACCCTGGAAACCCTGGGCATTGCCCATGAAAAGCGCATCGTCTCGGCGCACCGCACGCCCAAGCGCATGGCCGACTATGCCAGCGGCGCCCGCGAGCGCGGCCTGAAGGTGATCATCGCCGGGGCCGGCGGCGCCGCCCACCTGCCTGGCATGGTGGCGGCGCAAACGCCGCTGCCGGTTCTGGGCGTGCCGGTGGAAAGCCAAGCTCTGAGCGGCCTGGACAGCCTGCTCTCCATCGTGCAGATGCCCGCGGGGGTGCCTGTCGGCGCCCTGGCCATCGGCAAGAGCGGCGCCGTCAACGCCGCCCTGCTGGCCGCTGCCGTGCTGGCCCTGGGCGATGGCCGCATCGCCGCCGCCCTGGATGCCTGGCGCGCGGCGCAGACGGCCGGCGTCGCCGAGGCCCCCGGCGACAACGACTAGGCCGCCATGGCACCATCCCTCTCGACTCCTCTGCCGCCGGGCGCCGTGATCGGCATTCTCGGCGGCGGCCAGCTTGGCCGCATGACGGCCATGGCCGCCTCGGCTCTGGGCTACCGGACGCACATCTATTGCCCGGAGGAGGACGCACCGGCGACCCATGTCACCGCACGTGCCACCATCGCCGCCTACGACGATGAGGCGGCGCTTGCTGCCTTCGCGACGGCGGTGGATGTGGTGACCATCGAGTTCGAGAACATCCCCCTGGCAGCGGCGGCGGTTTTGGCAGAGCGGGTGCCGTTCCGCCCCGACCCGGCGATTCTGCATATCTGCCAGAACCGCCTGCGGGAAAAGTCGTTCTGCCGCCAGAACGGCGTGCCGACCGCGCGCTTTGCCGCGGTCACCGAGGGCGCCTGGCTGGGCACCGCGGTGAACCAGATCGGCCGCCCCTGCGTGCTCAAGACCGCCGAGATGGGCTACGACGGCAAAGGGCAAGTGATGATCGCCGCCGACACCGACCTGGCCGCCGCCTGGGCGGTGGTGGCCGCCGCCGACACCGGCGCCGGCGCCATCGTCGAAAGCTATGTGGATTTCCGCCAGGAGATCTCGGTCATCGTCGCCCGGGGCCTGGATGGCGCCCGGCAGACCTATGTGCCGGTGGAAAATCAGCACCGGAACCACATCCTGGATCAGACCATCGCGCCCGCCCGCGTGCCGGCCAAGGTGGTGGACAAGGCGGAAGGCATCGCCCGCCACCTGGCCGCCGAGCTCGACCTGGTCGGCCTACTGGCGATCGAGATGTTCGTCACTGGCGACGGCGAGGTCCTGGTCAACGAGTTGGCGCCCCGGCCGCACAATTCCGGCCACTGGACCCTGGATGCCTGCGTCACCTCGCAATTCGAGCAACTGGTGCGCGCCGTCGCCGGCCTGCCGCTGGGTTCCACCGAGCGCCTGGCCGATGCGGTGATGAAGAACCTGATCGGCGACGAGGCGGCGGACGCACAGGCGCAACTCAACGACCCGCGCGCCAAGCTGCACCTCTACGGCAAGACCGAAGCGCGCCCAGGCCGCAAGATGGGCCACATCACTCGCATCAATCCGAAGTATTAGCGCACAACGGCTGCTAGGCGTTTACTGCGTGCCGTGCATGCGGTGGCCGCCTGTCGCATAGCCGCGCTGCTCCGCATAATGGGCCACCTGTTCGGGCGAGAGCACTTCGACCATGACCAAGTGATAACGCAGGTGGGCGGCACGCAACTCGCCTTGGGCGGCACCGATTCTTGCCGTCAGATTTTCCAGCGCCGCGCGCGTCACATTCTTTTCCGCGAATAGACGATCGAGCGCCGTTTCGTCCTCGATGATCTGCCGGCCGATGGCAATAGTTTCCGCTTTCATTTCCGCAACCAGCGCCTGCACCCGTGTTCGCTGCTCTGGTAAGAGCTCAAGGGCGTCGGCAAGTTCAGCCACATGAGTCGGTCCCGGATAGCCGTTCAGTTCCGCCGCCAAGGCCAGTCCCATGCCGCGGCCGGCCGCCAAGTCGGCGGTCTCTTCTTCCGACAGCGCCTTCACGCGCCGCCCTTCAAGGCCGGCATCTGGCGATGCGCTTGGCTGCGCGGGTGTCTGCGCCGCTGCCGGCGGCAGTGCCAGCACAGCCAGCAAAACACAAAATGATGCTGCACGCGCGAGAGTCATTGTTTTCTCCACCAAATAAGAAATCCCGGAGTCTCATAGGTCACGGAACGGCGCATCGGGCTCGCTAGGTATCATGCCCATATCGCCATTCTCCATACGCGCAATGAGAACCCAGGCTATGGATAGTGCCTGCGGCGCCTACGGCCCTGGCCGGCGGCGAACAGACGATCCGGCAGATTGAGCAGGCTGGTCATGGTCTTTCCCAGCGTGCCGCCGACCTTCAAGACCTCGGCGATGCGCCGGTCGAGGAAAGCCCAGGTAGCCGCGTGGCTTTCCGATGAGTCGTTCAGCCAGAACAGCAAGGTCGATGAGTAGACGCCGGCCAGCAACAGGCGCTTGGAATAGAAGTTGTAGTCGGTTGCCGTATCGCCAGCGGCGTACCACATGGCATCGACGCTCCGGTACAGGCACTTGAGGCCAAGGGCGGCATGGCGCGGCAAGGCAAGGAACCCGACGCCCCGCCGCACCGCTTCCCGATGCGGTGCCAGCAGGTCGAGCCGCGTGCGCACGGCCAGGGTGATGCGCTCGCGCACCTTCATGGCCGCCAGGTCTTGTTCGCCCAACCGCTCCAGCATCCGCCGGTCGAACTCTGCGCTGAAGGCTTCGATAGCCTCCGCCGCGCCGCCGGGGAAGGCATTCCGTGCGGCCGCCGGGTCGATCCTCGCATCGGCCGCGCCGGCGAGCAGCGCCCGCTCGCTCCAGCCATCGAAGACCACATGCGGCAACATGGCGGCCAGCAACCGGGCGCGCAGATCCTCGGCCGCGGTGGCGCCGGTTTTTGTGCGCCGGGCGCTCATTCGGCCGCCAGGTCGCGCGCTTGCGCCGACAATTCGGAGGTAAAGGTCAAGGTGGACATATCCCGCATCCGCTGCGGATAGAGGATGCCATCCAGGTGGTCGCATTCGTGCTGCACCACGCGGGCGTGAAAGCCGGTGGCTTCGCGCACGATCTCCGCCCCGTCGAGGCCCAGGCCGCGATAGCGAATCGCCTTGTGGCGGGAAACCCGGCCGGCCAGATCGGGCACCGACAGGCACGCCTCCCAGCCCTCGACCATTTCCGCCGACATGGGTTCGATCACCGGGTTGATGAGCACGGTCAGGGGCACCTCCGCCACCTCGTCTTCGTCCCCGTCCCCGTCCTCGGATTCTCGATCCTGGCCGTCGGCGGCCTCCGCCTTGGCCCGGGCGGCGCGGGTGCCGGACACCGAGAAAATCACCAGGCGCTTGGGCACGTAGACCTGCGGTGCGGCCAGGCCGGTGCCCTCCGCATCCAGCATGGTTTCCAGCATATCGGCCACCAGGCGGCCGATTTCCGGGGCACGGGGGTCGTCGATGGGGCTTGCCACCTGGCGCAAAACCGGGTGCCCCATGCGGGCGATCTTGAGAATGGCCATGGCTCTAATATGGAGCGTGGCCGGCGGCCGGTAAAGCACCACCGCCGGAAAATGGCCCTGTTACCGCCCCTGTTGGAGGGTACCGCAGGCGTGCCGGCACCGCCGTACAGGCCCTTTCTTTCGGGCAAACTCTATGGTACTTAACCGGTCCGCGCTGCTGCGTTTGGCAGGAGCGACGGGTTTTTGTGTCCTAATACCGGGGGTCCGACGGTACGGCCGCCCGGGGCTGTGGAAGGAGAGCTGAAGGCAACGTGCTGGTACAGGTTCGCGATAACAACGTCGATCAGGCCCTCCGCGCGCTGAAGAAGAAGCTGCAGCGCGAGGGCGTCTTCCGGGAAATGAAACTGCGCCGGAGCTTCGAGAAGCCCTCGGCACGTCGCAAGCGGGAACAGGCGGAGGCCGTTCGCCGGCACCGCAAGCTGCTGCGCAAGCGCATGGACCGCGAAGGCTTCTAGTCCTTTCGGGGGCGCTCGGTCGGCGCCTCGAAAAATCCCATCAGAATTTCAGAAACACCCGGCCACCGCCGGGTGTTTTGCCGTGCCCATTTGACAGACCCAATCGTCATCCCGGACGGCCCGCCAGGGCCGATCCGGGA
>DASWJP010000190.1:0-2148 GCA_036397065.1 Kiloniellales bacterium | reverse complement strand
GAAACCATTGCCGACGGGATCGGCGTGCGGGTGCCGGTACCGGATGCCCTGCAAGACATGCGCCCCATCGTCGACGATGTGCTGCTGGTGGACGATGCCACGACCCTGCGCGCCATGCGCCTGCTGGTGCAGCACACCGGGCTGGTGGTCGAGCCGTCCGGGGCGGTCGGCGTGGCCGCCGTGATGGCCCATCGCGCGCGCTTCGCCGGACAGTTGGTAGCGACACCTCTATGCGGCGGCAACGTCTCGCGCGAACAATTCAAGGCTTGGTTTCTGGCCGACGACTAGGCGGCCGGCCTAGCGGTGGCGCCAGACCGGCTTGCGCTTGCCGATGAAGGCATCGATGCCTTCGCCGACGTCCTCGAACATCATGTTGCAGGCCATCTCCTTGCCGGCGAATTCGTAGGCCTCGCTGAGGCCCAGCTCCATCTGCCGGTAGAAGACGCGCTTGCCCGCGGCGATGGCCGCCCGCGACATGCCCAGGATCTTTTGGGCCAGCTCATTTACAGAGTCATCCAGGCGCTCGGGCGGCACGACCCGGTTGATCAGGCCCATGGCCAAGGCCCGCTCCGCCGGAACGATCTCGCCGGTGAACAGCATCTCCAGGGCATCCTTGCGGCCGACCTTGCGCGACAGGGCGACTCCCGGAGTCATACAGAACAGGCCGGTGTTGATGCCCGATGTGCCGAAGCCCGCGGTTGTCGATGCCACCGCCATGTCGCAACTAGCCACCAACTGGCAGCCCGCCGCCGTGGCCACACCTTGGACTCGGGCGATCACCGGCTGGGGCAAACGGGTGAGGCTGAGCATCACGCGGCTACAGGTATCGAACAACGCGTCGTAGTAGGCCTGCTCCGGCCGCTTGCGCATCTCTTTGAGATCGTGGCCGGCGCAAAAGGCCTTGCCGTTGGCGGCCAGGACGACCACCCCGATGGACCCATCCGCGGCGATCTCGTTCAATTCCTGCTGCAACTCGGCCAGGAGAGCGTCGGAGAGGGCATTGTATTGCGCCGGCCGGTTCAGGGTGAGGGTGCACACGCCATCAGCCTGCGTGCGCAGGAGGATCGGTTCGTTGACGGGCGCCGCCGACTTGGCGATCCGCGATTTGCCGCTCATCGGATCTATCTCTCCACATGGGATAGAGGAGCAGTTTAGATCGATTTAGCCTTCCAGGCTATTGAAGAACGCCATGAATTCAGGTCACGGCCTGTCGTTTCCGGCGACGCAGGAGGACCAACCACACGGCGGCGGCGAAAGCCACCAGGACCGGCACGACAATGCCCAGATTCACTGCTGTCCAGCCGAGCGCGTGATGAATCGCCCCCGAGGCGAAACTGGAAAAGGTCACCACCGACATGACCAGGAAGTCGTTCAGGGCCTGGACCCGGGCGCGCTCTTCCGGCCGATGAACTTCGGTCAGAAGCATCGTTCCGCCGATGAACATGAAGTTCCACCCGATTCCGAGCAGCACCAATCCGAACCAATAGTTCCAGAGGGTTCCGCCCGCGAGATTGGTTCCCACGGAGAGCACCATGGCGAACGCCCCCGCGATCACGATCACAGGCGCCCCGAAGCGGCGAATCAAGTGCCCGGTGATGAAACTCGGCGCGAACATGCCGAGCACGTGCCACTGGATGACGAAGGCACTGTCACTGAAATCGAAGTGTGCTGAATGCATGGCCAGGGGCGTGGCCGTCATGACCAGGTTCATGGCGCCGTAGCCGATCATAGCCGACAGCACCGCGACCAGGAATACGGGTTCCCGGACGATATGACCGAGGCCGCGCCCGGGGCTGACGCTCGCGGGCACGCGTGGAATACGAACGAAGCGCAGCACGGCGATGTTCAGCAGGCAGAGCGGCACGATGGCCAGATAGCAGCCGGCGAACAGCACCGGCGCAAAGAGATCGCGGGTCGCCTTGGCGATCTCGGGGCCGAGGAACGCGGCGACGAGCCCGCCGGCGAGAACGTAGGATATCGCCTGCGGGCGGAAACTCTCATCGGCCGCTTCGGCGGCGGCGAAGCGCAAGTACTGCCAGAACGCATTGTGGATACCGAGAATCGCGCTGCCGACCGCGAAGATCGCGAAACTGCCCTGGAATATGCCGAATGCCGCGACGAGGGCACCGACAATGCCGATCATCTGGC
>DASWJP010000189.1:0-23870 GCA_036397065.1 Kiloniellales bacterium | reverse complement strand
CTTCCTATTCGGTCTGATCTCCAAGCCTCTCGTTCACGATTCCGTGAGGATTGGGGGAAAAATTGGGGGAAATTGGGTTCGACGCGCCCCGTAACCTATTGATTTATTTATGAAATAAAGTGGAATGGTGCCCAGGGGCGGAATCGAACCACCGACACCGTGATTTTCAGTCACGTGCTCTACCAACTGAGCTACCTGGGCATCCTGGGCGACCGGACGGCCCGGGGAATGTGGGATCCGCCGGAGCGCTGCCCGGAGGCGGGTGCCGAGCGCTTATAGGCAAAGTACGGCGACCTGTCCAGCCCTGTGCTTGGCGTGGCGTGCTCTCGTCAAGACTTGCGGGACCTCACGGCGGCAGGGTGATCTCAACGGTGCCGGCCGACCCGCCGCGGACATAGGTGACCGCCACGCGCGCGCCGGGCCGGACCAGGGCGATCATGGCGCGGGCGTCATTGACGCTGCGCACCGGATGGCCGCCGATGGCGGTGATCAGATCGCCCTCGGCAAGCCCGGCCGTCGCCGCCGCGCCGCCGGGCGTGAGGGCCGCCACCCGGACCCCCGCCAAAGTCACCCGTTCCGCCGGCTCCAGTCCGGCCAGGCGCAGGCCCAGATCGGCATGACGGACCTGCCCTCCGGCCATCAGGTCGTCCACCACCCGCTGCACCAAGGCCACCGAGGCGGCAAAGTTGATGCCGATGTTCGCATCCGATGCCTTGGTGAAAATGGCCGACAGAATGCCGACCAGCCGCCCTTGCGGGTCGACCAGGGCGCCGCCCGAGGCGCCCGGATTGACCGCCGCATCGGTTTGCACGAAGTCCTCCATCGGGTTGAACCCGACGCCGCTGCGGTGCAGCCCGGAAATCACGCCGCAGGTGACCGATATGCCCAGGCCGAATTGATTGCCGAGCGCGCAGACCGGCGCCCCCAGGGCCGGATCGGGGGCCGCCGGCAAGACCGGCAAATCCACCGCCACGGCGAGCAGCGCCAGATCGGTCGTCCTATCGGTGCCGACCAGGCGTGCCGGCACTTCGCGGCCATCCGGCAGGCGCACGATGATCTCCACGGCGCGCTCGACCACGTGCAGGGCGGTCACCAGAAATCCGCCGGGGCGAATGGCCACCGCCGTACCCTCGGGCGCGGTGCCCGGCGGCAGGCCGGTCTGCCCGTTGCGCGCAAATCCGGGCCAGGTCGGCAACACGGTGACGACCGAGTCCAAGGTTTTCGGATCGAAGGCCGCCGCGGGCATGGGCACGACGGCGAAGAACGCCGCCACCGCCAGCCAATGGCGCGCGGCGCGCCAACATGGGCCGATGACCGCGGTGCTAGGCGTCGTTGGAATACTCATCGTCCTCCCCCGACTCCCGGGATCGTGCGTCGCCGGGGGCTTCGCTGGTCGGCACGCGATAGGCACCGCTGAACCAGTGGCCAAGATCCACATCGGCGCAGCGGCGCGAACAGAACGGCCGGGTTTCCGGGCGCGTCTCGGCGCCGCAGGTCGGGCACCGGCCCGCCGCCGTGCGCCGGCGCGGCCGCCGTGGGCCTGGTTTTTGCTGATCATCGGTCATGCGCATTTATACTAGCACGATCTCGAAACCGTCGTGACCGGGCTGCGGACGCAAAGTCAGCGGCCGGCCGAGACGCTCCTCCACCGCGGCCCGCGCGGCGGCGGCCGGGCCCTCCAGGGCGGCCAGCAGGCGCGGCGCACCGGCGATAACCACATCCCTACCCGGGGCCCGCGCCGCCGCGCCTCTGACCGCGCGCAGGGCGGCAAAGGCCAGGGATACCGGGTCATGGAACCGCCCGCCACCGCCGATCCCGCCGGCTTCGGTCAGCAATTCATGCAAGGCCGGCCCGCTCCGCCGCCGGGTGATCTCGACCAGCCCGGAGCGGCGCATGGCCGAGACACGGCTGGGCCGGGCATCGCCGGCCAAGCCTTGCCGCACCGTGCGCCCCACCCGCTCCCGCGCGGCCGCATCGGCCAGCTCGAGAAAATCGACGACGATGAGACCGGACAGGTTGCGCAGGCGTATCTGATGCGGAATTTCCGCCGCCGCCTCCAAATCCACCGCCAGGGTACCCGCCGCCGACCCGCCGGCGCCCTCGTGGCGGGCGGTGTTCACGTCGATGGCAGTCAGCGTGCGCACCGGCTCGATCAACAGGAACCCACCGGATGGCAGATCGACCCGGGGCTCCAGCAACGCCTCGATCTGCGCCTCGATGCCGGCGCGCTCGAACAGCGGCGCCGGGTCCAGGTCCAGGCGCAATCGTTCGAGCCGCTCCAGCCGCGTGGCGAAGACCTGCCGGGCGCGGGCAAAGGTCGCGGGATCGTCGATGACGATCTCTTCCGGTGGATCAGGGGCTTCGAGCGCCGCCCACAGGGGATCGCCGGCACGGCGCAGCAAGGCCGGCGGCGTGGCGGCAGCGGCGGCCGCCACCAGATCCGGCGGCAAGTCGCCAAAGCGGGCGGTCAGGCGCGCGCCCTTCTCCGCCGTGCCGTCGCGGGCCGCACGCAGCACCAGGCAATCGCCCTCGGACAGGCCCTTGGGCGCTTCGTCCAGGGGCAGAAAGCCGGGCCGCGCGGCCCCGATGTCGATAAAGGCGGCGCTCAATCCCGGCTGCAGGGAGACCACCCGGCCCAGGTAAATGTTGTCGGCCTGGCTGGGCCGGTCGTCGCGCAGGATCACCAAGTCGCGCAAATGCTCGCCGTCCATCCAGGCGGCCCGGGTTTCGCCGGGCAGCGCCGAGATGAACAGGCGCACGCTCACGGCGGGCCGCCGGCACCGCGGTAGCCGAGGCCGGCGAGCGCCGCCACGGTCTCGGCCAAGGGCAGGCCGACCACGTTGCTGTAGGAGCCGTTGATCCGCGGGATGAACGCGGCCGCCCGGCCCTGGATGGCATAGCCGCCGGCCTTGCCGCGCCATTCATCGGTGGCGATGTAGGCGTCGATCTCGGCGGCCTGCAGGCGCTTGACCCAGATCACGCTGGTGACCAAACGCTCCACCCGGCGGCCGTCCGGCGCCAGCACCACAAGCCCGCCATAGACCCGGTGCCGGCGGCCGGAGAGCCGTTCCAGGCAACGGCGGGCGGTGGCCGCATCCTCGGCCTTGGGCAGCAGGCGACGGCCCAGGGCGACCACCGTATCGGCGGCCAGGATGAAAGCACCGGGGTGGTTTGGTGCGATGGCCGCCGCCTTCTCGCCCGCCATGCGCCGGGCATAGGGCATGGGCAGCTCGCCCTTACGCGGTGTCTCGTCGATGTGCGGCGGGTTGACGGCCTGCGGCTCCAGGCCGACTTGACGCAACAGCGCCAGCCGGCGTGGCGACGCGGAGGCCAGAACGAGAGGCGCTTGCGAGGGGGATGGCGCGGGCGGTGCGGCGGCCATCGGCGCGTGTATGTCCAACCGGCGCCAGAGAACTATTTGAAGCGGAAGGTGATGCGGCCCTTGCTTAGGTCATAGGGCGTCATCTCGACGTTGACGCGATCGCCGGCCAGGACCCGGATACGGTGCTTGCGCATCTTGCCGGCCGTATGGGCCAAGACTTCGTGCTCGTTATCGAGCTTGACCCGGAACATCGCATTCGGCAGCAGCTCGACCACCGTGCCTTGAAACTCAAGTAAATCCTCTTTCGCCATGCACTCCACTTTCAGTCGAATCCAAACAGCATTGGCCAAGTCTTGGGGCTATTTGACCCGGACACTTGGCGCGGCGGATCATAGCGAAGTCCGCCGCGAGAGACAAACACCGGAAATGGCGGCCCGATTCGAGACCCTGCCCCTTCAAACGACCGGCTTCAAGTCCAGCGTGAATCGCTCCTCGATGCGGCGGCTTAGGGTGTCGCGCACCTGGCGATAGGCATCGAGGCGCGCCTCCCGGCTGCCTTCGACCACCGATGGGTCGAGGGTGTGCCAAAACTCCACCTCGCAGGCCATGGTCCGGGTCAGTTCGACGGCGCTGTGCTGCGCCTCGGGGGAAAGGGAAATGATCAAGTCGTAGGACGTATCTTCCAGATCATGAAACGATTTGCTGCGGTGGCGGGAAATGTCGATGCCGAGTTCCTCCATCACCGCGACGGCGAAGGGATCGACTTCGCCGGCCCGCACACCCGTCGAGTCCACGTAGACGCGATGGCCGAGCAGGTGCTTCAACAACCCCTCCGCCATGGGCGAACGGATCGAGTTGTTGGTGCAGGCGAAGAGGACGGCATTGGGCAGATCGCGCATACACTCGCCGCCTAGCCGCGAATATGCAGAACGCAGATCAAGGTGAAGATCCGCCGGGCCGTCTGAAAGTCGATGTCGATCTTGCCGCCCAACCGGCTGCACAAAAGCTCCGAGCCCTCGTCGTGCAGGCCGCGCCGTCCCATGTCGATGGCCTCGATGCGCGACGGACTGGCGGTCTTGATCGCCTGGTAATAGCTCTCGCAGACGGCGAAGTAGTCCTTCACGATGCGGCGGAACGGCAACAGCGCCAGAGCCACCGTGGTCAACGGCTCGTTCGCCTCGTCGCGGATATCGAAGTTCAGACGGCTTTCGGCGATGGAGAGATACAGCCGGTAGGGACCGTCGGGGTGCTCGGCCGGCGCGAAGTAGTTGTCCTCGATCAGATCGTAGATGGCGACGGCGCGCTCATGCTCCACATCGGCGCTGCGCCGGATCATGGTCCGCTCGTCGAGATGGATCTCGATGATCCGCCGGCGCGGATCCTGGTCGGCCGGTTGATCGGTCATCCGCCGGCACCGGGCGTGCCGGCCTCAGGCGCCCGGGTCATTGCCGAGACGCAAGGTGATGGACAACGCGTGCGCCTCCAGGCCCTCGGCACGGGCCAACGCCGCCGCCGCCGGACCCAGCGCCCGCAAGGCGGCCGCATCGCAGCCGATCAGCGAGCTGCGCTTCATGAAATCCAGAACCGACAGGCCGGAGGCAAAGCGGGCGCTGCGCCCGGTGGGCAGCACGTGGTTGGGGCCGGCCAGATAATCGCCGATCGCCTCGGGGCCGTGGCGGCCCAGGAAGATGGCGCCGGCATTGCGCACCCGCGCCGCCAAGGCATCCGGGTCGGCCACGGCCAGGGCCAGATGCTCGGGCGCGATGCGGTCGATCAAGGCGGGCGCCGCATCGAGGCTGGGCAACAGGATGATGGCGCCATGCCGGGCCCAGCTTTCCCCGGCGATCCGGCCACGGGGCAAGGTGGCGAGGCGGGCCTGCACGGCGGCCGCCACCGCATCGGCGAAGACCGCATCGTCGGTCATCAGGATCGCCTGAGCGGCGGTGTCGTGCTCGGCCTGGGCCAGCAGATCGGCGGCGATCCAATCCGCATCGTTCTTGCCGTCGGCGACCACCAGCACCTCGGACGGACCGGCGATGGTGTCGATGCCCACCGTGCCGAAGACCTGCCGCTTGGCGGCGGCGACATAGGCATTGCCGGGACCGACGATCTTGTCGACCGGGGCGATGGTCGCGGTGCCGAAGGTCAGGGCGGCGATCGCCTGCGCCCCGCCGATGCGATAGACCTCGGTCACCCCCGCCAGATGGGCGGCGGCGAGAACCAGCGGATTGAGAACCCCATCGGGCGCCGGCACCACCATGACCCGGCGCTCCACGCCCGCGACTTTGGCCGGCAGGGCGTTCATCAGCACCGATGACGGATAGGCGGCGGTGCCGCCGGGCACATACAGGCCGGCGGCGGAGACGGCAGTCCAGCGGTGACCCAGGCGCATGCCGGCCGCATCGCGGTAATCCAGATCCGTGGGAAGCTGGCGCCGGTGATGGTCCTCGATCCGCTCGGCAGCCAGGCGCAAGGCGGCCATGGTGTCCGCCGGACATGCCGATGCGGACTGGGCCAAGTCGGCCGCCGGCACGCGCAAGTCAGCGACGCTCGCGGCGTTCACCCGGTCGAAGCGCCGGGTGCAGTCGAGCACAGCCGCGTCGCCACGGGCGCGCACATCGGCGATGATGGCCGCCACCGCCTGATCGACGTCGGCGACCGATTCTCGGGCGACCGCCAGGAAAGCCTGGAAATCAGCTTCGAAGCTGGCCTTCGCGGCATCCAATCTATGCGGCATCGGCGGCCTCCCGAATGCGCTCGATCCATTGGTTGACCTCGGCCGGCCGGGTCTTCAAGGCGGCCCGATTGACGATCAGGCGCGAGGTCACCTCGGCGATTACCTCCACCTCGACCAGATCGTTGGCGGCCAGGGTGGCGCCGGTGGAGACCAGATCGACGATCCGCTGGCACAGGCCCAAGCCGGGGGCCAGCTCCATGGCGCCGCTGAGCTTGATGCACTCGGCCTGCACGCCGCGCGCGGCGAAATGACGCCGTGTGATCGCCGGATACTTGGTGGCCACGCGGATATGACTCCACCGCGCCGGATCGTCATGGGCGCCCAGATCCGCCAATTCGGCGACCGCCAAACGGCAGTGGCCGATCCCCAGATCGACGGGCGCGTACAGCTCCGGATAGTCGAATTCCGTCAGCACGTCGTTGCCGGCCACGCCCAATTGCGCGGCGCCGAAAGCAACGAAGGTGGCGACATCGAAGCTGCGCACGCGAATGATCTCCAGGCCCGGATCGTTGCAGGCAAAGCGCAAGCGCCGGTCGTCCTCGTCGGCGAAGGCCGCCTCGGGGCGAATGCCGGCACGGTGCAGCAGCGGCACCAATTCGCCGAGAATGCGGCCCTTGGGCACGGCCAGAATGATGGGTTGGTTGGCGGGTTGAGTCGCGGGCACCGGGTGATTCCCCTCGCGGCAGCCGGATCAGCGCCGATCCGGCGGGTCGTCGTCCACCGTCGGGTGCGACGGCACCCATCGGGTCGGCCACGGCTCGCCCAGATCCTCGAAATGGCAACGGATGGCGGCCACATCCAGGCGAATGGCGGCGCCCCCGGCAAAGATCAAGGTGATGGCCCCGGGCCGGCTTTGCACGGTCAGCAGGTTGAGGATCTGGCTCTTGCGCCGGACATCCAGGCCCTGGAAGCGAACGGCGCGCACCCGATCGAAACAGATGCCGCAGTTGATGCGCTCATAGCGCGGCCCGCCGCCCTCCCCATCGCCGTTCTCGGCGAAACGGGCATCGGCGCCGGAGTCGGTCTCGGGTTCGGTACTGGGTTCAGGCGGGACACTCATCGCCGGCTTCTCCCAGCGGAAGCGGTTGGCGACCAGGACGAAGCGCTGCTCGGCCTTGAGAAAGGCAATTTCCGACAGCGGCACCAGGGCGTCCTGCAGGAACCCGGCAATGGTCTGCAAATCGTCCGCATCGAGGGCGCGCAGGCGCAAGGGGGCAGTCCCGGCCGGCGTCTCGCCGTCTCGGGTTTGGGTGTCGCTCATTTGATCCGCTCGATCCGGGCGCCGCAGGCCGCCAGCTTGTCTTCCAGGCGTTCGTAGCCGCGGTCGAGATGGTAGACCCGGTTGACCACGGTCTCGCCGCGCGCCGCCAGGGCGGCGATCACCAGGCTGACGCTGGCGCGCAAGTCGGTGGCCATGACCTCGGCACCGGTCAAGTGCGGCTGGCCGCGCACCATGGCCGAGGCGCCGTGCACGTTGATGTTGGCGCCCATGCGGCACAGCTCCGGCACGTGCATGAAGCGGTTCTCGAAGATCGTTTCGGTGATCATCGCCGCGCCCTCGGCGGCGGCCATCAGCGACATGGTCTGCGCCTGCAGGTCGGTGGCGAAGCCGGGGAACGGCTCGGTCATCACATCGACGCCGTGCAGGCGGCCGTCGACCCGCTTGACGCGAAGGCCCCGGTCGGTTTCGGTGATCGAGACACCGGCGCGGCCGAGAATCTCGATGACCGAGCGCAAGTGCTCCGCCTTGGCGCCGACCAGCTCCACGTCGCCGCCGGTGATCGCCGCCGCCATGGCGTAGGTGCCGGTTTCGATGCGGTCGGGAATGACGCTGTGCTCGGCGCCGTGCAGACGCTCCACTCCGTGGACGATCAGCGTATCGCTGCCCACCCCCTCGATGCGCGCGCCCATGCGGGTCAGGCACAGGGCCAGATCGTTGACCTCCGGTTCGCGCGCGGCGTTGACAAGGCGGGTCGTCCCCTTGGCCAGGGTCGCCGCCATCAGCAGATTTTCGGTGGCGCCGACCGAGACCAGGGGAAAAATGATCTCCGCCCCGATCAGGCCCTTTGGCGCCGCCGCATGCACATAGCCTTCGCGCAGGTCGATCTCGGCGCCAAGCAGGCTCAACCCCTTGAGATGCAGGTCGACCGGCCGGGTGCCGATGGCGCAGCCGCCGGGCAGGGAAACTTCCGCCCGCCCCTCCCGCGCCAGCAGCGGCCCCAGGACCAAGACGCTGGCGCGCATCTTACGCACCAGATCGTAGGGCGCGCGGGTGTTGGTGATGGTGCCCGCCGTCAGCTCCAGGACCCGGCCCATGTGGCCATCGCCGGCGGCGCCGCCGTTCATGTGTATCTCGACCCCGTGCTGGACCAGCAGATTGGCCAGCGTCGTGATATCGGCCAGGTGCGGCAGATTGGAGAGGGTCAGCGTCTCGTCCGTCAGCAACGCCGCGGTCATCAGCGGCAGGGCCGCGTTCTTGGCGCCGCTGATGGGAATCTCGCCGCTGATCGGCACGCCGCCGTTTATTCTGATTCGATCCATCGCGCGTCCTTGGGGCAGCCGTCAATCGGCGCCAGGGGGTATCCCCGGGGATATCGGGGGCACCGGGCAGAAATCATGTACCGAACTGCCGTTAAGAATTCCCGGAGGTTCTACTGTACAACCCGGCCGCCCTCAAGCCTCGCCCTCAGGTTCAGGGCCCTCGGCGGCGGCGGATGCGTGCGGCGGCGGCACGGCCCGGTCCCGGCGCTGGGCGGCCCGTTTGCGCAGATTCTCTCGCAGGGCCTGCGCCTCGCGGGCCTGCCGGGCCGCCAGCGCCCGGTGCCCGCGCGCCGCCAGGCGGGGCCCCGTTTGATCCTCGTTCGCCATGGCCGGGACCATGCGCGGCGAATAGGGCAAGGTCAAGGCGATGGCCGCCCCAGGTCGGCCCTGGCCAAACCCGCCTATTTCCCGCCGGGCACAAGGTTCTTGCCAGGACTCGGGGCCAATGGCATGGTGCCGCCGCTTTCAGCGCCCCAGGCGCGTCCACCCGGTGCGCCGCCGTAGCTCAGGGGCAGAGCACACCCTTGGTAAGGGTGGGGTCGGAAGTTCGATTCTTCCCGGCGGCACCAGTTTCATTTCCTGAGAATCCAGCGTTCACGCCGCTCAGGCGAGGCCGAGTTCCTTCTGCTTTTTCTTGGACAGGCCGCGGGCGACGATGCTGTGCGATTGCCGCAGATAGTCCTTCAGCTCGGCATCCGGCAGCCCCGGCCGGTCGTAGTGCTGGATCCATTTCATGCCGCGGGAGGCGAGATAGGGCGCCGGGCGCAGGCCGGGCTGTTCCCTTAGAATCTCGTAAGCGATGTCGGTCACCTTGAAGGTGATGCCCGCGGTGGTATCCGTCCAGCCGCCGATGGCAAAGACCTTGCCGCCCACCTTCCACACGTGCGAACCGCCCCACTGCTGCACATAGGAGGTAGCCGGCAAGGCACCGCAGAACGCGTTGTATTCCTCGTAGGTCATGCAAGCCTCTTCCGTTGGCAGGCCCCGTCGGAATGATGGGGGCGGTGATCGCCGCCAGACTAGACCGCCCGAGGGGCCGATACCACTTTCCGCCCAGGCCTGGAAAAGGTGCGGCCGGCACCGGAGGCCGGATCCTAAGCTTGCGCACCACCGCTCCGTTCGTCCGATCAGGCCGCGCCCAGTTCGGCAAGCAGGGTATCTGTGGTCACCTGGCGGCAGTAGCCCTTCAATTCAGTAAGCGCCTTGGTATGGCGATCGAGGCTGTAGGAGGCGCAGGCGTCGGTCACCACGGTTACCAAGTAGCCGAGATCGCAGGCGTTGCGCACCGCCGAGCTGACGCATTGGTCGGTGATGAACCCGGACATGACGATCTGGCGCTTTTCCATGTTGCGCAGCACGTAGTCCAGATGGGTCGAGACGAAGACGTTCGACGAGGTCTTGGGGAACACCATCTCGTCGCCCTCGGGAGCGATTTCGGAGAGCACCTGGGCGTCCCACGAACCCTTGGGCACGTTGAAACCGGTGATCCGGTAGTCGAGGCTGCGGTCGCGGCCGTCGAGCGTCAGGTTCTCGATCACCGTATAGATGACCTCGACTTTTGCGGCGCGGCACGCGGCCTGGAGCCGAGCCATGTTCGGCAGCGATTCGTGCGCGATGTGGTCGAGGAACCAACCGTAGCGCGCCTGAAAGTCCGCATCGGAGAGCGCCGCAAACTCGCCCCCCTCGCGCCGGCAGCTGAAGTTCTGCACGTCGATGAACAGCAGTGCGGATTGAGTTGGAATCAAGGGTAAGTTGCGGGTATCGAGGGTGGAAAAATCCATCATCCATATCTCCGAAAGAAATATTCGCGGTCGGTGCCTCCAATTCGCCGGTGCGATTGAATGCCGGAGGCCGCCCGCCGTCAACCGGCATTCCCGAGCGGTGCCGACGGCGATTTGGTATATAGGATCGAGGATTTTCAATTTTGTATTGTCCAAAGATTCAGATACTTTGAACGGATTGGTCAGGGCCCGGTAACAGCCCGGCCACGGAAACAGGGAGAAAACAATGACAAACCGGAAGAGCATGCTGGCGTATGCCGGCCTCGCGGCGCTACTGTTCGCGGGCCCCGCGGAGGCGGCCAGCGATGAGATCGTAATCGGCGGTGCGCTGAGCCTGACAGGTGTGCAGGCGCCGCTGGATACTCCGGGCTTCAAGGGAGCCCAGGTCGCCGTGAAGGCCCTGAACGACGCCGGCGGCCTGCTCGGCAAGAAGGTCACGTTCGTGAATATCGATGGCAAATCTGATCCGGTCACCGTCGGTAACGTGGCGGTCGAGCTGATCGACAAGGGTGCCCAGCTGATCATCGCGCCCTGCGATTTCGACTTCGGCGGCCCGGCCAGCCGCGAAGCTCAGGCGGCGGGCCTGGTCGGCATTTCGACCTGCGCGTCCGACCCGCTCTACAGTTCCTGGTCGCTTGGCGACAAGCAGTTCACGCTGTCCATGTGGAACACCACCATGGGCGCGACGGCGGCGGACTATGCCTTCACGGAACGCGGCTGGAAAACGGCCTATGTAGTCACCGACCAGTTCATCGCCTACACCAAGTCGCTATCGAAATATTTCGTCGAGCACTTCAAGACGATCGGCGGCGAAATCATACTTGAGGATACCTATACTAACGGGGACAACGATTTCTCGGCGCAGCTCTCCCGCCTCCAGGCGCTGGGCACGAAGCCGGACGTGATCTTTATCTCCTCCTATGGCACCGATATCGCGGTCATGATCCGGGCCCTGCGCGAAGTTGGCTACGACGCGCCGGTTCTGGGCGGCGACTCTTATGACGACCCGGCGATCCATGAGGCGTTGGGCGAGAAACTGGGTAACGACATCTATTTCGTGACCCATACCTGGATGGGACCGGAGGCGCATCCGGACATGCCGAAATTCATCGACCTCTACAAGGCGATGTACAACGAAGACCCGGACACCTCCTTCGTCGCCACCGGTTGGGATACCGTCATGCTTATGGCGGAAGCCGTGAAGATGGCCGGCACGACCGATGGCGCGGCAGTGGCCAAGGCGCTTGAGGAAGGCGAGTTCAAGCTGCTGACCGGCGATCTGGAGTACCAGGATGCCGCCGGCGGCCATGCGCCCGACAAGGCGGCCGTGCTGGTCGAGCTGAACGCCGGCAAGCCGAGCTTCCTCGGCTGGCGCCGTCCCGCGAGCATACCCAACCCGTAATCGATTCCGTGACGCCGGGGCGATATCGCCCCGGCGTCATATTTTGTACGAAATCTCATGCTTGATGATTCGCTGCGAGCTATCGACGTATCTGTCGAGTTTTCGGGCCTGCGCGCGCTCGACAGCGTATCTCTGGCCCTTGCTCCGGGCGAGATCCTCGGATTGATCGGGCCCAATGGTTCCGGCAAGACCACACTGGTTAACGCGATCACCGGCCAGGTCCCCCTGGCGGCCGGCCGGATTCTCTGCGGCGAGGACGACCTCACCGGGTTTTCGCCACGGGATGTCGCACTGCGCGGCATCGCCCGCACGTTCCAGGTCGTCCGGCTCTTCAACAACCTGACCGTGGCCGAGAATGTCGAGGCCGCGGCGCTGGCGCACGGCCACGGCCGCGGCGCGGCGAGGGACAAGGCGCGCACCCTGCTCACCGAGTTCGGATTGGAGGCGCGGGCGGAGGATTTGGCTGTTGGGCTCAGCTACGGCGATAAGCGCCGCGTGGAGATCGCGCGGGCGCTCGCGGCCGACCCAAAGTTTCTTTTGCTCGACGAGCCGGCCGCCGGCATGAACGAGGCGGAAACCGCCGGATTGCTGTCGATCCTGGAGACCTTTCCCGAGTCCCGCGGCTTGAGCCTGCTGATCATCGACCATGATATGGGGTTGATCATGCGGCTCTGCAGGCGCCTGCACGTGCTCGCCTCGGGCCGCACCATCGCCGAGGGCGACAAGGACAGCGTGCGCGCCGACCCGGTGGTGATCGAAGCCTATCTGGGCACCGGCGCGGAGGCGGCCTATGCTTGAGGTCACCGGCCTTCAGGTCGCCTATGGCGCGATCCAGGCGGTGCGCGACGTTTCGCTGAACCTGTCGGAAGGCGAACTCGTCACCTTGCTCGGCGCGAACGGGGCCGGCAAATCCTCGGCCCTGATGTGCATTGCCGGCGCCCTCTCGGCCAGCGCCGGGTCGATCCGGTTGGATGGCGCGGATGTCACCTCGGCGCGGCCCGAGGTCATGGCGCGCCGGGGCGTCGCGACAGTGCCGGAGACCCGTGACGTGTTCCCCGACCTTACAGTCGATGAGAACCTGCAACTCGGCGCCTATACCCGCAGGCATGACACCGAAGGCGTCGCCGAGGACCGGGCCAGGATGTTTGAAATGTTCCCGGTTCTCGCCGAACGTCGTGGCCAACCGGCGGGCACGCTGTCGGGCGGCGAGCAACAGATGCTGGTCATCGCCCGTGCGATGATGTCGCGGCCGCGTATCCTGCTGCTGGACGAGCCTTCGCTCGGCCTCGCGCCAACCATCGTCGACCAGATTTTCGAGATGATCGCGCGGCTTAAGGCCTACGGACTCACGATCCTGCTGGTCGAGCAGAACGCCTCGAAGGCGCTGGCCGTGGCCGATCGGGCGTACGTCATGCGCCTGGGCCGAATCGCGGCCGAAGGCACGGCGGCGGAGATCGCTGCCGCGACCGACCTCAAAGCACTCTATCTGGCGGGTTGATCGGATGAGCTTCTTTCTCCAGTTCATGATCGACGTGCTCAGCCTCGGTGGCGCCTATGCCCTGATGGCACTGGGTCTGGTCATCGTCTACGGCATCCTGCGCCTGGTCAACTTCGCCTACGGCGAGCTGATCATGGTGGCGGGCTACACGATGTACCTGACCAGCGGGTTCGGGCTGCCTTGGCTGGTCATGGCGGCGGTCGCGGTGCTGATGGCGATTGCGGCCGGTATCACCACAGACTACGTCGCGTTCCGGCCGGTCCGGGCCAAATCGGTGACAGCAGTGCTGATCACCTCCTTTGCGTTCTCGACGCTGCTGCAGAACGCGGCGCTTCTGTTCATTTCGCCGCGACCGCGCAACGTACCGCTGCCCGAGATTTTCTCGGAGACTGTTCAATTCGCCGGCGTCATCACCCCGGCGCGGAACCTGATCACCATCGCCGCGGCGGTGGTCTTGCTGGCGCTGTTTTCCTGGTTGATGCGCCGCACGGTCCTGGGTATCGCCATGCGGGCGGCGGCAACCAACTTCACCATGGCGCGCATGCTTGGTGTGCCGGCCAATCTGATCATCTCCTCGGCCTTCGCGATCAGCGGCCTGCTGGCGGGGGTGGTGTCCATGCTCTGGATCGGGCGGATCGGCGCCGTGGTGCCGGGCATTGGCTTGGAGCCGCTGCTGATCGCCTTCATCGCCACGGTCATCGGCGGCATGCGCAGCCTCCAGGGCGCGGTGCTCGGCGGTTTCCTGCTCGCCTTCATGGATACCACGCTCAACTTCACCCTGCCGCAGGACCTGCTCAAATTCCGCGACGCCTTCACCTTCAGCCTGGTGATCTTGATCCTGCTGTGGCGGCCTCAGGGCCTGATCAGGGGCCCGGCTTCGGGCCAACGGACATAGTGCGAACATGGTCAAGAACCTCACGACAATCGCGATCCTGAGCGGCCTGGTCCTGGTCGTGGTGGTGACTACCAACTTGCTCGGCGTGCGCCTTTTCGACCGTATCGCGATCAACCTCTGCATCGCCCTGGTGCTGGTGCTGGGGTTGCAAGTGTTCATGGGCAACTCCGGCATCCTCAGCTTTGCGCATATCGGATTCATGGGAATCGGCGCCTATACCACGGCGGTCCTGACCATACCGATCCGGATGAAGGGCATGTCGCTACCCGATCTCTATCCGATCGTCGCGGGTATCGAGTTGTCCCCATACGTGGCGATCCTGATCGGCGGGCTGGTGGCGGCGGCGGTGGCGGCGGCGGTGTCCTATCCGCTGATGCGACTCTCAGATGCGGCCGCCGTTATCACCTCCTTCGCGCTCCTGGTCGTGCTCCATACTGTCATGACCCATTGGAGCGAGGTCACGAACGGCCCCCGGACTCTGTTCGGCCTGCCGCGGGCGACCGATCTGAACTTGGCCGCAGGCGCTGCGATTCTGGCGATTGTCGCGGCGGTCGCCTTTAAGGAGTCGCGGACCGGATTGCTGCTCCGCTCCAGCCGCGATGACGAGGTGGCGGCCGGTGCCATGGGCGCCCATATTCCACGCCTGCGCTGGCAGGCCTTCATCCTGAGCGCGCTCTTCGCCGGGATCGGCGGCGCCCTGTGGGGTCACTTCATCACCTCGTTCTCGCCCAAGGCCTTCTTCCTGAAGGAGACCTTCGTGATCCTCGGTATGCTGGTGATCGGCGGAGCCAGCACGGTGACCGGTGCGGTGTTCGGCACGATCATCGTCACCGTCACCTTCGAAAGCTTGCGCGCGCTTGAGGCCGGGATCAATCAGGCTAAAATCTTCGCGGAACAAGTCGTCGGGCTGACCGAGATCGTGCTGGCACTGGCCATGATCGCAGTCCTGGTGCTGCGCCCGGGTGGCCTCTTCGCGACGCACGAAATCGGCGCGATATTGGCCCGGCGCACGCGTAAGAAGGAGAATGGATAATGGGTTGGAAGACCGCCCACCGGTCATTCTACTACGCCACGGCCGAGCAGCCGGACGATATCGTTCTTGACCCCAAGACGACGGCGCTTCTGGTGATCGACATCCAATCGACTTATCTCGAAGACAAGAATACGCCGGAGGAGACCACCCGCTGGCAGCCGTTCTACAAGCGCATGCGCGATGTCGTAATTCCGAACAACGCCAGGATGATCGCGGAATGCCGCAAGCGCGGCGTCGAGGTGATCTTCGCCCGCATCGCCTGCCACAAGATCGACGGCCGCGATCGCTCGCTGAGCCAGAAAAAGCCCGGTTTCAACTACCTGCTGCTGCCTAAGGATCGTCCGGACAGCCAAGTCGTTCCGGAACTGGCGCCCAGGGGTGACGAAATCGTCATCACCAAGACCACCGACAGCGCTCTGACCGGCACCAACTTGCGTTTACTGCTGCACAACATGGGGATCAAAGACGTGGTGGTCACTGGAATTTTCACCGACCAGTGCGTGTCATCCTCTGTGCGCAGCTTGGTCGACGAAAGCTTCGGCGTCGTAGTCGTCGAGGATTGCTGCGCCGCCGCCACCATGGAGCTGCACCGTCACGAGTTGGAGATCATCAACATGATCTATTGCCATGTCGTCCAGCTCGACGAGGCGTTGAGCTTTTTTCCAAACTGACCGGCGGCCGTTGGCGGGCGGGCCGCTACCAGCCCTCGAAGCCGTCCGCGATGTTGTCCGCCACGCGGCCCTCGGCGAGGTCGGTCAGTGCGCGATCCAGGATCGTGAGCGCCTCCGCCGCCTCGCCGGCGCTCAGGTTCAGCGGCGGGGTCATTTCCAGTACGTTGGATTGCGCGCCAACGTAATAGAGCACCAGACCGAGCTCGAAGGCGCGATAGACGAGTTGCGCGGTCTGCTTCGTCGCGGGCGCGCGGGTCTGCCGGTCGGTGACCAGTTCCACGCCGACCGCCAGGCCGCGCCCGCGCACGTCGCCGATCATCGGGTGGCGTTGGGCGAGCGCTCTCAGGCCGTCTTGCAGCGCCGCGCCGACTTCGGCCGCATTCTTCATCAAGCCCTCAGCCTCGATCGTTTCGAGTACCGCCAGGCCCGCCGAGGCGCAGACCGCGTTGCCGTGCAGCGTCTGCATGGAGAAGGAGGCGGCGAAGTCCATGACCGGCGCCGGGCCAATCGCCGCCGAGATCGGCAGGCCCCCGCCCAGCCCCTTGCCGAGCACGACGATGTCTGGTTCGACCGCCTCGTGTTCGATGCAATTGAAACGCCCGGAACGCCCCATGCCGACTTTGACCTCATCGCTGACCACCAGAATTCCGTGGGATCGGCAAAGCTTGGTCAGGCGCTTCATGAAGCCGGGCGGCGGCACGATCAAGCCGCCGTCGGACATGATCGGCTCGATGAACAGCGCCGCCACCTCGTTCGGCGGGCAGTCGCCTTGAAACGCGGTCTCCAACTCGTCGACGATCCGGCCGCCGGTTGGATCGTCCCGATAGGGGCGGTAAGGATCGGGATAGGGGATGACATGCAGGCCCGAAGCCCGCGCGGCATGCTTCTGCACGCCGTGGGCGGAGATCGCCATGGAACCCGCCGTGCCGCCATGGTAGGCGCCGGCAAAAGAAATGATCCGCGGCCGGCCGGTCGCGGCGACCACCGCCCGGGCGACGGTTTCGTTGGCATCCGAGCCGGAATGGCCGAGCCAGACCCGCCGCTCGCCACCGCCCGGTATGCGTGCCAGCAGGGCTTCGGCAAGCGTGACGGCGGGTGCGTTTGCCGCCGATAGCGTGCTGGCACCAGCCTGGCTAGAAAGCGCCCGGTTCACGGCCTCGCGAACGGCGGGATGGCCATGGCCCAGGCTGACCGCGCCCCAGGAGGCGGAAAAATCGAGCAGACGGCGGCCATCCTCATGTGTCAGGTAGCTGCCCTCGCCACCGGTCACGGCGAGCGGAAAGAAGCGCAGCTTCTGCAGCTTGGAAAGGGCGCGTTGGTCCCTTTGATAGAGCGTCATGGGGATCAATAGACCTGTTCGTAAAGCCGGCAGGCTTCCTTCACCGTCTTGCCGTCGAGGAATTTCAGCTCGCCGCGCTTGTGCTTAAGGTAGACTTCGAGGAATAACTCGCCGAACCACGACTTGACGGCCTCGGATTTTTCCAGGCGGTCAAGCGCCTCGGGCAAGGATTCCGGCAAACGGACAAAGCCGCGTTTCCCCAGATCTTTCGCACTCAACAGGGAGAGGTCTTCCTCCGTCGGCGCCGGCGGTTTCATTCGATTCCGGATGCCATCGAGCCCGGCGAAAACCAGCGAGGCCAGTTGCAGATGCGGGCTGGCCGCGGAATCGCCGGCGCGGAACTCCACATTGAACTGCTGCGCAACATCCATGCCGGGCAGCTCTGCAACCGGGCAGATGCGCATGGAAGCCTCCCGATCCCGCAGGCCGAGGTTGTTGAAGGCCGCACTCCAGCGGTGCGGGGTCAGGCGGGCATAGGAGATCAGGCTCGGCGCCACCAGCGCGGTGATGCTGGGAAGATGATACAGGATGCCGGCGACGAATTGCCCGGCAATCTCGCTCAGGCCGCCGATACCGCCGGCATCGTAGGTCGCAGGTTTCCCAGCCCCATCGACCAGGCTCATATGGATATGGACACCATTGCCGGCGCCGGCCGGGTCGCGGATTGGCGTGAAGGTTACGGGGTCGTCCAGGCGCGCGGCGGTTGCCCGCGCCAGCTCCCGGATCAGCAGCGCGTGATCGGCGGCCTTGATGCCAATTTGGGGGTGCATGGTGACTTCGTACTGCTGCGCGGCCCATTCCCTGAGAAACGAGTCCGGCGCGACCCCGGCTTGCCGCAACGCGGCGAGATATGTTTCCCCAAAAAGCTTCTTTTTCCGCAAGCCGGTCAGGCTGAACCCAGGCCCATAGCCGGGCGAATCGTCCAGGAACTGGAACTCGATCTCGAAGGCGCTGTTCAGCTCCAGCCCGGTCTCCGTGCGCAGGGCCTCGAGTGCCTCGGTCAGGCGGCCGCGCAGGCAGCATTCCCAGGGCCTGCCGTCGGTGTAAAGGATATTGCCCAGAAAGAAGTGCTCGATCGGCGTACCATCGCCGAAATCTACCCGAACCTCGGTTTCGGGATCGGGGACCATCAGAAGATCGCCCAGCGACCCGAATGGTGAATCGGCGATCGAGTTGAAAGTGGTGATCTGGACGTTGGTGGGGACCCAACCGATGCCGCGCCGGGACCGGCGTTCCAGATCGGCGCGCGGGAACGATTTCCCCCGGACCTGGCCGGAGATATCCGGCGCACACACCATCACGATCTCTTCACGGTTCATCTCGTGTTCCCGTTCCTCGAAAAATCTCAGGGCCGCACTCGGTTCGACTATAGACAACGCGGCGGGTTGTGAATCGTATTTTTTACCCCTTGGATAATCCAAGACGACAGGCCGCCGGTCACTCGAAAGCCGATCAAGTGCTCCGGCTTGCTGTGCTTTTTCTCTGTTCATTCGTCACCGAACAGTCCTCGCTCAGAATTGTCGTCTGCATTGGCTTTGTTGGCGGACTTGACCCGAGAATCCGCGACCTTCTGGTGCAACCCGAACAAGGGGGAGTGACAAGCGGCTATGGCCCACTCTATCGGCAGCTCGAGTTGGGTTGACCGGTGATCCGGTCAGAAATTGATATGCGGCGAGGCTGGTTCAGGCATGCAACGGAAAAGCGATCGATTTTGGTATGGATGGGGTCGGAAGTTCGATTCTTCCCGGCAGAACCATAACTTAGATTGTGAATTGGAATTTATTCAGGGTGCGATTTGGCCCAAACTGCCCCATGGGTGGATCCGGCAGCCTGTGCTATTTCGTTGCATCAACGGCTGATTTTATCCCACGAAGTCTGTTCTGGTTTCCGGGCCTCCCAGTGGCGAGAGGCGGTCAGTGGCCGCCGATGAACGGCAGAGTCATGGCCAGTATGAGGGGAAGGGCGAACAGCAGGCCCGCGAAGGCCGCTGCGCAATCCAGGGATACGATCCTCATCTCATTCCAGTACATCGGTACATCTCCGGGTCGAAAAGGCGGATTCTGATTGTGCCTGATGAATACATGGGCCCGGTCGCGGCACGGCGGTGTGACGGTTATCACAGACGTTGCCGAGACGGTGTGACGGCGATCACATTTGCGGTGCTTTTTCGGAAAAATGGCTTGATCCGGCGGCGCGTGGCGGCGCCGAAGGCGTTTTACATGGCGTCCAGGGTGGCCTGGAGCCGTTCCCGGTCCATGATATAGAGGCTGCGGCCCTTGCGGCGCAGCAGGCCGGACGGGTAGAGCTGGCTGAGGGCTCGGGCCACGGTCTCGCGCGTGGTGCCGACCCGGCTGGCGATCTCGCGCAGGGGCGGCAGCGGATGGATGACCCACAGGCTGGGAACGGCGGTATCGGGCACTGCCCGGCGCAGCAGCTCGGCATAGACCCGCTGGGTCGCGGCCAGGGTGCTCAGCTCCATGATATAGACGTCGCCCGACCGCACCATGTGGGTCAGGCGTTGCAGCAGCTGAAACGAAATCTCGGCATTCTCGCGCAACAGGCCGAGAAAATGATCGGATGGCAAAATCGCGAGCAGGGTCTTTTCGGCCGCCACGACGCTGGCGGATCGGGGCCGGCTGTCGATGGCCGCCAGCTCGCCGAAACAATCGCCGGCGCCCAGGGTCGCGAACGCGACCTCGCGCCCGGTGAGCGTATAGTTGACGATATTGACCGCCCCTTGGGCGATAAACATCACCTCGCGGCTTTCGCTGCCGCGCTCGAACACCGTTTCGCCGGCGCTGTAGCGGCGCCAATGGCATTGCCCCTCGAGACGCGTGCGCGCGGCCGCGTCAAGCCCGCGCAACAGCGCGACCCCGGAAAGCGTTCTGGGAACGTCGACCGGCACGTTCATCCTTTCCCCTGGAAGGACCGTCGGCAATCGTACAGCCATGTGGGGATCGAAGCTAGGCGCGCCCTGGCGGCGATTCCCCTCCCCCGTTTCCCCCGCCTGCCGCCCCCCCGCCCCCCGCCCCTCGCCCCGTCGGAAATATGGGGGCGCCTGTCGCCGTCAGACTAGACTGGTCTTGTGGGTCCGGCGACTCTTCCGCCTGTGCTAGGGTGAGGGTGCCGGACTCGAGGGCGGCGGGATGAATGTGATGACGGAAGAGGCCGGTCTGAGAAGCCATCCCGGGGTCGCGGGCGATCCGAAGCGGCAAATCAGCGATTTCATGGCCGGATTCACCGCCGAGACCACCCCCGGCTCGGCGGCGAAGGTGGCGGATTTCCGCGCGTACCTGCGGCCCGGCACCACGGTCTACGTAACCTTCCTGCCCGGTTCCAACTTTGCCGATACCATTGCCGTGTGCAAGCGGCTGGCGGCCGAGGGGATGGTGCCGGTGCCGCATTTCGCGGCGCGCAGCATTGCCAGCGCCGCCGCCCTGGAAGATGGCCTGCGCCAGCTTTCCGATGACATCGGCCTGCGCCAGGTCTTGATCATCGGCGGCGCGGTGACCAGCCCGGTGGGTCCATTCTCGGATTCCATGCAGCTTCTGGAAACCGGCCTGTTCGACAAATACGGGATCACCACCATCGGCGTGGCCGGCCACCCGGAGGGCTGCCCGGACATTCCCGATGCGGCCATCGCCCAGGCCTTGGCCTGGAAGAATGCCTTTGCCGAGCGCACCGGCGCCGATCTCTACATCGTCACCCAGTTCTGCTTCGAGGCGGCCCCGGTGATCGCCTGGGACAAGCGCCTGCGCGCCGGCGGCAATCGCCTGCCGGTCCACATTGGCATTCCCGGCCTGGCCACCCTCAAGACCCTGCTGGGCCATGCCAAGGCGTGCGGCATCGGCCCGTCCATGCGCTTCCTCACCCGGCAGGCGCGCAACGTGACCAAGCTGATGACCGTCTCGGCGCCGGACCGCCTGGTGACCGATCTGGCGGCCTACCGCGCCAGCGATCCGGACTGCGGCATTGTCGGGGTGCATGTCTATCCCCTCGGCGGCTTGCGCCGATCGGCCCTATGGGCGAATGCCGCGGCCGACGGGCAGATCTCCATGAACCGCGATGGCAAGGGCTTTACCGTCGACGTGGATCTCGCCTGACGGCCCCTGCCCCATGGCCGAATACCGCATCCTGTATTGGCAAGACATCCCCTCGATGATTGAGGCCAAGGACGACGCGGGTGCCCGCAAGGTGCAACTGAGCGATCGCTTCCAGGCCCTGATCGACGCCGCCGCCATGCGCCAGGGCTTGGCCGGGACCGATGCCTATCTGGAACAGTGGCGCCGTGGCCGGCGGCAGAACCGCGAGGGCGCGGCGGATGCCGTGGCCGCCGCCGTGCAGGCCGAATTGGAGGCGGAGTTTCCCGCCATTCGCGCCGCCGCCATGGGCAAGGCTTGACCCGTCCGCTTTGCGTGTACATTCCGCACCATGGGCACGGCTGACAGCGACGAAAAGAGACTAGGCGCGCACGGGCATTTCGTGCCGCGCGATCTGGTCATCCCGGTCGATCCGTTGTTGCGTATGCAGGGCTACCGCGACCTGACGCAGGTGCGCGACCGGGTGCGCAAGATCGCCGCCAACGCCGCGGCCATTGCCGAGGGCCTGGTGGCGCCGGACGCCTACTACCGGCGCCTGCGCATCGACGAATGTACCACTGCGAGCCTGCGCCTGGCGGACGGCACGGTGTTTCATAGCCAGGGCTTCGCCAAGGTTCTGGGCGGCTGTACCGAGGTGGTGGCCTTCGTGCTGACCGTGGGACCGAAGCTGGACGAGGAAGTGGCACAACAAAGCGCGCGGGACGATCTGGTCACGGCGCTGTTCCTGGAAATGGCCGGCTGGCTGGCAGTGGAACGGGCGACCAAGCAGTTGGCCGAGCACCTGTGGTCCCGGGCCGGCGCCGAGGGGCTGCGCCTGAGCCGGCGCCTGGCCCCCGGCTATGCGGATTGGGATTTGACGGCGCAGGGGCCATTCTTCGGCCTGTTCGCGGGCATCGACCTGCCGGTGCGCCTATTGGAGAGCAGTGCCATGATGCCGAAGAAATCCCGCTCCGGCCTGTACGGCCTGGGCGCGGCGGCGGAGAGCTAGGTTGGGGTCTTGCCGGTCAAACACACCGGGCAGACGCATGACATATGGCCGGTGCGCACGAAAAAATCCTCGTAGTCGAAGTGCCGCTCCACGTTCAGGCACCAGCACTCCGCCGTTCCATCGCAATTGAAGGTCCGGCCGCAACTGGGACAGGGCACGCGCCGTGGTTTCGCTGCCCCGGTGTTCGTTGACTGAGTATCGCTCATATGGTCGTGGTCTCGTCATTCGCGTGGCATCGCAGCGGAGGGATTCTATGTGAGCTTCGACATCCGCGCGAAATTGTCCATGGATGCCCAATGCCAATACACCAAACCGATCCAGCCGCGGCGGCGCCAATCCAGCCATACATCGTCGGGCAGTTCCTTGAATGCCTTCTCGCTGATGATGCGCAAGCCGGTCAGTTGCTTTTGGCCGCCGCCGGGCAGATCGACCTGAACATTCCGGCGCTCGAGCATGTCGCGAGTCTTCAGCTCATCCACGAACGCCGATGTGAGCGGCGCCTGTGCTTGAAAGGCGACGCAGAAATCCAGGGCCCTTTTGGTGCGTTCGCTCGGTTGATCATCGACGAACAGCGGCTCGGCATCGGGGGAGTCCGCCATATCCACCAGATGATCGCTGGCCGCATCGATATAGAGCGCCATATTGCCATCCGTCGCACCGCGCCCGTTGACAAAAGGATACCGGCGCACATAGGCGGGCACATAGGAACCGTCCTTCCAATGCCCGGTGGCATCGATAAAGAGATTGCGGCCGCGTTCATATCCGAGAACGGCAATCGGCACCGCCGACTCGTCGGCGGCGAAGACTATGGGATAGTGGGCGCACGCCAGGCGGAATTCCTCGGCATGCAGAACCACCGCGTGGGTGGTCGCGGCGAACCGGTGGCCGGCTTGCCGGCGTAATCCCTTGCCCCCATAGGACGAAGGATTCAACGGCTCCGGCTTTTGATAGAACATGGGCAACGCCGCCGTATCGCTCCCGCCAGTCGAAGGCGAAGGTCCGGCATCTGCGGGCTTTGTCTTGTCGTTTTCTTCCGGCATGACAGACTAACACCTCATACGTCTTGGCAGCGGTATCGGGGTTTCCACGAGTCCGGCGTTCAAGCCGGTCTATCACATATCGGTGGTGACGTCGCCGAACCAGGGAAAACGCCAGGTAAAGCCTGAGACAGCGATCTATTTGGCCGCCGGCTCCAAGCGGCCACCGGCCTTTTTCCAGGCGTCGATACCGCCCTTGAGATGACAGGCGTCGGCGATGCCCGCCTCGTGCGCCGCCTTGACGGCCATGGCCGAGCGCTCGCCATAGGCGCAATAGAACACCAGCCGCCGGCCGGTGGCCGCAGCCAATTCATGCAGCAATCCGCCGGCCCCGACGTTCTCCGCCAGATCCTGGTAAGGCGCATGAACGGAGCCGGAAATGACACCGTGCCGCTGCCGCTCCGCCCGATCGCGCAGGTCTATCAGCACCATGTCGGCGCGGCCGGTGATGACATTCGCCTCGTCGCAAGAGATGGACCAGCCATGCGCATCGATCTCGTCCTGCGGCATGCCGATGTGCAGGTTG
>DASWJP010000188.1:0-5303 GCA_036397065.1 Kiloniellales bacterium | reverse complement strand
CCCTCCCCCTCGATGGGGGAGGGTCGGGGCGGGGGTGAGACGCCGCGCATGACCAAACCCTGAAATACCCACCACCCGCCACCCTGGCCAAGCAACGGCCGCACTGTCTAGGATCGGGATATGCAACGCAGACGCCGCGTGAAAATCGTCGCCACCCTGGGGCCGTCCTCCTCGGACGCCGATGTGATCCGCGCCTTGTTCGAGACCGGCGTCGACGTCTTTCGCCTGAACTTCAGCCACGGCAGCCACGACGATCACCGGCGCAACGTCGAGACCATCCGCGCCCTGGAACGCGAGGTGCACCGGCCGATCGGCATTCTCATGGATCTGCAAGGGCCGAAGCTGCGCATCGGCAAGATCAAGGGTGGTGAGATCGACCTGGTGCCCGGCGCCGAGTTGCGCCTGGATCTGGACAGCGCCGATGGCGACATCACGCGCGTGCCCCTGCCCCATCCGGAAATTCTCTCCGCCCTGCAGCCGGGCGCTGATCTGCTGTTGAACGACGGCAAGCTGCGCCTGCGGGTGTTGGAATGCGAAGCGGATTTCGCCCGCACCGAGGTGATCACCGGCGGCCCCCTGTCCGACCGCAAGGGTGTCAATGTGCCCGGCGTGCTGCTGCCCCTGTCGCCGCTGACCGAGAAGGACCGTATCGATCTCGCCTTCGGCCTGGACCTGGAGGTGGATTGGGTCGGCCTCTCCTTCGTGCAGCGGGCCGAGGACGTGGCCGAGGCCCGGGGCCTGGTGGCCGGCCGCGCCGCCATCCTGGTCAAGGTGGAGAAGCCGTCCGCGATCGCCCAGATCGACGCGCTGGTCGAGCAGGCCGATGCCATCATGGTGGCCCGCGGCGACTTGGGCGTGGAGATGCCGCCCGAGGAAGTGCCCAGTCGGCAGAAGCAGATCATCCGCGCCTGCCGCCTGGCCGGCAAGCCGGTGGTGGTGGCCACCCAGATGCTCGATTCCATGGTCCACGCCCCGGCGCCGACCCGTGCCGAGGCCTCGGACGTGGCCACTGCCGTCTATGACGGCGCCGATGCGGTCATGCTCTCCGCCGAGACGGCGGCCGGGGACTATCCGGTCGAATCGGTCGACATGATGAACCGTATCGCCGCACGGACCGAGGCGGACCCCCTCTACCGGGTGCTGGTCCATGCCCTGCACCCGCAGCCGGAGGCGACCGCCCCCGATGCCATCTCCGCCGCCGCCGCCCAGGTGGCCGCCACCATCAAGGCTTCGGCCATCGTCAGCTACACCACGTCCGGCTCCACCGCCCTGCGCGCCGCGCGGGAGCGGCCGGATGTGCCGATCCTGGTGCTCACCTCGCGGGTGACCACGGCCCGGCGCCTGGCCCTGACCTGGGGCGCCCATTGCGTGCACACGGCCGATGTCAGCTCGTTCCAGGAGATGGTGCAAAAGGCTTGCCGGATCGCCGCCAAGGAGGGCATCGCCCTGCCCGGCGACACGCTGGTGGTCACCGCCGGCGTCCCCTTCGGCACGCCGGGTTCCACCAACATCCTGCGCATCGCCTCGATAGAGGAATAGGGATCGAGGATCAGGCCCGTTCGGCGGCGGCCGCCAAAGGCCGGTCGGCGATGGGGTAGTGCAGGAGCGCGGCCATCAGGCCCAGAGCGATGGCGATCAGCCACACGGCGGTGTACGAGCCGGTCAAATCATAGCTGAGGCCGCCCAGCCAGGCGCCGAAGAAGGCGCCGATCTGGTGGCTGAACATGACGATGCCGAACAACGTCGCCAGATAGCGGGCACCGAAGATATCGCCCACCAGGCCGCTGGTCAGCGGCACGGTGCTGAGCCACAGCAGACCGAAGCTGGCGGAGAACAGCCACACGCTCAACTCGCTGTTCGGGGCCACCATGAACAGCACGATCGCCACGGCCCGCGCCAGGTAGATGCCCGATAGAAGATATTTCTTGCGGTAGCGCCCGCCCAGATAGCCGGCCAGCAGCCCGCCGATGATATTGAAGAAACCGATCAGGGCGAGCGCCGTGGCACCGACGAACGGGTCGAAGCCGAGCGAAGTGATATAGGCCGGCAGGTGCGTGGCCATGAAGGCCACGTGAAAACCACAGACGAAGAAGCCACCGTTGAGCAGCAAATAGCCGCTGTGCCGCCGCGCATCGCCCACGGCTCCACTCAGGCTCTGGGCGCCGAAAGCCACGGCTCCCGGCTTGCCGGCCAGGGCCGCGGCCAACGGCACGATGAGAAAGGCCAGGGCGGCCATGATCAACAGCGCGTTGACCCAACCCAAGCCGCCGATCAGGCCTTGCGATATAGGCAGCAACAGGAATTGACCGACCGAGCCGCCGGCGGAGGCAATCCCCAGGGCGACGCTGCGCCGCTCCGCCGGAAAGGCGCGGGCCACGGCGGCCAGGACCAAGGGAAATCCGCTGGCGCTGACCGCCACCCCCACCATCACCCCGCCGCCGAGATGCATGGCGAGCAGGCTGTCGCCCAAGGCCATGATCAGAATTCCGGCGGAATAGATCACACCCCCGAAGACCAAGGTCCGGCCGGTGCCGTATCGATCGGCGAAGACCCCGAAAAAGGGAGTCATAACGCCCCACAACAGGTTCTGCACGGCCATCGCCAGCGAGAAACTGCCGCGGCCGATGCCCAGATCCGCGGTCATCGGCTCCATGAACAGGCCAAAGGCCTGCCGTATGCCCATGTTCAAACCGAGCACGGCGGCGCCGCAGATCAACACCACCACAGGTACACGCCAATCGGCCCGGGGCATCGCATATCCTCCGATTCAGATAGGTCATCCTACTTGCCATATACCAATACCGCTATCGCCGGAACTGCATGGCACGCATGCGCCACGGTCCGGCAGCCTTGCCCGCCGGCACGGACCTGTACTAGGAATGCGTGGCGGAACAAGACCATGGGAGACGGCGATGCGATCAATACTGCTGCTGAACGCCGCGCTCGCCGTACTTCTCGGTTGTGCCCGGACGGCGGGGCCGGACATGGCGCTGGCGTGCCAGACCAGCAAGTGCACGTGCCTGCCGGAGAGCTCGGGATTGTTGGTCAAGGGCGACGCGGCGGCAGTGCAATGGAAACTGAACGGCGATGCCTTCTGTCCGGAAGGTTATGTGCTGCGCCGGGACGAGAAGAAAAAATAAATCTTTAGATCGCCCGGTCCTTGAGGCGTTTACGCAGGATCTTCGAATTGGCGGTGGCGCCCGGCAGGGTCGGATGGATGGCCAGCGCCGCCTCGAAGGAGTCGAGGGCCAGCGCCTCCTCGTGCAATTCGATGAGCACCAGTCCGCGGCCGGCCAAAGCGCCGAAGTGGCGCGGTTCCAACTCTAAAGTCTTTTCGATGTCGCTGAGCGAGGCGGGATAAAGACCGATCAGATAGTTCACGGTGGCCCGCTTGTTCCAGCCTTCCGCGAAGTCCGGCGCGATCTTGACGATCTGATCGAATTTTTCCAGGGCCACGCGATAGTCGCGCCGGGCCATGGCACCGATACCATCGCCTAACAGAATGCGCGCCGCCGTGTCGTCGGTCTCGCTCCAGATGCCCCAGACCGCGGCTTCCGCCGGCTGCGCCTGGGCATAGGCGTGCGCCGCCTTGAGTTGCGCGAACAGTGCATCGAGGCGTTTATCGGTTTGGTCCGCCGCCGCGGGCGTCGCCGCGAAGGCCAGCAAACCAAGCAAAACTATTGCCCAGTGGACTCTCACACCGCAAAGTATGGCCCAGGACGCGGCCAACCCCAAGGTGCAAACGCGCCGCCGCCGGTCACGATTCTATGAGGAAGACGGCACGATCATGCCCGCGAGCAGCTATTTTTCGGCCGACTATAGCGGCGCGCGGGCCCGGTTTCTGGCCGCCGCCAAGGCCGCCGGCGCGACAATCGACGCCTATCGCAACCCGCACCGTAGCCCGGCCAGCGAAGAGCTGACCACCGACGTGGCCTGGCTCGGCCCGGCGGATGCGGAGCGCGTGATGGTCACGGTTTCCGGCACCCACGGCGTTGAGGGCTTCTGCGGCTCCGGCGCGCAAGTGGGGTGGCTGGACTCGGGCTTGTACCGCGAGGCGCCGAAGGATACCGCGCTGCTGCTCATCCATGCCATCAATCCGCATGGCTTCGCCTGGTTGCGCCGGGTGACCGAAGACAACGTCGATCTCAATCGCAACTTCGTCGACCACGGCGCACCCTATCCGGTGAATCCCGGCTATGAGGAGCTGCACGAAACCATCTGCCCGCGCGAGTGGACCGATGCGGTGATCGCCCAGACCAAAGCTATCTTCGAGGCATACGTTGAAAAGCATGGGCCGCGCGGTTTGCAGTCGGCCATTTCCGGCGGCCAATACAGCCATGCGGACGGCCTGTTCTTCGGCGGCAACGCGGAGGCCTGGTCGCGGCAAACCTTGCTGGCCATCTTCGCCAAGCACCTGGCGAAGGCGCGGCACGTGGCGGTCATCGATTACCACACCGGCCTGGGGCCGCGCGGCTATGGCGAGCGCATTTGCGTGCACGCGCCGAAGTCCGTGAGTCTGGCGCGCGCCGGGCAGTGGTACAACGACGATATCACCTCGCCCTCGCTCGGCTCGTCATCGTCGGTGGAATTGTTCGGCGTCAATCTGACCGCCATGGAAAAAGCGTTGCCGCACGCGCGCATGACCGGCATCGCCCTGGAATACGGCACTCTTCCGGCCGAGGACGTGAAGCTGGCCCTGCGTGCCGACAACTGGCTGCACGTGCACGGTGAGGTGGATTCAGGGAAGGGCCGCGCCATCAAGGGCCAGATCCGCGAAGCCTTCTACCAGGACGCGGACGACTGGAAGGAGATGATCTGGGACCGCGCCGTGGAAACCCAACGCCTGGCGCTGGCCGGACTGGCGGCGTCGTGACCATGACATCGTCCGGCGGGTTCCGTGTGCGGCCGGCGACAGAGGCCGATGTGGCGGCCGTGGCGGCCATGGTCGAGGAGTTCGAGGACCACCTGAATACGCTGGCCAATCATGACGAAATACTCGAGCGACCCAAACCGGCAGCGTTAACGGCCGAGGCGTTGCGCCGCGACGGATTCGGCGCCGACCCCTGGTTCAGCGGCTTGCTGGCCGAACAGGAGGGCGCGCCGGTCGGCTATATGCTCTATCATTTCGGCTACTGGGCGGATCGGGCGGCGCGGACTCTGGTGGTGGCCGATCTGTTCGTGCGCGAAACGGCGCGCGGCCAGGGCGCCGGCACAGCACTGATGCACGAAGCCGCGCGCATTCTCCGCCAGCGTGACGGCAGCCTGATCGTGTGGACCGTATGGGACCGCAACCCGGCGGCCAT
>DASWJP010000187.1:0-24046 GCA_036397065.1 Kiloniellales bacterium | reverse complement strand
AGAACGAAGGCCGCATGGTGATGCGGGCTGCGCACCACACGAACGATGGCCGCATCGTCCGGTGTCATGTCCGCGCCGAAGGCTTCCGTCCCCGCCACTTTGGGATGGCCGTCCAGGCGGCGGATGCGCGCCCCGACACCGGCACCGGCCGCAGGGCACGTGTCGCCGACATTGAAGCTGCTCGCATGCACGACCGCATCGATGATCTTGCGATACCCGGTGCACCGGCAGAGAACGCCGCCCAGAGCATCGGCCGCCTCGATGCGCGATGGATTCGGGTTGCGCCGGAGCAGCGCGGCGGCGGCGACCAGCATGCCCGGCGTGCAGATGCCGCACTGGGCCGCACCGAAATGCAGAAACGATTCCTGCAAGCGCGATAACGCACCGTTCGCCTTCAGGCCTTCCACCGTGGTGACGTTCGCACCCGCCACTTGACCGGCCGATACCAGGCAGGCGCAGCAGGGCTCGTCATCGATCAGCACGGTGCAGGCACCGCAGTCACCGGCATCGCAGCCGACCTTGGTGCCAATCAGCCCCAGATGGTCGCGCAGCATGGTGGATAAACGATCGCTTGGCGCAATATGCGCGCTGACCCGCGTGCCGTTGAGATCGAAATTGATGTCGCGGCCGCTCATCGTGCCGGCCTCATGTCAAACAGCCGAGAAGCGCGCGCCGAACCAACTCACAGGCCGCTTCCGCGCGGTAATCGGCGCTGGCGCGAACGTCGTCTATGGGCGCCAGATGGCCGAGGTGAGCAGGCAAAACTGCCTGCGCCAAAGATTCGTCCCCGGGATGTCCGATCAGCGCCTTTTCCAAGTCCGGCACGCGTTGAGCGACCGCGGAGCACGCCCCGACCGAAACAGCCGCGCCCGTTACCCTGCCATCGGCGCCGTTTTCGATCCGGGCCGCCACCATGACAATGGAAATGACCAGGTATCGCCGGGCGCCCAATTTGACGAAATGCGACCGTCCTTGCGCCGAGTCCGCGGGGATCAGGAGCCCGGTCACGATCTCGTCCGGGCGCAGGGCCGTGGCCCGGTTCCCGAGAATGAAATCGGCCAGGGCGATACGGCGCTGGCCGCGCGCGGAGAGGGTTTCGACAGCGGCATCCAGGATCAGCAGCGGCGGCACCCCGTCCGCGGCGGGAGAGGCGTTGCAGATATTGCCGGCGACCGTGGCCCGGTTCTGGATCTGGACCGAGCCAACCTCGCGCGCAGCCAGCTTCAGCGCCTCGAACGCCGGTGGCAGATCGGCAGACAGCACATCGCTCCACGTGGTCAGCGCCCCGATGCGCCAATCGCTGCCCTCGCGCCGGATGCCGCGCAATCCCTTGATCGACGTGATGTCCAGGACCGGCCCGGAGATCGTCTGGTCGCGCAGGGCCGGGTAGAAATCGGTGCCGCCGGCCAGGACAGTCCAGCGGTCCTTGGCCAGAAGCGATAAAGCCGCCTCCACCGTCGCCGGTCTCTCGTATAGTCCGCTTTTCGCTGTCCTCATGGCCCAAGAATCGGCCTTAACCCGGGTGGTGTCAATCTAACCCCGGCCACGCTCCACGGCCCCGGATGGAGCGGCTTTCATGCCGCCAGGTGACGCCGATCGGCCCGGGTGGCGGCCCGGGTGGCGGACCGCTTGGGCGGGAGCGGAGAATATCCGCCGCACCTGACGAATGACTCACAATACAACCTGATGCTCGGCCTGTCCCCTAGTCCGGGTCTCGACCACGAAGGTTTGTCCAGCAAGGGGATCATTCCGGAGCTGTTCCGGGCTCAGGCCATCCCGGGCAGAGGTTGCGTAGAGGGTTGAGAGGTTCGCGCCGCCGAATGCGGGGCAGCTGATCTGGCTTGCTGGAAACCGGATTTCCTCAACCAGGTTTCCCTGCGGGCTGTAACAGGCGACCCGCGAGCCTCCCCACTGGGCGTTCCAAAACCGGCCTTGGCTATCCATGACGGCGCCATCGACACCGAAATCGGCCTTGCTCAAATCCAGGTATAATTCGGGTTCGCCCGTCGGCCAGCCGTCCTTCGGATTCAGGCGTTGGCGCATGACTTTGCCGTCACCAGTGTCGGCAAAGTATGCGAGCCCACCATCCGGCGAGAAGCAGATCGCATTGGAAATCGTAATATCCCCATAGAGCCGGCGAAATTCCCCGCGGTAATACCGATAGATCGATCCGGCATGTTCTTCCTTCTGGAATCCCATGGTGCCGATCCAAAACCCGCCGTAAGGATCGGCCCGGCCGTCATTGGAACGAGTCACCGGATTGTCGTGCTCCATGTCCACCACGAAATTCGTCGTTCCGGCTTCAATATCGAAACACGAAAGAGAGGAGGCGCTGGCCACAAGCAACGTGTTCCGGTCGATCCACCCCGCGGCGGATACCGCTTCACTGAACTGCCAATGGCGTAAGCCACCGCGCGTGCGGTTGAACAACCGATGGGAAAGAATATCGAACCAGAACAGTTCCTGCCGCTCCGGATGCCACAATGGGCCCTCGCCCAGAATATTTGGCGTTGAATCGAATACTGCCGGCGTCATTCAAATCTGCTCCATCTAATGCAAACACGATCTGGGCCGTATGGTCCTCAGTCAAATCCGAAATCGCCGCCACGCTCCTGCTATAGACAGGCGGTCACACCGCCATCCACATAGAGAATATGCCCGGTGATGAAATTCGATGCGGGCGAAGCCAGAAAAATCACCGCACCCGATAACTCGTCGACATTTCCCCAGCGCCCGGCCGGCGTTCTGGCGGTCAGCCATTGGGAAAATTCGGCATCGTTCACCAAGGCCTCGTTGAGTTTCGTCTTGAAATATCCGGGCCCCAGCCCGTTCACCTGGATATTGTATTTTCCCCAGTCGATGCACATTCCCTTGGTCAGCATCTTCACGGCCCCCTTGGATGCTGTGTAGGGGGCGATTCCGGGCCGTCCCATTTCGCTTTGCACCGAGCACACATTGATGATCTTGCCCCGGCCTTGCCGAATCATGTGCTTGGCGACGGCTTGCCCGACGAAAAACACGCTATCCAAATTGGCCGCCATGAGGGCATGCCACCGATCCTCGGGAAAATCCTCCAATGGGGTCCGATGCTGAATACCCGCGTTGTTGACGAGAATGTCTATTTTCCCCAAATCCCCAACGATCCGATCGACGGCAGCAGCCACCTGCTCGCGCCGAGTCACGTCGAAGCAGGATTCGCTGACATCGAACCCTTCTGTGCGCAGGGTTTCAGCCGAAGCCGTCAGCCGTTGCTGGTCACGGCCATTCAAGATCACATGCGCCCCCGCGATGGCGAGTGCACGGGCGATGGCCAACCCAATTCCCTGGCTCGATCCGGTGATCAAAGCGGTTTTTCCGTTCAGCCCGAACAACGTTTCGAGTGATGAGTGGGTTTTTTCCGCTCTCATTGTCTTTCTGCTCATTGGCGCGTTATGCCATCTTGGGCCGTGAGATCTAGGATTCTTGTTGAAGTGCCTGGTCCGCATTCATGGCGGTTTCCGCCGTGCCGGAAACGATGATCTCCAGTATCTCTTTTTCAGTCGTGTGTTTGATGTACCGGTCCCCCACGTTCTCGCCGCGCTTCAACACCATGACGCGATCGCCGACCGCGAAAATATCGGTCAGCCGGTGGGAAACGATGACCTGCGCCACATTATGATTCTTCAGCTCCCGCATCGTTTGAAGCAATTGAACGGTGGCCGTATGGGACAGGTTCGCGGTTGGTTCATCGAGGATGACGACCCTGGGATTGCAGGATATGGCCCGGGCGATCGCGACCGTTTGCTGGCGCCCGCCGGACAGGCTTTCAACCTTCTGGTAAACGGAATTCACTTTGACCTTCAGGCGCTGTAATACCTCGTTGGCTTCGCGATACATGGTCTTGCGGTCCAAAAACAATCCTTTGCGCGGCCATCGCCCAAGAAAAATATTCTGGCCAACATCCATGTTTCCGCAGAGCGCGAAATCCTGATAGATCATTTCGATTCCACGAAGCCGGCTCTCGTGGGGGCCGCGAAAATGGGCTTCCTTGCCCTCGACCAGGACCCGGCCTTTGTCGCGGGTATACGCGCCCGTGAGGATTTTCATGAGCGTCGATTTTCCGGCCGAATTGTCGCCGACAAGACCCAGAACCTCGCCTGGTGCAAGCCTTAGGTCAACATTGTGCAATGCGCGGATCGCGCCGAAGCTCTTGCATATGCCTTTCATCTCGACGATTGCGGTGGTACTCTCGGACTCAATCATATCTTTCCACCTTTCGCCGCCAAAAACACTCTGGCTCTTCGTGTCAGTTCGCCCACGATATGGTTTTGGCGAAGCCAAATATCGCCCAGAACCGCGGCGATCAAGATCAACCCGATGAACACATTGACCCAATGCTGCGGCATCACGAACGAAGACCCGTCCGCGGCAAAAACCTGCAGAGACAGCAAGGCACGGATGAGGGTGATCACCGCGGCACCGGCGAGCGAACCCAGAATTGAGCCGTATCCCCCAAAGATGGAACCGCCGCCGATGATCACGGCGGCAATGGCATCCAGTTCACGCAATTGCCCCGCCGACGGGTTGAAGCTTCTATAGAACGCAATGTAGACAATCCCCGCCACGGACGCGCACATGGCGGAAAAGATCAGGGAGCGGAATCGAACCCGATTGGTATTGATGCCGGCATAGTCCGCGGCTCTCCTGTTACCGCCCGTTGCCAGGACCATTTGACCGATCGGTGTATAGCCTAGGACAATGCCGGCCGCGATCGCGATCGCAAACATGATGATCGATTGAACGCTCAGGGCGGCGGCAAGGTCATACCAAATGCCGGCGGCGGGCTCGATCTGCCAGTGCCGCAGAAGCACGATAAGCTTTCGCCCGATGAAATTGAATTCTTCCGGAAAATCGGATAGCTGCCGTCCGGCCACCATCCACACGGCCAATCCACGGGCCGTATAGAACATGCCCAGTGTCGCTACGAACGCCGGTAATGAAAAGCGCGTCACAAGCAGGCCATTGACGACGCCGGCCAATGTGCCCGCGCCGAAGGCGATGACCGAGGCGGTCAGCGGGTCCGCCCCCAGATTCTTCATCATAAACGCGGCCGTGGCGCCGGACAGGGCCAGCACCGCGCCCACCGACAGGTCAATATCCCCATTGGCGATGACAAACGTCAGCCCAATGGACAGCAGCGCCACTTCCGTGAAGGCCAGCATGAGATTGAATGAATTGTCGATGGAGCCCCAAAAATCCGGGCGCAGATACATCCCGGCGGCCCAAAGGGCGAACATCAGGGCAATGGCGGCGGCATCCCGCCGGTAGACTAAAGACAGAATCCAATTGGCGTTCATCCCTCGCGAGGTTGCAACGGTGCCCCGGGTTTGCGCGCCCTCGATCGCAACGCCCCCTTGATCCAGAACAGGCGGCACCGCTAGCCCGCGAAGGCGCGCCCAAAGGCGCGGAAAAACGCGCCGGCGGATCAAGTACGGCTCGATCAGCACGGCGAATATCAGGATCATCCCAAGGAACGCGGGCACCGCACCCGGCGGCAATTGCGCCATGGCATTGACCTGCATATCGACGCCGCCGATATTGATCATCCGTGTAACGGGAATCCCTTCTCGCAACACCTTGTCGATGAGGACAATAAGAATGGCACCCAGGCAGGATCCCAACATGCGGCCGCGGCCTCCGAGAATCGAAGCGCCCCCGACGATGACGGCCGCGATGACGATCAATTCGGCGCCTAGGCCGTATTGAGACGTGACGGTTTTGTCCTGGGCCATGTTCATGAGACCGGCAACGGTGGCGCACAGGGACGAAATGATATAGGCCCGCATGCGCACCCAGTTGGTCGGTATGCCGGCATATTCGGCGGCCTGCCGATTCCCACCGGTCGCATAGGATTCCGCCCCCCAACGCGTATAAGCAAGGACAACGGCGCCGATGCCGGCCAGGGCAATGAAAATGAGTATCTGATTGTTGAAACCGAGAGCGTTGGATTCGCCGATTTGAAAGAATGCGAAGTCGGCGGCTTTTTGATTGTAAGCCATCGTTTTGCCGCCGGTCAGACCAAGGACCAGTCCGCGCCCGATGAACAACATGGTCAGCGTTGCGATAAAAGCCGGCACTTGCAGATACGTGACCAGCAAGCCGTTGATCACGCCGATGGCAACGCCCAGTATGATGCAAACGGTTACGGCGGCGGCCGGCCCCATGTCCAATGCGGTTGGCGAAAAGCAGATGGAAAATACGGCGGCGACAAGCCCGACGGTCGAACCGACCGAAAGATCGAGATCCTTGTTGATGATCACAAACGTCATGCCGACGGCCATCACGCCAAATCGGGATGCGTCGCGTAAAATGGCGTGAAACGCTTCGACAGAGCCAAAGAAGCGCGTGTTGATATAGACACCGGATGCATATAGCAGAGCCATGAAAAGCAGGAGCCCGATTTCCCAGCCTCCAATAAGTGCTTTCGGTTGGCGCAAATGCGTCCCCCTTCGACCCTCGGCTACATTACTGAGTGTACGTTGAATTCAATGGCGACCGGGGGAAGCTTTAGTTGCTTCCCCCGAAACGCCATTCGGATCGCAGGTTAGTTTTCGAACCGTTTGCCGACGGCGCTGACGTCTTTGTTGGTCACGAGCTGGGCCCGCGTATCCAGATTTGCCGCCGCGATGCCGCGGTCGATCTGGAGATAGAGCTGCATGACCGGCCAGAATCCCTGGAGGAACGGTTGTTGACCAAGGGAGCCGTCCAGGTGGCCGTTCTTGATCTGCTCCTGCTGCGCGGGGCCGAGATCGAACCCATACGAGCAGATCTTGTCGCCCATGCCGAGTTGCGCAATGGCATTTCCCAATGCTGGCGTCACGAAACCGTTGGCGGCGAAAGCGCCCACCGTATCGCCCCGGGATTCGATCAAGGTCACCACGGATGCAACGATGTTATCCTTGTCCACATCGACGCCAATGTTTTCCGGGCCGGCATCCACCCTGAAATCGCCCAACCGGCCGGCGGCATTCAGAACGATGACCGTCGCCTCGTAGGCCGCGGTTATCCGGTTGTTGACCTCCACATTGCCGAGGGTCGTCGTGTTCGGGAAAACGATCGATCCCCCCTTCACGCCAGATTCAAGAACGCAATTGGCCAAGGCTTCGCCACCGATGGCCGCGGCGGATGCATCCTGGCCGGTATGGCTGATGCCATTCCGGTTGTACAGCTTTCCGTCGTATGAGTTGGTCGTGGCGACGGGTATGCCTTTGTCGAGCATCTTCTTGACGATATCGTCGTAAGCGCCCGATTGCGGCGTGGTCAGGATCAGCCCATCGATCGTTGGATCCTGTATCACCTGATTGAGAATCTCGATCTCGCGCGGAATGTCGTCGACAGGCGCTTCCGATCCGAGCATCACCAGGGTAATGCCCATGGCATCCGCGGCCACTTTGGCCCCGGTATACACCGGATCGAAAAAGCCGTTTCCCGCCGTATGCGTCACAATCGCGAACGTCAATCTCCCGTCCGCGGAATTGAAGTTTTTCGTTGCCTCGGAAGCTTTCGCGGCCTCTTCAAACGAATACCCCCCCACAGCTTTGTCTAGGCCGCCTGACTGAGCCAGGGCCGTTGACGAAATGAGCACGCCCGCAAGGGCTAGTGGTAGAATACTTCTGACTGTCATTTTCTGCCTCCCTAGTTTGCTGTCTGCACAAGCGTTATCCGATGATCCGTGTTTGAATCCCGATATGGCGCGTCAGCGTCATCTTCGATCGGCCGGTGGCGAAAATCCACGTCCGCACATCCGGCGCCAACAGTGTCCGATGGTTTTGCCGATGCCCACGCAAGGCGGCACGCATCCACCCTTCGGGTGGGGATGCCCGGCCTGGTGCAGGCCCGCCCTGAATGCCCTGTTGGAAACACGATCCGCCCCATTGCGATCCAGCCTGTCGGACCCGGTTGACGCCCCCGGCTGATGGCGGCGTATCCAGGTCTCCGGCTATTGATCATACAATAGGATCATATAGACTCGAAGCAAGAAAGTCTCGAAACACGAGCGGGAAACAAGCCATGAACCCGCCGGTTTCCGGCTTTGGCCGGCACCTCTTGGGCTCCCGTTCAGATTCTCGTCCGGGTAGGCTGCGCTGATGCGCTGCGCGCGGGCGATACGGTGCCAAATGGGCATCCGCGCGGCGAGACGAGCGCGGCCGCGTGCGATTACTTTGAAAATGCCTTCTCGCGGCCGTAGAGCAGCATCATGCCGATGATCACCACCCCATAGGCGATCTCGCGCAGGGATTCCGGGGCCTCGAACACAACGCGCCAGCTGTCCGGCAGCTGAACGATCCGCAGAATGCTTTGCAGCAGGGTAATCAGGATCACGCCGGCAACGGTACCCAGATATGTGCCGCGGCCGCCCAGTATGTATGTGCCCCCCAGCACCACGGACGCGATCGCGGGAAGGAGATAGGGATCACCCATGGCCTGGGCGGCCTTGGTGCCATACCCCGCCAACAGCACACCGGCCAGCGCCGAGCAGCCGCCGGCGATGGCGAAACAGCCGACGATCACCAGCTTGGTATTCACGCCGGACAGATAGGTTGCGGTTTCGGAATTGCCGAAGGCGAAGATGTAGCGGCCAAAGGCGGTTCTCTTCAGCAGGAACAAAACCAGCGCCCCGACGACGGCCCAAACGAGCAATGAATGGGGAACTCCGAATGTTGCCCCCGCGCCCAATTCACGCATGGCATCGGTGGCATAGCTCTGCGGCGCGGCCCCGCCGGTCAACATCACCATCATCCCCTGCAGGACCGCATTGACCCCGAGGGTAAAAATCATGGATGGCACCCGCAGATAAGCAACTCCCAGCCCGTTAATGACCCCGAACACGACGCCCCACAATACGCCGAGCGGTATGGCCATTGCCGCGCCCGCGTCGCCCCACCACCCGGCCACGGCGGTCGAAATCATCGCCGCGGAAGTCAAGACCCAGGGGATCGACAGGTCGATATGGCCGAGCAGAATGACCAGCATGACACCCGATGCAATCACGCCGAGAAAAGCGCCGAGTTGCAGTTGCTTGAGAAGATAGTCGGGCGAAAGAAAGTTGGGGGTATAGAGGCTGCCGCCCAGAAGAAGCAAAATGATGCAGGCAAAGGCCAGCAACACCGGCCGGTCGATATCGGCAAAAAGCACGCGTAGGGCCGTCATTTGAACAGCTCCAGGCGATTCTTCACCTTCAATAGTCGGATCGAGCCCATGGAGACCGAGACCAGCAGCACCAGCCCGATGAAGAGCGGTTGATAGAGCGCGTCCAAATCGAAGACAAACAGCAGATCGCCAATGGTGCGGAATACAAAAGCCCCAAACACGGAACCGATCACGCCCCCCGCGCCGCCGAACAGCGATGTGCCGCCGATAACGACCGAGGCGATGGAATTGAGGGTGTAGGTGCCGCCCAATGCCGCGTTTGCTTCACCGGCATAGGTCATGAATGTCAGCATCAGTCCGGCGATGCCGGAAAAGAGCCCGGCAAGGGAATAGGCCATGAACTTGCCCATGTTCACATTGAGCCCGGACATATAACCCGCGCTTTCCGCGGACCCGGCCGCATACATCGCGCGGCCCCAGGTCGAGCGCCGAAACGGCATCCAAATGAAAACGATTACGCCCAGCAAGACCAGAAGCGACGGCGGTATCACGCCGAACATCAGATCGTAAGCCAAGGCGTCGGCCAGATCCTCGTTGACGGTGCCGCCCGGGCTCGGCCGGATCACGAGGGCCGCCCCGAAAAAGACCGATCCCGTAGCCAGGGTGGTGATGATCGGTTGCAGCCGGCCATAGACCACGATCAAGCCGTTCAGCATGCCGCAGAGCAGCGAGACAATGAGGACGATCACGATGCCCACCGCCGTTTCCAGCGGGCTGCCGGATACCAGGGCGGATGCCAGGGAATTCGCCAGAATGAACACCATGCCGACGGAAAGATCGAGTCCCGCGGTCAGGATCGGCAGGGTTTGCGCCATCGCCACCAGCGCCAGCAACACCCCCTTGTTGGCGGCGGTGGCGACGACATTGGGATTCAATCCGGCCTGATGATTGGTCACGTAGATGGTAAACATAACCACGAACAAGGTGATGGCCAGCAGCATGCCGAGGTTCTGCCGTATGGTGTACTTCAAATTCGTCATGCCGTGCCCATGACGGCGGCCGAACCGTGAATGTTCAACGCGCTCGCAACCAGTGCTTCCTCGGTAATTTCGTCACCTTCGAGAGTCTGGACAATGCGGCCTTCGTAGAAAACCGCGACCTGATCGCAGCACCCAATGAGTTCGTCATAATCGGTGGAATAAAAGAGAATACAGGCCCCCTCATCCGCGAGTTTTCGCAACAGCGTATAAACCTCGTGCTTGGTGCCGACGTCGATGCCGCGGGTCGGATCGTTCAGCAGGATAATTTTCGCAGAGGTCATCAACCATTTGCCCATGACGACCTTCTGCTGATTGCCGCCGGAAAGGAAACCGACGCCATCGCCGAGTTTGTCGAACTTGATTTTCAAGAGATCAACCACTTCGGCAATCTTGGAGCGCTCCGCCGCCCGGTCGATGGTCAGCCCACTGGAAAGCTGGTCGAGCACGGCCATGGACAGATTGTCCCGGATCGACATGCGCATCATCAACCCCTCCGTCTTGCGGTCTTCGGGGATCAACGCAACGCCGGTCGATATTCTCTTGGCATGGCCCGGCCCGTCGAACATCGCAGGTTCACCCGCGATGCGGATGGAGCCACGCACACCCTTCAAAACGCCGAACAGGGCCAACAAAAATTCCCGCTGCCCCTGACCGTCGAGGCCGCCAAGACCGATGATCTCACCGGGCCCGGCGGTGAGCGAGATGCCCTTGAGGGTCCGGGTCCAACTCAAATATTCCACTTCCAGGATCGGCTCCGGCCGCTCATGCCGCTTTGGCTTGGCCGGATAGGAATGAACATATTCGCGCCCGATCATCATTTCGACAATTTCATCATGGCTCCTGTCGCCATTCTTGAACTGGGCGACGCGCGTGCCATTGCGGAACACGGAGCAATCGTCGGCAAGTTCCGCGATCTCGTTCATGCGGTGGGAGATGTAGAGAATCGTCATTCCTTCTTGCCGAAGCGTCTTGAGAAGCGTGAACACCCGCTCCACATCCCCCGCGGTCAGGGCGGAAGTCGCTTCGTCAAGAATCAGGATCTTTGGTTTGAGGCGAAGCGCCTTGGCGATTTCGACAATCTGGCGTCGGGACAGCGGCAGATCGGAGACCCGTTCCCGCGGGTGGATGTCATCGATCTGGAAACGGGCGAGATACTCACGGGCGATGCGGTCCTGCGCGGCCTTGTTCACCATGAATCCGGTCTTTGGCGGGTCGAACAGGCAAATATTGTCGGCGACCGTAAGGTCGGGAATCAGGCTAAGCTCCTGAAAAATACACACAATTTCGGCACGCAGAGCATCGATCGGTTTGGCGAAAGCCACCTCGCGCCCGTCCAGCCACATTTGGCCGGCGTTGGGTTGGATCACGCCGGTCAGGATTTTCATCAGCGTGGATTTCCCGGCCCCGTTTTCGCCGAGCACCGCGTGAATCTTTCTGGCCTCGCATTCGAAGTCGGTTTCGCGCAACGCATGAACCCCGCCGTAGGTTTTAGAGACGCCGCTCAGTTTCAGGATAGGAGCCATCGTTCTCTACACCCGGCGAACCGGCCTCACGGGAGGTCCGGCAAGCGTTAACGCGAAATGAGGCAAGCTGGCCACCGGCGTACTGGGCCGGCGGCCAGCTATTCTCATTCACTATGGGCTTGAAAGCCGTTAGTTGTTGCTTTCCGTCTGACCCATGATTTCATTGGCGGTGAAGCCGACGTTGCAATCGGGAAATTCATTGCCGACGAAGAAATTGTCCGACTGCTTGGAAAAGTAATTCTTGCCATCCTCGAAATCCGGTGACTGTGTATAGGATACCGGAAGCGCCACGGCCTGAGGAATCGGCTCGCCTTGAAGCGCCGAGAGAGCCGCCTTGATGGCGACCGCCACTTGCGCCGGGCCCGTACCGGAAGACGCGCAATCAAGACCCTTATCGGCATTGGCGCCGCAGAGCTTGCGGAAACCGTTCTCGGTTTCACCCGCAACCGGCACGAACGGGTGACCGGCATCCATCAGCGCGCGAACGGCGCCGGTTGAACCGCCTTGCACGTAGATCGCATCGAACTGTTTGTGAACGGCGATCGCATCGGCCACAGCCTTCTGAGCGGTGCCGTCGTCCCACTTGCCGACAACCTCGACGACTTCCCAGTCGGCGCCTTTATCGGCAATCGCCTTGCGGAAACCATCGTGCCTGTCGCGATCCACCGAATTACCGGACGGACCCCGCACCTCAACAACCTTGGCACCTTTGGCGGGAATCTTGGACGCCAAAAACTCGCCCATCATGCTGCCAATCTTCACCTGGTCGACGTTGACCACGATGGCTTCGTCTGACTCGATCACGTTGTCGAACGAGATCAGCACGACCCCGGCAGCGTTTGCCTTCTTCACGGCCGGTTTGAAAGCCGCGGGATTGAGCGCATTGACGATGACCGCGTCATAACCGGAATTGATGAAATTCTCGACCGCCGCGATCTGCGCCGGCAGATCCTCGCCCGTTGAGACGACCTTGAATTCGGAAATCAAATCGGCATTTTTCTCGGCAAACGCCTTCGCCGTTTTGATCATCTGAATGCGCCAGGTATTGGCAATGAACCCGTTGGCAAGGGCGATCCGGTAGGGCCCATTCTTCTTGGTATATTGGAAGAACTGTGTATTCGCGTCCCACGGCTTGAAACACGCCGCATCCGGGCTTGGCCCCGATACAACCTTCGGTTCCGCGCTGGCGATGGACGCCGTCATAAGCATCCCCACAACCGCCAGGTATGCTACACCAACTGCTTTCAAAGATTTCGTTTTCCCAGAATGAAATGTCTTGCCTGTCATTGGTTTCCTCCATGTGATTTATATCTTTGGGGAACGCTTTGGTTCTTCTTGTTGTTGGGCCTTCAGCGGCCGGCATGTATCCAACCTTGGAAACTCAGGGTCACAATGCCCGCACACCGGCCACCGGGGCCGGGGTGCGAACAAGGGGGTTCGCCAACGGCTTGCCGAAACCCTTGGCGGTAATCTCGAACACATCACCCGGTTCGGCCGTGACCTTGTCGGCGAAGCTGAGTGTTGCGGTGCCAAAGCAATGCACATGCACGTCGCCGGGATGGCGAAAACGCGCGTACTTGAAATGATGGCGTTCAAGGTTCGCTATGGAATGGCTCATGTTGGCTTCGCCGCTGACAAACGGCTTTTCCCACAGCACCTTTCCATTGCGTAAAATCCGGCTGGTGCCCTCGACGCTTGCCGGCAGATCGCCGATCAGGAGTTCCGGACCGATCGAGGAGGTGCGCAGCTTCGAGTGCGCCAGGAATAGATAGTTCCTGCGTTCCATCACGTGATCGGAAAATTCGTTCATCAACACGAATCCAACCCGCCACGGTGAGCCATCTTCGCCGATAAGGTAGATGCCGGCGATCTCCGGCTCCTCGCCGCCGTCCTGGGCATAGTCGGGAAGCTCAAGTGCTGCACCCGGGGCCACCAGCCACGAGCCGTCGCCCTTGAAGAACCATTCGGGCTGTACGCCGGTTTCGCCCGGCTTGGGTTTCCCGCCGTCCAGGCCCCATTTGAACATTTTCATGGAGTCGGTGAGATCGTCCTCGTTCCGGTCCACTCTTTCATGCATGGCATCGCGCGCACTGGCGCTGCCCAGGTGCGTCAAACCGGTGCCTGAGATACGCAGATGCGCGGGGTCGGGGTGTGTGATGGGCGGCAGCAAACACCCGCCGGCATAAATCTTATCGTAACCGACCGTTGCTTCCACGCCCTTGCCGGTAATCGTATCGGCCATGGTGCGCCCGCTGCGCGCGGCCTCCCCGGCCAGCGCGAAAGTGCCGCCCTGGACCGCCACCACGTCCAGCTTGGCGCCGTCGTCGGAAACCACGGCGACGCGAACGGTTGCGGACCCTTCATCGTGGAACTGAACCAGACGCATCAGACTTCCGTTCCCTCAGTGTGAATCGCGCACCACCTGATGGCCGCGGCAGCCGACCAGAAAGTCCAGATCGGCACCCCTATCCGCCTGCAAGACGGTATCGAAATAGAGTTTGTAATAACCGCTCCCCATGGGCGGTTCGGGCGGCGTCCAGTCTTCCAGGCGCCTGGCCAGTTCTGCATCGCTGATGTCGAGGTGAATGCGGCGGTTCTCCACATCGACCTCGATCATGTCGCCGTTCCGTACCACTGCCAGCGGCCCGCCGGCCGCCGCTTCTGGTGCAGTATGCAGCAACACCGTGCCATAGGCGGTTCCGCTCATGCGCGCATCGGAGATGCGCACCATATCCTTGATGCCCTTTTCCAATATCTTGGGCGGCAGGCCCATGTTGCCGACTTCGGCCATGCCGGGATACCCCTTGGGCCCGCAACCTTTCAGCACCATGACGCAGGTTTCGTCGATGTCGAGATGGGGATCGTCTATTTTCGCCTTGTAGTCCTCTATGCTTTCGAAAACGACGGCGCGGCCTTTGTGCTGCATGAGTTCGGGCGAGGCGGCGGACGGTTTGATGATCGTGCCGTTGGGCGCCAGGTTGCCGTGCAACGCCGCGATGCCACCCGACTTCACCAGGGCGTTGTCGGGCGTGCGGATGACGTCGGTGTTGTAGTTTTCGGCCGCACGCACGTTTTCCCACATGGTTTTGCCGTTGACGGTCATGGCGTTCTTGTTCAGCAAGCCCATCTCGCCCAAGGTTTTCATCACCACCGGCAGGCCCCCGGCATAGCAGAAGTCTTCCATCAAGAAGCGGCCCGAGGGCATCAGGTCGACGATGGTCGGCACCTCCCGTCCCCATGCGTCCCAGTCATGCAGCGTGAGTTCGACACCCACCCGCCCGGCGATCGCCAGCAGGTGCACGACCGAGTTGGTCGAACCGCCGATGGCACCGTTAGCACGCACGGCGTTTTGGAATGCATCACGGGTGAGGATCTTGGATATGGTCAGATCTTCCTTGACCATTTCGACAATCCGCATGCCGACCATATGGGCCATGCGCTTGCGTCTTGCATCGACCGCCGGGTAAGCGGCGTTTTCGGGCATGCCAATGCCCAGCGCCTCGACCATCGAGGCCATGGACGAAGCGGTGCCCATGGTCATGCAGTGGCCCGGGCTTCGGGACATGCCGGATTCCGCAGCCATGAAATCCTGAAGCGTCATCTCGCCGGCCTTGACCGCCTCGGAATACCGCCAGACGGCGGTGCCGGAGCCGATGTCGGCGCCCTTGTACTTGCCGTTCAGCATCGGCCCGCCGGAAAGGGCAATGGTCGGCAGGTCGCAACTGGCGGCCCCCATCAGCAAAGCCGGCGTGGTCTTGTCGCAGCCGACCATCAGCACCACCCCATCCAACGGATTGGCGCGGATACTTTCCTCCACTTCCATGGCCGCCAGGTTGCGAAACAACATGGCCGTGGGGCGCAACGTGGTTTCGCCGAGACTCATGGCCGGGAACTCCAGCGGGAAACCGCCGGCTTCGTAAACGCCCCGCTTGACCACCTCGGCCAGGTCCTTGAGGTGCGCGTTGCACGGGTTGGTATCGGCCCAGGTGTTGCAGATACCGATCACCGGGCGGCCGTCGAACATGTGATCGGGATGGCCCTGGTTCTTGATCCAGCTGCGGTGGATGAAGGCATCTTTGCCGGTGCCGCCATACCAGACCGCGGAGCGCCGGGGTTTATTCCGATCGGATTTCGCCATCGCTCACGCGCTCCGGGAGCGTTTGGTTTTCTTCCGGCTGCCGTCCGCGACGACGCGCTTGATGTCATCGACGGCGGACGTCAGCAAAATTCGCATCGCCTTGCGCGCCTTGTCCGCATTGCCGGCTCGGATGGCATCGAGGACCGCCTTGTGCAAGGGCAGGGAATTGCTTTTGGCGCCCGGATAGGAACTGGACAGCCGGAAACTGGCCGCCAACGCCGATTCGATCAGGGCGCCAAGGGATACCAGGAATTTATTTTCTGTCGCCTTCAGGATCGAATGATGGAAACGAAGATCGGGCTCGACCCCGGCTTCCAGGTCTTCGCCCGCGATCTCCATGTCGCGGAAAGCCCGATCGATCTCGGCCAGTGCGGATTTAGTGCATTTGCCGGCGGCCAAGGCGGCGGCTTCCGGTTCGAAAATAAAGCGGATTTCGAACAGGCCATCGGCGTAATCCTCGAACGGCCCGGTGGCGAAAATCCACGACAGCACGTCCGGGTCCAGCATGTTCCAATGAACTTGCGGGCGCACGCGTGTGCCGGTCTTGGGCCGAGCCTCGATCAAACCCTTGGCGGCAAGGGTCTTGATCGCCTCGCGCAGGGCGGTGCGGCTGACGTTGAGCTGGGCGCCGAGATCGTTTTCGTTCGGCAGCACATCGCCGGGCTTCAAGTCGCCGCGCACAATGCGCTCGGCGAGCTCATCGACCACTTGAGTGTGGATGTTCGGCCTGGTGGAAGCGCGTCCGGAAAGTCCTTTGGAAAACAATACCGTCCCCACTGCGATTTAGCCATTTGGACCCGGATGACGCGCCTGTTGGAACGCGGCACCTCCAAGTCCCTGGCTATTTATCATACAATATGATTATATACGCTCAAAGCATGGGAGAGAGACAAGCAAAATATTCTTTCGGTTTACCGCCTCGTAAAATATGGCTTGGTGCTCACCGGCCGGAATGGGCCCTATCCATAAGAATGCGTGCGTTGCCAGGCAACACTGGATGCGTGCGGCCGACACCGAGCCGCTTGGATCGATCCGGGACAATCTCAAGCAATTGACCGAAATCGGCACGACCGCCCCAACTTCAGTGGATTTGACCTATGTCCTTCGCCCGCTATCCGAGCCTGAAAGAGGCCGTGGTATTCGTCACCGGCGGTGCGTCCGGTATCGGCGAGCAGATCGTCCATGCCTTCGCCGAGCAGGGTTCCCGAATCGGTTTCGTCGATATGGATGCGGAACGCGGCACGGCGCTCGCCAACACCTTGAAAAAACAAGGCGCAACCATCCATTTCGAGGCGTGCGATCTGCGCGACATCGATGCCTTGAAGCGGGCCTTCGCCGCCCTCGACGCCGCGGTGGGTCCGGCGACGGTCCTGGTCAACAACGCCGCCCGCGACGACCGGCACCCCTGGCAAGAGGTAACTTCGGAATACTATGACGAGCGCATCGCCACGAACCTGCGCCACATGTTCTTCGCCATTCAGGCGGTGGCGCCGGGCATGATCGCCGCGGGCAAAGGCTCGATCATCAATTTTGGCTCCAATTCGTGGTGGGAATCGTCCGGCGGCATGCCGGTCTACACCACGGCCAAGGCGGCCGTCCATGGCATGACGCGCTCTTTCGCCCGCGATCTGGGCGGGCATCGAATCCGGGTCAATACGGTGGTCCCCGGTTGGGTGATGACCGAGCGGCAGAAGGCGCTTTGGGCGACCCCGGCGGCGCTCGAACGGCATCGCCAGAGGCAATGCCTGCCGGACCTGATCGAACCGGTCTACCTTGCCCGCATGGTGCTTTTCCTGGCCTCCGACGACGCCTCCATGTGCACGGCCAACAACTACATGGTGGAAGCCGGATCGATCTGAGGCCCATTCGAACGGATCCGGTGGGCGCAACGCTTTCTCTCTACGTGCTTTTTTCAGTGTGAGCGGGAAAAAAATGGGCACCCGAAGGTGCCCAAGAAAGGTGAGCCAACTTTTGCCGGTTATTGCGCGGGGCAACTGCCAATGTTTTTCGGCGTGCACTCGTCGAGGCCCGTGTAGAGGGGATCCGGCACGGCCATGCCCTTGATCAAATCGATCAGCACGGTCGGAGCCCGGTAGCCCATTTCAAACGGGCGCTGCCCGATTTGCGCATGGCTGCGTCCGGCCTTGAGCGCGTCCATTTGCGGGGGCAGCGTATCGCCGGCGATGATGATCAGGCTACCTTTGTCCAGCTTCGCCTTGACCTGATCAGTCACCTGCGCATAGGCGCTCGGGCCGAACTGGGCCCAACCGCCGACGAGGATGAAGGCATCCAGCTCCGAATTAGCGAGGAAGGTATCCGACATCTGCTGGTTCGCCAGGTCAATCTGGTCATTGGTAAAGAGCGGGCAGCCGTCGATTTCCGTCCAGCCACCCTGGCCGGTCAAGCGCTCAATGCCCTTGCTGCCGGCAATGGTATCCCGGAAGCCGGCGGCGCGGGCGTTGATGTTGTCGGCGGCGACATTGCCGAGCTGTAGGCAGACTGTGCCGCCAGAGGACTTGAGGCCGCCAAGGTGCTTGGCCATCAGGACCCCCATCTCGTAATTGTCGGTGCCGAGATAGGTCTTGCGCAGCCCCCGGTCGCTCGCCGCGAGATCTGCGTCGATCGTCATGATCGGCATCGAGGGATTCTTGGCCTTGAGCATATTTCCCATCGCCGGCGCATTGGACGGCGAAATGGCGATGCCGGCGACGCCTTTGTTGATCAGGTCTTCCACGATCTGAATTTCGCCGGCTTCGTCGGCGCTTGATGCCGGGCCGGTGTACAGGCACTCATACTCGGAATCCGGGTTTTCCTTGTTCCACAACTGACAGCCGTTTCCGAGAACCGTAAAGAAGGGGTTGTCCAGGCCCTTAACGACAACCGCGAGCGTCTTCTTGCTCTGGGCCTCCGCTGCTGCAGCCGAAAACACAAGCACCGCGGCTACAGCAAGTAAGAATGGTGTGCGTTTCATTGTCTTCCCTCCACTGATGATCGTTCACCTATAGTTTCGTCCAATTAACGGCCATCAAATACGCGATGCACGCGCCATGGCGCTTGCAAAAGTGGATTTGTGGCTGTTGGCTTCTTGTGTATTACTTTTGTCCTTATCTTGCAGGTCATGCTGAAAATTTGCCGAGGATTTCCCAATGTTGCTCTGGATCGATCCGAGCGGTGCGGCGGCTTCTTCAAGCATTCAATATTGTGCTCTGACCGCGTACTGATTCTTATTGAAAGGACCCACCCGGTTGGGGGCGCCCATTCCTATTTCACGATGCTGGAAACCAAAGGATTTTTTGCGTGACTGCCTCCCCTGCTTTGAGTCTATATAATCATATTGTATGATAAATAGCCAGAGACTTGGAAACGCCGGTATCAGGCAGGCGCGTCAACCCGGTCCGAAAGGCGGAATCACGATGGGGATGGATGTGTATTCAAAAGGACATTCGGGACGCGCCTCCACCAGGCCGGTTATCCGCGCCCTCGGGGCGGACGATCGTGCCGGGCGCAATGTGCGCCGGACCTAGTGCGGATCGCGATCGATGGCCATTCTGGCGCTTTCGAAGATTTCAAAGCATTTCGGCGCGATCCAGGCACTGACCGACGTTTCGTTGTCCATGGAGGCCGGAGAGGTATTGGGGCTGATGGGGGACAACGGCGCGGGCAAATCGACGCTGGTCAAGATTGTCGCCGGCAATTATCCGCCGAGCGCAGGCACCATGCGCATCGATGGCGAACAAGTTTCCTTGCACAGCCCGGCGGATGCGCGAAAAAAGGGCATCGAAATCGTCTATCAGGACTTGGCGCTGTGCAACAACCTCACGGCCGCCGCCAACGTCTTTCTCGGCCGCGAATTGGTTTACAGCCTGGGGCCAATTCGCATCCTGAGGTACAATTCGATGTTCAAACGGGCCAGCGAGCTTTTTACTGAGTTGAAATCGGAAACTCGGCCGCGCGATCTTGTACGAAAGATGTCCGGCGGTCAGCGCCAAGCCGTCGCCATCGCTAGAACGCGTCTTTCCGATCCCAAGATCGTGCTGATGGACGAACCGACCGCCGCGATCAGCGTCCGTCAGATTGCCGAGGTCCTCAGTCTCATTCGCCGGCTGAGAGATCATGGAAACGCCGTCATCCTGATCAGCCATCGCATGCCCGATGTCTTCGCCGTAGCTGATAGAATTGCCGTGTTGCGGCGGGGAAGCATGGTTGCGAACAAGGTGATCGCGGATACCTCGCCGGAAGAAATCACCGGGCTGATAACCGGTGCCATCGAATCAGCCTGAACCATACGCTGGGATATTGGCGCCCGTCGCCGGAGGTACTGCACCATGGCCGTGAGCCTTGAAGAAAGTATCAACAAGACGATGCATGCGAACTGGCTCGGCTGGCTGACCAGCCGGCAGACGTTTTGGGTTTTTTCGGCCGCGGCCCTGGCTTTCATCATCCTCTCTTTCGCCAGCGATGTTTTTGCCACCCAGCAAAACCTGTTCAATGTGACCCGCAATTTTGCCTTCGTGGGCATCATTGCGGTTGGCATGACCGCGGTTATTATCACGGGGGGGATCGATCTTTCGGTGGGTTCGGTCCTGGTGCTGACCGGCATGGTCGTCGGCATGTCGATGAACGTTGGCATGCCGTTCTGGATTGCCGCACCCCTGGCGCTCGGCACCGGCCTTCTGGTCGGCGCATTGAACGGCATCATGATCGCCTATATCGGCATGCCGCCCTTCGTGGTGACGCTCGGCATGCTGTCGATCGCCCGCAGCCTGGCCATGGTGTTGTCCAACAATCGGATGGTCTATGAATTTGGACCGGACCAGGCCGCATTGACCACACTCGGCGGCGGATTCATCACGGTCGATCTGCCGTTCCTGGATGCGATTCAGGTTCCCAACCCGGTCATTTTCCTGGCCGCGCTCGCGCTGTTCGCCGGTTTCGCCTTCCGCTGGACCAGATGGGGCAGCCATATCTTTGCCATCGGCGGCAACGAGGAAGCGGCCAATCTCACCGGCATTTCGGTTCGTGCCACCAAAGTCAGCGTCTATATGTTTTGCAGTCTGTGCGCCGGCATCGCCGGCATTCTTGAAGTGGGCTGGCTGGGCACCATTACCACCAGTCTCGGTCAGGGCATGGAGCTGACCGTGATTGCCGCGGCCGTCATCGGTGGCGCGAATCTCATGGGCGGCATCGGAACCGCATTCGGCGCCGTTGTCGGTGCGGCACTCATCGAGGTGATCCGGAACAGCTTGATCCTGCTCGGTATCAGCACCTTCTGGCAGGGCACGTTTGTCGGCAGCTTCATTGTGATCGCGGTTCTGTTCGATAGATTGCGGGTACGCCGTCAGGGCGACTAGCTGGCAGGGGCGACGCACCGACAGGGACATGGGCCAGACTACGCCTAGGAAGAAGAGCGAAAGCCCTCGCCCTATCGGCCCTACGGAAAGCGCGCGTCGTCCTCAACCCTGTTCAGATCCATGTGGTTGCGCATGAAGCGCTCCGAAGCCTGGGCTTCCGGCTGGTGGTCCCAAGGCCGGTAGGCGCCCTGCCGCAGGGCATCGTAGACGACCCAGCGGCGGGCCTGGCTTTGCCGGACCTCCGCATCGAAGCGCCGCATGTCCCAGCGCGCCCGCACCTGGGTCATGAACGCCTCAACCTTGGCGGCCTGGGTGGGATCGGCCGCCAGGTTGTTCCGCTCCTGCGGGTCGGCGTCGAGATCGAAGAGCTGCGGCGGATCAAGCTCGCAGTGATTGAACTTGAAGCGGCCGTCGCGGAGGGAAACCAGGGGCGCGTACGAGCCTTCGGCAGCGTACTCCATCAGCACCGGGGTCCGGCGGGTGCCACCCTGGGCCAGCGGCAGCAGGGATTCGCCGTCCAGATTGACGGCATCCCCATCGATGGCGATGCCGGCCAGCTCGGCCAGGGTCGGGACCAAGTCGAGGGCTGAGACCGGTGTGTCCACCCGCCCGGAGCCGAGGCCCGGCCCCGACATCATCAGCGGGATCCGCGCCGAACCCTCGAAGAAGTTCATCTTGAACCACAGGCCGCGCTCACCCAACATATCGCCGTGGTCGGCGCAGAAGATGACCACCGTGTCCTGCTCCATGCGGCAGCGCTTCAGCGCATCGAGCAGGCGCCCGATCTTTTCGTCGAGGTAGGAGATGTTGGCGAAATAGGCCCGGCGCGCGCGCCGGATATGCTCCTCGCTGATGTCGAAGGTCCGGAAATCGACGGCATCCATCAGCCGCTTGCTATGCGGGTCCTGCGACTCATAGGGGATTGCCGCCACCTCCGGCAGCAGGGCGGGGCAGTCCTCGTAGAGATCCCAGAAGCGTTGCCGCGCGACATAAGGATCGTGCGGGTGGGTGAAGCTGACGGTCAGGCACCAGGGCTGCGACTTCTGCCTTCGGGCAAGGCGGTAGATTTCCGCCTCGCCGTGAAAGGCGACCTCGTCGTCGAATTCGAGCTGGTTGGTGATTTCAGCGACCCCGGCGCCGGTGACCGACCCCAGGTTGTGATACCACCAGTCGATGCGTTCGCCCGGCTTGCGGTAGTCGGGCGTCCAGCCGAAGTCGGCCGGGTAGATATCGGTGGTGAGGCGTTCCTCGAAACCGTGCAGCTGGTCGGGGCCGACAAAGTGCATCTTGCCGCTCAGCACGGTGCGATAGCCGGCACGCCGCAGATAGTGGGCGAAGGTGGGCAGGGAGGCCGCCACCTCGGCCGCGTTGTCGTAGACGCCGGTCCGCGACGGCAGAAGCCCGCTCATGAAGGAAGCGCGCGCCGGCAGGCACAGGGGGCTTGGCGTGTAGCAGTTGCGAAAGCGCAGGGCCGCCTCGGCTAGCGCTTTCAAATGGGGCGTGTGCAGGAAATCCGCCGGCCCGTCCGGGCACAGGGTGCCCGTCATCTGGTCGACCATGAGAATGAGGAAATTGGGCCGTCGGGTCATCTGCGGTCTTGCCCCCTATCAAATCATCGCGCCGCGTCGCACGGTACGGCCGGACTGCCAATGCGGCGCATGTTTCTATACCGATCAGGGCCGCTCACTACGGCGAAAACGCAGCGCACCAGACTAGCAGATCGACTTTATCGCACAACGCCGCCGGCGGAGGGAAGGGAACGGAGCTCGACCGTTTTCTGACGCTTGGATATTTAAATTATTGAGACGCTTCCTGCGCTGGAAAACGCCCCCTCAATCGCGTAGAGACCCAATCTTCACTTTCAGGCCAACCAGGCCGGCAGGGCGCTTAGGCGATGGATGAATGGGCGGCTGATCGAGCACACACTCGCCTACGACTGCTGGACCCATGTCCGCGTCGATACCACCGTGGCCGGAGGCGTCACGGCCATGCGGAAGATCATGGCCATCGCCGAGGCGCATGGCATGAATGTGGAGATCCAGAGCTGGGGATATACCCTGACGCAAGCATCAAACCTGCAGGTGATGCTCGCCCACCGGAACTGCGAATTCTTCGAGCATCCGGTCCCCTATCCGGCCTTCGAGTATGGCTCGCTCGACACAATCCGCGTTGACAAGGACGGCTATGTGCACGCACCGGCCGGACCTGGGCTCGGCATCCGCACCGACTGGAAGGCCATGGAGAAAGCCGCGTTTTACACATATGAGGTGACGCGGCCCGCGTAGCAGTGGGTTGACCGCCGCCGTCGTCACTGCGGTCAACAAAGCCGGCGCAGCGATCTTCAATGGTTCAGCAACGATGACGGGAGGCTGGCTGCTTACGGAGCTGCCGAATGGTTCAAAATTTTCGGTGCTTCAGATAGGCTTCCTTTGGATCCATGCCGTTGAGGATATCCTTGCGCATGGCGGATTCTGTGCGGATGACCGCCGTTGCCTCGGCAACCACTTCATCGGCAATGCCGCCTGGCACGACGATAACGCCGTCGCGATCTCCGACGATCAGATCGCCCGGTGCGATGGTCGCATCGCCGATAACGATCGGCTGATTGAGCACTTGCCAAGTCCAGCGGCCCACGATGTCGCGGGGCGTGAGATGGGCGCAGAAGACGACGAGCCCGCTCTCCTCCACCAAATCGGCATCGCGGCAGGCGCCGTCGACGATATAGCCGCCCACCCCCTTGAGGACGAGCGCCCGCGCGGACAGCTCGCCCATGAGGGCGATCGCGCGGGTGTTCGGCTGGCAAACGGCGACACATTGGGGCGGTATCAACGACAGAAGTTCCGACCACCTCAGCAGCGACTCGTC
>DASWJP010000186.1:0-10179 GCA_036397065.1 Kiloniellales bacterium | reverse complement strand
TTGTTTAACGATCGACATCCGGACGTAGCACCCAAATCTCCCACAGACGCCGGACTATGGCGGTCTGCTTCATCGGCACTCGAAATGCAGCGATACCCTGGGGCTCACCGTTCCCGTGCGGCAAGCATGACACCAGGTCGCATCTCTATCACTTAATTTCTTGTGATACGCGGCCAAGCGCCTGGGCATCCCCGCGGCCCCAATTCTTGGATACGGACCGGGCACCGCCCCGACCGGGCCCCCTCTGCCCCAAGCCGACCCGGCATATCAGACTCCGTCTCGGGCCTGCCGCTGCCGAGCTTTTCTCGAAAAAAATCAAATAATATCAAGAGATTATGATGGAATTCTCTTATTGACTTCGATGGACGCCCGCGCTGCGCCCGCTGTGGACCACCGGTGCGCCGTGGGTTTCCCGGACAGGAACTTGTTCATATATTGCCACCAAAATGCCCGCCGGGAGTGGGTTGGGCCGCTGGTGAGCGGCTCATCGGCCTCCAGACGCCGGCGGGGCGGCCCTAAGGGAACCATTGATGAAGAACAATACGCCTATTGCCGTCACGTCCCGGTCGTTCTCGGCCCATCCGATTTTGCGTGCCGAGTTGCTGGCGCGCTATTCGGATGTCCGGTTCAACGATCAGGGGGCGTCCTTGTCCGGCGATGGCCTGGTCAACTTCGCCCGCGGGCGGCGCAAGCTATTGACGGCGTTGGAGAAACTAGACGAGCACATTTTCGCGGCCTTGCCCGAGCTGGAGGTGGTCAGCAAGTACGGCGTCGGCACCGACATGATCGACATGGCGGCCATGGCCCGCCACGGGGTACGGCTGGGCTGGACCGGCGGGGTCAACCGGCGCTCGGTCACCGAACTGGTCGTCGCCTTCATGATCGCGCTGCTGCGCCATGTGCCCTTGGCCCAGCTCGAAATCCGTGACGGCATCTGGAAGAACCGCAAGGGCCGGCAGATCTCGGAGCGCACGGTCGGCATCATCGGCTGCGGCCATATCGGCAAGGACCTGACGCCCATTCTGCGCGCCCTCGGCTGCACCGTACTGGCCCACGACATCCTGGATTTCCCCGATTTCTACGCCGCCCACCAGGTCGAGCCGGTGGGCCTCGAGGGCCTGCTGCGCCGGGCCGACATCGTCACCCTGCATGTGCCGTTGGACGACAGCACCTGGAACATGCTGAGTGCCGAACGCTTGGCCCTGATGAAGCCGGAAGCCGTGCTGATCAATGCCGCACGCGGCGGCCTGGTCGACGAGGGGGCGCTGAAGGCCATGCTGATGGACGGGCGGCTGGCCGGCGCCGCCTTCGATGTGTTCGCCGAGGAACCGCCGCACGATCTGGAATTGTTGCGGCTGCCCAATTTCCTGGCCACCCCGCACATCGGCGGCAGCGCCGAGGAAGCCATCCTGGCCATGGGCCGCGCCGCCATCGAGGGTCTGGATACCAACGCCGTGCCGGTAGCCGGCTGACACCCGCAAGGGCCGGTGTCCACATGACCATCGAGGAACGCGCCTTCGCCACACTGGAAGCCGCCGCCGACGCTTTGGCGCAGGACTTGGCGAGGAATCTACGCGCGGCCGTTGCCGCCCGCGGCCGGGCCGTATTGGCGGTTTCCGGAGGCCGCACGCCACGGCAGGTCTTCGAACGCCTGCGGCAGCTCGACGTTGATTGGCCGCGCGTCACAGTGACCTTGACCGACGAACGCTGGGTTCCGGCCGATCATCCCGAAAGCAACGAGGGGCTCGCCCGCGCGCATCTTCTGCAAGGTCCGGCCGCGGCGGCGGCGTTTATCCCTCTTTATGGGGGCGAAGCCTCGCCCGAGGCCGGCCAAGCCGCGTGCGAGGCCCGTCTGGTGGCCCTGGCCGGGCCGTTCGATGCGATCTACCTGGGCTTGGGCGGCGACGGCCATGTCGCCTCGCTGTTCCCCGGCGATCCGGCGCTCGATGTCCGCGATCGTCTCTGTGCCGCGGTGCCGGGAACGGCGACCCGGCAACCCCGGATGACGCTTACCGCGTCGGCGATCCTAGATGCGAGAAGGGTATGCCTGCTGTTTTCCGGGGCCGACAAGTACGCGGTCTACGCCGAAGCCAGGGTCCCCGGGCCTCTCACGCAAATTCCCTTGCGCATGCTTCTGGCGCAAGACCGGGTGCCCATCAGCGTGTTCAAGGCGCCTTAGGCGCCCCTCTTTAATTTCAACTGTGGATTGCATCGTCCAGCTTGTTGTCGATGCCAATTCCTGGCACTTTTTTCCGGTGCCCGGGAGGAGTCGTCTTGCAACCCGGCCCAGAGCAGTCGATGGCAAAAGCGCCACCGGCAAAACCGACTAGGACGACCACCAGGACAGAGAGGATATGAGCCATGAAAAAAGGCCTATTGATTGGCGGCGCCGTATTGATCGTGGTGATCGTGGCAGCCGTCGTCTTCCTCTTCACCGGTCTTGGCGGCGTGGTCAAGGCCGCGATCGAGAAAGCCGGCTCGGAAGTGACCCAGGTCAAGGTTACCCTGAACAACGCCGAAGTGACGCCAACCGAAGGGCGCGCGGCGCTGCATGGGCTGGTGATCGGCAATCCGGTGGGATTCCAGACCGACAGCGCCTTCAAGATGGGCTTGATCAGCGTCACTCTCGACACGGCCACCGTCACTCAGGACCCGATCGTGATCAAGGAGGTGGTGATCGCCGATCCGGAGGTGATCTACGAGCTAGGCGCCCAGGGCAGCAATATCGACGTCATCAGGAATAACGTCGAGCGGTTCGGATCCGGCGGGAAGACGTCGGAGTCGAAGGGCCCGAAAGTCGTCATCGAGAATCTCTATGTCCGCGGCGGCAAGGTCAACGTCAGCGCCGTGCCCCTGGGAGGCACGAGCATGACTGCCTCCTTGCCTGAGATCCATCTGCAGGACATCGGCAAGGACAAGGGCGGTGCCAGCTACGGCGAGGTGGCCGAAAAAGTGATGACGGCGCTCACCAGCCAGATCGGCGGCTTCGTCGCCGGCCTTGATCTTGGCGGTGTCTTGAAAGGCGTCGAAGTCATGCCCGACGCGCTTAAAGGCCTTACCGGCGGTGCCGCGGAGAAGGCCGGCGAGGCCACCGAAGGCGTGGCCAAGGGCGCCGGGGAGGCCGTCAAGAAGCTGCTCGGGAACTAGAGTCTTTTCCAGGGCCTACAAGCCCGCGATCTACGCCGAAGCCAAGCGGGCAGGGTCTTTTTGGGACGTTCCGGTGCACCTGCTTCTGGTGCAAGACCGGACACCCGTCAGCGTGCTCAAGGCGCTCTAGGGGAAGGACTCAGTCCCCCTTAAACCGGTCCCGTGTACTCACCGCGGGCCGGATAATCATTGGCCATCACGAAATCCAGCGCCGGTAGCATTTCCTTAAACACCGGGCGGACGAATGGCATGGACTGTACCGACGCGTAGAAGAGGGTCTGGTCGGGACGGATCAGGAAGACGCCGGGCTCCGAGAAGAGCTTCGGCTCCTCGATGCCGATCGAGGTCTTGCCGCGGGATGTCGAAATGAACAAGCCCCAATCCTTGGCCAAGGACAGGGATAGACCGTAGCCCATACGAAGGTTTGAAGCGCCGATCTTCTCGGCCATCTTCTGCGCACGCTCCAGCCCGTCGGAACTGATGGCAATCGTCTTGACGCCGCGCTCCGCGAATTCCGGGGTGAGGCGCTCAAGTTCCTTGAGGTAGTTGGCGCAAATCGGGCAGTGCAGACCGCGATAAAACGTCAAGAGCGTAAAACGTTCCGCATTGTCAGTGGCAAGATTGAATTTCGAATGGGAAATGGTGGCCACTTCGAGATCCGGCGTTTTCTGACGGGGAATGAGCATTACAGGACTTCTTTCTTTGAATGTGATGGCTTGGTCATCGACGCCATTTCCTTGACACTAGAGTACTATCGGATGCATTTTGTTCATATTAGTTGATCGAGAGTAGCGTCCCATGCCGAAAACGAGACCTGACCGCCTGTCCGCGCTGATTCAACGCTTTCGCATCGAGGCGAAATTTCTTCCCTTTGATATCAACAAGGCCCCCGACGGGTGGGGGCGGGATGCCGCCCCGAATTTTTTCATCTTCCGTCGGGGCCGCTTGAGTTTCTCGGACGATCGTTTTCCGGATTTGAATGACCAAGCGCCGGTGCTCGTATTCTTCCCTCGCGGCGCGCCGTCTGACTTTAAAGTTCAAACCGACGCAGCGGATGCGGAATATGTCTGCGCATCTGTCGATACGGGCGGCAACGCGAACCCGATCGCCCTGGCCTTGCCCGATGTAGTGACAGTACCATTAGATGAAGCAAAGCCTCTTAAGGCGGTGACCGACATTCTCCTGGAGGAAGCGCTCACGCCACGGTGCGGCGGCCGTGCGGTGATCGACCGCCTGTGCGAAATTGTTGTCATCAAATTACTTCGTCATCTCATTGAAGCCGGGAAAACCAGGGTGGGTTTGGTGGCCGGTTTGGCGCACCAGAACTTATCCCACGCGATTGTGGCGATTCATGACAATCCCGAAAAAAACTGGCGCCTGGAAGATCTGGCGGAAATCGCCGCCATGTCGCGAACACACTTCGCCAACACGTTCCGCGATGTCGTGGGTGTGACACCCGGTGAATACCTGTCAAGCTGGCGCCTGACGTTGGCGCGCATGGAGATTGCACAGGGCGCGGCCTTGAAATCCGTCGTGGGAAAAGTCGGATTTTCCAGCTCGGCGGCGTTATCCCGCGCGTTCAAGCGCCGCTATGGCGTCTCCCCCAGGCAGGACCATGCCGCTTCCGCCTGAAGTGAAAATGTGACGCGGGTAACTCAGTCGGATGGCTGTTTCAGACTAGAACTTGCGCTGACGGATGACCGCCTCGTCCATATGCGCCTGGCGGACATATTGGGCCAGGATATGCATGAGCGACTGGTGGACGTCCTCGATGACCCCGTAGTTGTCGGCGGTGACATGTAAATTCGCGTCGGCGATTTTCGCCGACCGGCCGCCGGAAAAACCGGTCATGGAGATCACCGGCAAGCCGTTCTCCTTGGCCCACGTGGCGGCCCGGACGATATTCTCGGAATCGCCCGAGGAACTGATGGTGATCAGCGCGTCGCCGGGCTTGGCCAAGGTCCGCAGCTGATAGACGAAAACCTCGTCATAGGAGATGTCGTTGGCGATGGCGGTGATCATCTCGACCGTGGTGCTCAACGAAACCACCCGCGGGGTGAGATCGGTGTCCGTCTGCACCAGCTTGAGGTGATCGCAGACGAGATGGTTGGCGATGGCCGCCGAGCCGCCGTTGCCGCACGAATACACCATGCCGCCCGCGGTGTAGATCTTGGTCAGGATTTGCGCGGCCTGTTCCAGGCGTTTCCGGTCCACCGTGGCGGCGGCGGTCGCGATCTGGGCGAAGTAGGCATCGACATAACGGCCGGCGTCGAGGAATTTGCTATCGGGAAAGGTCATGAAGACTCTCGCAGGACAGAGGGGGCATAAGTTGTCCGGGGTATCCGGGGCGCACAGCGTACTGCGCGCGGCTTTGGACAGGGGACAGAATGGCACTGACCATCATTCTAGCACCGCCATCCCTTGCCCCGCCACGGCCACGCTGCGCCGGCTGGAAACCTGACCCCGAAGGGTCAAACCGCACCACCAACCTATTGCTCTTGTGTGCTGATTCGGTTAACGCTTGAAATCACAAGCATATGGAATGTTGCCCCATGTCCGTGATCACCATCGAGGACCTGACCGCCTTTGCGGTCGACATCCTGACCGCCGCCGGCGCCGACCGGAAACAAGCGGCCGGCGTCGCCGAGGTGCTCGTGTGGGCCGATTCGGTCGGCCGTCCCAATCAGGGGGTCTGGCGCCTGCCCATCCTGTGCAAGCGGCTGTCGGCCAAGCTGTTCAGCAGCCCGTGCCAGCCGCGTTTCGACGAGCGCGCCCCGGCGGTGGTCATGATCGATGGGGACAATGGCATTGGCCATTACGTGGGCCGGGTGGCGGCCGATGCGGCGATCGAGCGGGCGGCGCGGCACGGGGTTGCGGTCGTCGGCGTCTCCAACAGCAATTTCCTGGGCGCCCTTGGCTATTTCGTCAACCGCATCGCCGAGCGCGGCATGCTGGCCCTGCTGTTCAACAACTCCTTTCCGAAAGTCGCCCCGCACGGCGGCATCAAGCCGGTGCTCGGCACCAATCCGCTGGCCTTCGCCGCCCCACGGCGCAATGGCGAAAGCATCATCGTCGATCTGGCCACCGCCGCCAGCGCCGGCTCGGACATCACCAAGGCGGCGGAACTGGGCCGGCCGCTGCCCGTGGGCATCGCCATCGACAGCGAGGGGCGGCCGATCACCGACGCCTCCAAGGCCAAGGACGGCGCCTTGCTGCCGCTCGGCGGGGCGAAAGGGTATGCGCTGGGACTGCTGGTCGAGATCCTGGCCGGGGTGGTCACCGGCGCCGGCATCGCGCACAGCGTCTATTCGATGTACGGGGACTTCAAGAATCCCGGCAACAGCGGCCATTTCTTCATCGCCGTCGACATCGCCACGCTGATGCCGATGGAGAGCTACCACGACCGCATGGACGTCCTGGTCGCGGCGTTGCGCGAGTGCGAGGGCGTGATGCTGCCCGGCGAGGCGCGCTGGCGCGCGCACGCCGAGACGCAAACGGCCGGCGGCATCACCCTGGATGCGCCGACCACCGCGGCGCTGGCCAAGCTCGCCGAAAGCCTGCGCATTCCCACCCCTTGGTAGGGATGGATTGCGTTATTTCTTGGCCAATCCTTTGCGCATCGCGGACACCTCGGCCTGGGCCGAGGTCATCAGGAAGCGGTCATCGCTGGCGATCGTGACGAATTGATAGCCGTCGGCGATCATCTGCAGGGCGACGGCCGCCGATGGGGTATGGATGCCGCCCGGAATGCCGTGCCGCTTGCAGGTCTCGATGATCTTGTTCTTGGCCTCGACCACCTTGCTGTCGTTCTGGCCGGCACGCGGTTGACTGCCCAGCGCCATGGCCAGATCGGATGGCCCCACGTAGACCGCGTCGATGCCGGGAACATCGAGGATCTCGTCCAGATTGGCGATCGCCTCGGCGGTTTCGATCTGCGGCATGACGATGATCTCGTCGTTGGCATATTCGTGGTAGTCGCCGCCGCCGTGGGTACCGCCGCCGCCATAGTACTTCGCCCGGATCGGGCCAAAACTGCGAATGCCCTGCGGCGGGTACCGACAGGCGCTGGCCAGGGCCTCGGCCTGGGCTCGGTTGTTGATCATCGGGCAGATCACCCCATAGGCGCCCGCATCCAACATCTTCATCAGCATTCCGGGATCGTTCCACGGCACCCGGACGATGGGGATCACCGGCGTCGTCGAAATCGCCTGCAGCATGGTCAGCGCCACCTGGTAGTCGACGGCGCCGTGCTGAGTGTCGATGCACAGGGAATCGAACCCCTGGTGGGCCATCACCTCGGCCGAGAACGAGCTGGGGATGGAGCACCATCCATTGACCACCGCACCCCCCGCGGCCCAGATTTGCCTGATCGTATTCTTACGCACCCGTCTCTCCTCGGTTTGGCGATTCACCCCATCGGCACCATAGCATAGCCGCATTTGGCTGATACAAAATGAAAGTCCGGAAGTTAAACTAAATTAACATTTTGCTCGGTATAAACACGGTTGCGCGGGGGCCAGTTACTGCCGCAATCTGGCAAATCACCGGCCTCGCGCGCCTGGAAGGCGTTAAGAAGTGCGCGTGAGACGAGGACAGCGCCGAAAACATGCCGGAGGGTGGACTGGCCGGCGTTCGGACCGAAAACTGTGCCGGCCCGGAGGCGACCGCACACCACGTCAAAGGACTGAAAGCCAGTGACCAAGCCATTGCGCATAGGAATCGTCGGCCTCGGAAAGATGGGCAAGATCCGGGCCGAGACCATCGAAAAAAACGACAATACGGTCCTGGTCAGCGCGACGGATCCGAATCCGCCGAGGAGCGGATTCAAAGGCGTTAAGCTCTACCCCGATTATCAGGCCGTCATCCGTTCCGATGTCGACGCGGTGTTCGTCTGTACCCCGAACCGCTTCGCGCCCGATGTGGTAGTGGCCGCCCTCGAAGCCGGCAAGCATGTGTTCTGCGAAAAGCCGCCGGGGCGCAACATGGCGGACGTGGAGCGCATCCTTGCCGCCGAGCGGGCCCATCCGGGGCTGAAGCTCAAATTCGGCTTCAACCACCGCTACCACTTCGGCATCCTGGAAGCCAAGCGGATCGTCGAGAGCGAGCAATACGGCAAGATCCTGTGGATGCGCGGCATCTACGGCAAAGGCGAAAGCTCCGCGCCCAGCGGAGAGTGGCGCGACAATCCCGAGATCGCCGGCGGCGGGATCCTGCTGGATCAAGGCATTCACATGCTCGATCTGTTCCGCTTCTTTTGCGGCGATTTCATCGAGATCAAAAGCATGTGCACCTCGGCCTATTGGGATGTGCCGATGGAGGACAACGCCTTTGCCCTGTTGCGTGACGGGGTCGGGCGCGTCGCCATGCTGCACAGCACGTTCAATCAGTGGAAGCACCGCTTCACCCTCGAGATCTACATGGCGGACGGCTATCTGGTGGTGGACGGCATGCCGTCGTCGACCCGCAGCTACCGGGACGAATGGATCACCCACGCCCGCAAACACACCGGATTTGCCATCGGCAATCCGCCCGAGGTATCCACGTTCTGCAACACCGACCCTTCGTGGGACATGGAACTGGCCGAATTCGTCGACTGCGTCCGCACCGGCGCGCCGATCCGCAACGGCACGTCCAACGATGCCTATGAGACGATGCGCATGGTCTTCGCCATCTACGAAGCCGACGAGATGTTCATGGCGCAACAGGCGGGCAAACCGTCCGCCAAGGTGAAAGCCGATCCGCCCAAGACATCACCACGCCCGCGCAAACCGGCGAAGGCCAAATCCCGCGCCGGTTGAACGTTTAGGATTCCAGTCTTTGCAGGACGTCATACCCGCCTGAGGCGGGGACCACGGCCAATCCGGCGAAGTAATGAGATTTGGCTGAGGGACCTGGATGACCAGAAACCTCCACAACATCTTGATATTTTCCAGAAATCCTAGGATCTTAGAGCTCCTTAAATTCGCCATGCGACTCCCTGTGTAATTGATAAGTATACAAAGAATCGGGTTTCCAGAGAGGCAAAATCAAGAATACTCCTGCAACAGGCAGCACAGGCCGCTTTTGGAGGTTCAAAATATGAATCGGAAGCAACTGATTGGTGCTTACGCACAGTTGCTTGGCATCCGCGAAGCAATATCTGACAGGCGCCATTCAAATCCACCCGCCGATATTGGGCTGGACTACAATAGAATTGTGGACGAGTTAAAAACGATCCTACAGGAAGATACTAGCAATTTTGTGCTTGGACACGATGGATTCTATGGTAGCGGATCAGGAAGCCGTTTTTGCCGATATGAATCACTATCATCGAAATTGCGACAGATGATCTCTTACCTTGAAAAGGTGTATTTTGCCGAATCAGAAATTATTGAAGTGGGTACGCTATTCAACGCGATTTCTGATTCCGAATTGCGTGATAGATGTTCGGACCTACTTACTGCTCAGGGTAAGTTTGACCGCGTCATAAATCAGGCGACTCAAGTCTTGGAAGACAGAATTAGAACAAAGTCTGGAGATCAACGTTCCAAGGCCGGCGTTTCACTAATCAACGCAGTTTTGAAATCTGATCCGTCGGAGACCATTCTAAAGGTGAGCGACGATGGAGGTGAGCAAGAAGGCTTCACGAATATTTGTCGTGGTATTATGCAGGGGTTTCGCAACCAAACCCACCACAGGCTGTCCGACAATTTTTCTAGAGAAGATGCGCTAAAGTTTTGCGGCTTCGTTGACAATCTGTTGCAGATCATAGAAAAAGCTGAAGTCCGAGCGCAAAAAAATTAGACTCCACCACGGCGCCTGCTGCCGTGTCCCATACGCGTTGATGTCAGACAGATCATCACGACCTTTTGGATATCTCCAAACCATTGGGCTGATAGTGATAGCTGACATGGTGGCTGGGGGACCTGGATTCGAACCAGGGTTGCTCGGGTCAGAGCCGAGAGTTCTACCGCTAAACTATCCCCCAACGGGTCGTGCGCCGGGCTGTTGCCTGGCTATGTAGACCCTGGGCGGTGTGCATTTCAACCGCTT
>DASWJP010000185.1:0-7541 GCA_036397065.1 Kiloniellales bacterium | reverse complement strand
TCAGTTGACGTTGATTAGCGGAGTGACCGCGTAATGGAACTGCTGTCGCATCTGATGGACGGTTTTACCATCGCCTTCCAGCCTCTCAATCTGGGGCTCATGCTGGCCGGTTGCTTTCTCGGCATTATCATCGGCGCCATGCCGGGCTTGGGTTCGGTGAATGGTGTGGCGATCCTGCTGCCGATCACCTTTGTCGTGCCGCCGACCGGCGCCATCATCTTCCTGGCCGCGATCTATTACGGCGCCATGTACGGCGGCGCGATTTCCTCGATCATGCTGGGAATACCGGGCGCCTCGACCGCCGTGGCGACGACGTTCGACGGCCGGCCGATGGCCATGCAAGGCAAGGCGGATCACGCCCTCATTGCCGCGGCCGTGGCCTCCTTCGTCGGCGGCACCATTTCCGTCATCCTGTTCACGCTGTTCGCGCCGCCGCTGGCCGACTTCGCCCTGAGATTCGGTCCGCCGGAGGAATTCGCGCTGATGGTGCTGGCCTTTGCCACCTTTGTCGGCCTGGGCGGCGACGATATTCCCAAGACGTTCTTCATGATCATGTTCGGCCTGGTCCTCTCGGCGGTCGGCCTGGACATCGTCTCTGGCCGTCCGCGCCTGGTGTTCTTCGACCTGGCGGGCCTCTACGGCGGCATATCCTTCATCGTGCTGGCAATCGGCATTTATGGCATCGGCGAAATGCTGTGGACCCTGGAGATATCGAAGGGAAAGGTCGAGATCGCTTCGCACAAGTTCACCATTGGCCGACTTATGGAAGGTTTCCGCAATCTGGGTCATTCAGTGCGCACCATGGTCCTGTCTTCGTTTCTGGGCTATTTCGTCGGCATCCTGCCGGCCGCCGGTGCCACGCCCGGTTCCCTGATGGCCTATGGCATGGCCAAGGCCATGGCCAAGGACCCGGATCAATATGGCAAAGGCGCGGTCAACGGCGTCGTCGCGCCGGAATGCGCCAACAATGCCGCGTCCACCGGATCCCTGTTGCCAATGATGACCCTGGGCATTCCCGGCTCTCCGACGACGGCGATCCTGCTGGGCGGCATGATTATTTGGGGCCTGACCCCGGGACCGCTGCTGTTCACCAACGAGCCCGAGTTCGTCTGGGGCCTGACGGCCAGCCTCTATGCGGCCAACTTCACCACGGTGATCCTGAACATCGCGCTGATCCCCGCATTTGTCTGGATGCTGCGCATGCCGTTCACCATTCTGGCGCCGATCATCTTCGTGCTGTGCTTCATCGGCGGATTCGCCCCCGACAGCCGCATGTTCGATCCTTGGCTGATCCTGCTGTTCGGCGCCGTAGGCTATCTCATGCGCAAGCTCGACTATCCGATGGCGCCGCTGGTTCTGGCGATCGTGCTGGGGCCGCTGGCCGAGGGGTCTTTCCGCCAGACCATGATCGCCGACCGCGGCGACTGGACGGTTTTCTTCACCCGCCCCCTGTCGGGCATCATCATGGCCATCGCGCTGGCCCTCTTCGCCTACCCGCTGTTTCTGATGTGGCGGCGCAAGAAGAGGAGGGCCAAGGCGATATGAACGGCTGGGACCGGGATTTTGTTTACCCCTCGGCGTTTGAGGGCGCCGGTAGGGTGAATATTGGAGGATAACCGCGAGTTTGATTGTTTCAGGATGCTCCCTGGTGTATGGTATACCAAGAAATTCCAGAGGGGTTGAAAAGCAGACGATCAACCGCCCGGCACAAAGGCATTGAAAATGGCACAAGGACGCGCAAGCGCACAAACAGCCAAGATTCGGTTGCGGCCGATCGAATCGAGTCCGAGCTTAAAGGAGCGCATCTATGTAACCCTCAAGCAGGCCATCACCTCGCCCAACCTGTATGCCAATGACGCCGAGCTGCGGCTCGACGAGCGCGAGCTCTCCGAAAGGCTGCGGATCAGCCGCACGCCGATCCGCGAGGCCCTGGCCCGGCTCGAACAGGAGGGGCTGGTGCGCATTGTGCCGCGCAAGGGCGTGTTCATCGCCCGCAAGAGCAAAGCCGAAATCCTGGAGATGATCACCGTGTGGGCGGCCCTCGAAAGCATGGCCGCACGGTTGGCGACGACCCATGCGAGCGATGCGGAGATCGGCGCCCTGCGCACCCTCTTTTCCACGCTCAAGGGCGACGAGGCGCGCGCCCACATCGACGAATATTCGGACCAGAACATCAAATTCCACCAGTCGATCCTCGACATGTCCAAGTGCGCCCTGATCGGCGAGATCGCCAGCGGCCTGTTCATCCATATGCGCGCCATCCGCCACCGCACGATTTCAGAGGATGACCGAGTCAGCCGCTCGGTCGTCGATCATCTGCATATCATCGAGGCATTGGAAGCGCGCGACGCCGATCTGGCCGAGCGCCTGGTGCGCGAGCACACGCTCAATCTCCATGCGCACGTCGAGCGGACCTGGATCGAGGCCGAGGCCTCCGCGGCCTGACCACAGTTAGACAACAAGAATACGCGGCAAGTTTAGGGAGACCCGCTTATGTCGGATACAGCCACCGATACGCTGGCCAAGAAAAGTACGGATGAGAACGTCATCTCCGGCGGCCATCTGGTCGCCAAGGCTTTGAAGGCCGAGGGCGTCGATACCATCTTCACCCTGTGCGGCGGTCATATCATCGATATCTATGACGGCTGTATCGACGAAGGCATTCGCATCGTCGATGTGCGTCACGAGCAGGTGGCGGCGCATGCGGCCGACGGCTATGCCCGCCAGACCGGCAAGCTTGGCTGTGTGGTCACGACCGCCGGGCCGGGTTGCACCAACGCGGTGACCGGCATCGCCACGGCCTTCCGCTCGGAAAGCCCGATCCTGCATATCGGCGGCCAGAGCTCGCTGTCCCAGCACAAGATGGGATCGCTGCAGGATCTGCCGCATGTCGACATAATGAAGCCGATCACTAAGTTCGCCTCCGGCGTCTTCACCACCGAGCGCATCGCCGACATGATCGCCATGGCGGCGCGCGAGAGTTTCGCCGGCGCTTACGGTCCCTCCTACCTGGAAATCCCGCGCGACGTGCTCGACCGGGAGGTGCCTCTGACCAAGGCCGTGCTGCCCAAGCCGGGCCACTACCGCGCCTCGACCAAATCGATCGGCGATCCGGCCGATATCGAGAAGCTCGCCGACATTCTGGTCAATGCGAAGCGCCCGGCGATTCTGTTCGGCCAGCAGGTCTGGGCAGCCCAAGGCCACGAGGCGGCTATCAGTTTGATCCGCGCGCTCGACATTCCGGCCTACATGAACGGCGCCTGCCGCGGCATGCTGCCGGCCGGCGACCCGCATCATTTCGACCGGACCCGCGCCGCCGCCTTCAATGATGCTGACGTGATCGTCATCGTCGGCACGCCCTTCGACTTCCGCATGGGCTATGGCAAGCGCCTCTCCCACGAGGCGACGCTGGTGCAGATCGATCTCGACTATCGAACGGTCGGCAAGAACCGCGACATTTCCCTGGGCCTTGCCGGTGATCCGGGAACGATCCTGGCGGCGGTCGAGCAGGCGGCCTCCGGCCGCGCCAACAAGGCGGCGCGCCAGGAGCGGCAGAAATGGATGAAGCATCTCGGGGAGCTTGAAGCCAAGGCTCTCGATAAGGTGATGCCGCTGTTCAAGTCCGACCAATCGCCGATCCACCCCTACCGGCTGGCCTATGAAATCAACGAATTTCTCGGCGAGGACACCATCTACATCGGCGACGGCGGCGACGTGGTGACGATTTCGGCGCAAGCCGTGCGGCCGCGCAATCCAGGCCAGTGGATGGACCCCGGCGCGCTCGGCTCGCTCGGTGTCGGCACCGGCTTTGCCATGGCCGCCAAGCTTGCCCATCCGAACAAGGAAGTCATGTGCCTGTACGGCGACGGGTCGTTCGGCATGACCGCCTTCGACATGGAGACGGCGCAGCGCTTTGGCGCCCCGTACCTCGCCGTCATCGGCAACAACTCGGCCATGAACCAGATCCGCTATGGCCAGATCACCAAGTATGGCGAGCAGCGCGGCAATGTCGGCAACAAGCTGGGCGACGTGGAGTTTTCCAAGTTCGGCCAGATGATCGGCGGCCATGGCGAGGAAGTCCGCGAGGCCAGCAAGATCGGACCGGCCCTGCGCCGCGCCCGCGAAGCCATCGCCAAGACCGGCAAGTGCGCCGTGGTCAACGTGTGGATCGACCCGAACGAGTACGCGCCGGGCACCAAGAACCAGACAATGTACAAATGACGATATTGACGGCCCTGCACATGCCATTTGAAACGAAAAAAATTACAAGGAAGAGCGATGAAAGCGCTTGAAGGAGTCAAGATCCTCGACTTCACCCATGTCCAATCGGGTCCGACCTGCACGCAGCTTCTGGCCTGGTTCGGCGCCGACGTGATCAAGGTGGAGCGCCCCGGTGTCGGCGATGCCACGCGCGGCCAGTTGCGCGATATTCCCGACGTGGACAGCCTGTATTTCACCATGCTGAACCACAACAAGCGGTCGATCACGATCGATACCAAGAACCCGAAGGGCAAGGAGGTTCTGGAGCGGCTGGTGCAGACTTGCGATGTGCTGGTGGAGAATTTCGCCCCCGGCGCCCTCGACCGGATGGGATTTTCCTGGGAGCGAGTGCATGAGATTAACCCGCGCATGATTTATGCTTCCATCAAGGGCTTCGGTCCGGGCCCCTACGAGGACTGCAAGGTGTACGAGAATGTCGCGCAATGCACCGGCGGCTCGGCGTCCACCACCGGCTTTCTCGATGGCCCGCCGCTGGTGACCGGCTCGCAGATCGGCGATTCGGGCACCGGGTTGCATCTGGCCTTGGGCATCGTCACCGCCCTCTTCCACCGGGAGAAATCCGGCAAGGGCCAACGCGTGCTGACGGCCATGCAAGACGGCGTACTCAACCTGTGCCGGGTCAAGCTGCGCGATCAGCAGCGCCTGCAGCATGGGCCGCTCACCGAATACAGTCAGCACGGCAAGGGTATCCCCTTTGGCGATGCGGTGCCGCGCGGTGGCAACGATTCCGGCGGCGGCCAGCCGGGCTGGATTCTGAAGTGCAAGGGCTGGGAGACCGATCCGAACGCTTACGTCTATTTCATCACCCAGGCGCCGGTGTGGGGCAAGATCTGCGATCTGATCGGCAAGCCGGAGTGGAAGGAAGACCCGGGGTATGCCACCCCGCCGGCCCGCCTGGACAAAATCGCCAAGATTTTCGATACGATCGAGGAGTGGACCAAGACCAAGACCAAGACCGAGGTCATGGCCATCTGCAACCCGCTGGATATCCCCTGCGGGCCGATTCTATCCATGCGCGAGCTGGCCGAAGAGCAATCCCTGCGCGACACCGGCACCATCGTCGAGGTGGATCATCCTAAGCGGGGCAAGTACCTGTCCGTGGGCAACCCGATCAAAATGTCGGATTCACCCGCGGAAGTGACGCGTTCACCACTTCTCGGCGAGCATACCGATGAGATTCTGCGCGACGTGCTCGGATTCTCGAAGGACGAGGTCAAGGCCATCCACGACGCCAAGGCAGTCTAGGGAAAGAAGAAAAGAAGGCGGAAGACTATGGGGATGCGTATCGTGGTTCATGGCCAGCAGGCCTTCGGCAAGGCCGTTCTGGAGAGGATCCTGGAGCGCGGCGAGAATGTCGTCGGCGTCTTCTGCGCGCCCGACAAGGAGGGCCGGCCCGCCGACCCGATGAAAGAGCTGGCCCTGGAAAAGGGCCTGCCCGTCCATCAGCCGGCATCGTGGAAGACCAAGGACGCCGAAGAGCTGATGCGTTCGCTCAAGCCGGACGTCTGCATCATGGCCTATGTGCTGCTGTTCGTGCCCCAGGCCGTGCTCGACGTGCCGACCCACGGCACCTTTCAGTACCATCCCTCGCTGCTGCCCGATCATCGCGGCCCCTCCTCCATCAACTGGCCGATCGCCATGGGCAAGACCAAGACAGGCTTGTCCATCTTCTGGCCGAACGAAGGGCTCGACGAGGGACCGATCCTGTTGCAGAAGACGGTCGAGATCGGGCCTGACGAGACGCTGGGCGAGGTCTATTTCAACAAGCTGTTTCCGCTGGGCGTCGAGGCGATGATCGAATCCCTTGAACTGGTCAAAGCCGGCAAGGCGCAGAAGATCGAACAGGACCTGTCAAAAGGGTCTTACGAATCCTGGTTCAAGAAGGATTTGGCCAAGGCCGATTGGGCGAAGCCCGCCGCCGAGGTTTACAACACCATCCGCGCGGCAATCCCCCAGCCGGCCCCCTGGACCACGCACAAGGGCAAACAGCTCAACATTCTCGAAGCCCGCAAGGACGACAGCGCCAGCGGCGCGCCGGGCACGGTGCTTTCCGTGTCGGCGGACGGCATTCTGGTCGCGGCCCGCATGGGTGGCATTCTGATCAAGCGGGTGCGCGCCGGCAAGGGCGACAAAATGGCGGCATCGGATTACGCGGCGGCGAGCGGCCTGAAGGCGGGCGACACGCTCGGCACGTAACCGCGGCGACGGCCGCAATCACACATGTCATATCACGAAGGAACACCCATGACGGTTGGAAGCGATATCGAGATTGCCCGCGAAGCCAAGATGAAACCGATCGGCGAGGTCGGCGCGAAGATCGGCATCACCGCCGACGCGCTGCTGAACTACGGGCCCTACAAAGCCAAAATCTCCTTCGACTTCATCAAGAAGCAGTCGAAGAAGACGGACGGCAAGCTGATCTTGGTCACGGCCATTACGCCGACACCGGCCGGCGAAGGCAAGACGACGACCACGGTCGGCCTGAGCGACGGCCTGAACAAGATCGGCAAGAAGGCGATGAGCTGCATTCGCGAGCCTTCGCTGGGCCCCTGCTTCGGCATGAAGGGCGGTGCGGCCGGCGGCGGCTACGCCCAGGTGGTGCCGATGGAGGATATCAACCTTCATTTCACCGGCGATTTCCACGCCATTACCTCGGCGAACAATCTGCTCGCCGCCTTGATCGACAATCACATCTATTGGGGTAACGAGGCCGGTCTCGATCCGCGCCGCGTCTCCTGGCGCCGGGTGCTCGACATGAACGACCGGGCGCTGCGCCAGATCGTCAATTCCCTGGGCGGGGTCGCCAACGGCTATCCGCGCGAGGACGGCTTCGACATCACGGTGGCCTCGGAGGTGATGGCCATTCTGTGCCTGGCCATGGACCTGGAAGACCTGGAGCGCCGCCTGGGCAACATCGTCGTCGGCCAGACCCGCGACCGCAAGCCGGTGACCGCGAAGCAGATCAACGCCGCGGGTGCCATGACCGTGCTGCTCAAGGACGCGCTGATGCCGAACCTAGTACAGACCCTTGAGAACAACCCCGTATTCATCCACGGCGGCCCGTTCGCCAACATCGCCCATGGCTGCAATTCGGTGCTGGCGACCAAGACAGCCTTGAAGCTGTGCGACTATGTGGTGACCGAAGCCGGTTTCGGCGCCGATCTGGGTGCCGAGAAGTTCTTCGACATCAAGTGCCGCAAGGCCGGCCTCAAGCCGGCGGCCACGGTCATCGTCGCCACCATCCGCGCCCTCAAGATGCA
>DASWJP010000184.1:0-3870 GCA_036397065.1 Kiloniellales bacterium | reverse complement strand
GAGTCGGTCAGCTTCGGCGGCGTGATGAACAGCAGGCGATAGACCGCGTTGTCGTCATAGCGGATGGCGACCAGGCGCAGATCGCGCGGGCCGCCGCGGCTCTGCACCGAGACCTGACCGGTGGCCGCCGCCATGCCGTTGATGGTGATCGCCTCGACGCCCTGCAAGACAACGCCCTTGGCCCAGACCTGAGTCATGTAGGCGGTCATGGAACCGGTGCCGGCCTCGCGCGCCTGATCGAAGATGATGCCGGCCCCGTCCGGCCCGCGGGCCAGCACGCGCTCAGCGCTGTTGAGCAGGCGGAAGTCTTTTGGCACTTCGAAGGCGAAGCGCAACTTCGGATGCAGGAACTGGCGGCCGCGGATCAGGCCTTGATCGGGGTTGTCGCCATACAGCAGGCCGTCGATCTTGCCGAGATACACATCGCGGCCGACGATCGGATCCTTGACCGACGTGGTCCCGGCCTGGTTGATCGCCTGTCGGATACGATCGGCGGTGCGCGGATGAGTCTGCATGATGTTGAACTCGTCGGCCTTGCCCGGCTGTCCGGCGATCTCGGCCTCCAGGCGGCTGTCGGCCTGCAGCTTGGACAGGAAACCGGCCATGGCCTGGGTATCGAAGCCGGCACGGCTGAGATAGCGCACGCCCAGGAAATCCGCTTCGTATTCCTGATCGCGCGAGAAGCTGCGCAAGGCCACGGCGCTGGCGGCATTGAAGGTCTCGGACACGGCGCTATTGCCCAGCAGCACGCCGAGGCCGACCCCGGCCAAATTCGCCGCCAGGGCCTGGCCATAGCGCTCGGCGCTGTGGCGGGCGGTCACATGGCCGATCTCGTGCGCCAGCACGCCGGCCACCTCGGCTTCGCTGTCGGCCAGGGCCAGCAGCCCGCGGGTCACGTACACATAGCCGCCCGGCAGGGCGAAGGCATTGACGATCGGGCTGTCGAGGACCGTGAAGGTGAACTTCTGATCGGGAATTTCCGAGGTCTGGACCAGCAGGTTGCCGATGCTGGTCACATAGGCGCTAAGCGCCGCGTTGTCGTAGACGCCGCCGAATTGCGGCACGATCTTGGCGTGCTCCTGGCTGCCCAGGCGGGCCTCGTCCTCAGCCGACATGCCGCCGGTGAAGAAGGTGCGGCCGGTGGCCGGCGCCGTGGCGCAGCCGCCGAGCAAGACGGGCGCGGCCAGGGCGAGCAGGGCGGCAAAGACGTGAAAAATCCGCGAAATCATTCGGCGACAACCTCGATCTGTTCGGGATGGGTTATATCCACCATCGGTCCATTATAGGATTTTAACCAGCCGCGCACGCGCACGATACGGTTTCGATAGATCATCGGATCGATGCCCTCGGCCTCGAACAAGCGGCGGACCGGCGGGGCCAGGGTGGCGGTGAAATCGCTGCGCCAATCGGCGCCGAAATTGAGATACACCCGGCCGCGCACCTCGGCCACATCGACCACCCGGCCCTGGATCAGCTCGAAGCGGCTCAGATACCGCGCCGCCGCCTCCGGCGTGCGCACCGCATAGAAGGCATCCGCCCAGATGCCGCGGCGGGCCTCGCGCGCCACCGCTTCGCGCGCCAGCATCTCCGGCAGCAGGGCGCGATTGTCGGCGAAGCCATAGACCCGGGCCATGCCCGCATCCAACAGGGCGCCCTGAACCCACCGGCCCGCGTCATCGGCCAGGTGCGCCAGCACCCGGCCATGGCGGTCGCCGCGGGCGCCGCCATAGGCCAGGCGCACATCGCGGCCGAGGCTGAGGGCCGCCAGCGCCGCCTTGGCTTCCTCCGCCAAGGGCCAGGTTTCGAACCCGGCCCGGCCCAGGGGCAGCTTCGGCGCCTGGATTCCGACCAGGCGGACCTGCCGGCCATCGGCCAGGACGAGCGTATCGCCATCGACGATCTCGGTCACGCGGGCGGTCTCGGTGCCGGCCAAGGCGGCCACGGCCTCCGGCCCGGCCGCGGTGGCGGTGCCACGGGGCCCGGCGGCGATGGCGGCCAGGCCCAGAACGAGAAGTGACACTGAAAGGCGTGCGCGCATGGCTCTCCCCGGTGCCGCGTGGCACGGCGGCTTCACCGCGCCGGGCCATTGGCAACAACGGCCGTCAATGCGATATAGGGTCGATCGCGCCGCGATCCAGCCGTCAATGCCCTGGAAAAAGGCTCTGCCCGTGCACGAACAGGCCAAATCCCCCGCCGATCTGTTTCCGTCCATCGAACCCTATGCCAGCGGCCGGCTGGTGCGCGATGCGCCGCACAACCTGTATTGGGAGCAATCGGGCAACCCGGACGGCCAGCCGGTGGTCTTCCTGCACGGCGGCCCGGGCGCCGGCGCCTCGCCCGAGCATCGCCGCTTCTTCGACCCGGCGCACTACCGCATCGTGGTGTTCGATCAACGCGGCGCCGGCCGGTCGACCCCCTTGGGCGAGTTGTCGGCCAATACGACACCGCATCTGGTCGCCGACATCGAGGCCTTGCGCAGCCACCTGGGCATCGACCGCTGGCTGGTCTTCGGCGGCTCCTGGGGCTCGACCCTGGCGCTGGCTTACGCCGAGGCCCATCCCGAGCGGGTCACCGGCCTGATCCTGCGCGGCATATTCCTCTGTGAGAAGGCCGAGATCGACTGGTTCCTCTATGGCATGCGCTGGCTGGCACCGGAAGTCTGGCAGCGCTTTGCCGAGGGCGTGCCGGCGGCCGAGCGGGACGATCTTCTGCACGCCTATCACCGGCGCCTGACCGATCCGGACCCGGCGGTGCACATGCCGGCGGCGCGGTCGTGGAGCACCTACGAGGGCGCCTGCTCCACCCTGTTGCCCAGCCCTGAAACCGTGGCCGCCTTCGGCCAGGATACCATGGCCCTCGGCCTGGCGCGCCTCGAGGCGCACTATTTCATCAACAACATTTTCCTGGAGGAAGGGGCGTTGCTGCGTGGCGTCGACCGGATTCGCCGCATTCCCGGGGTGATCGTCCAGGGCCGCTACGATCTGGTGTGTCCCATCCGCACCGCCGATGAATTGCACCGCGCCTGGCCCGAGGCCGACTACATGGTGATTCCCGATGCCGGCCATTCGGCCATGGAGCCGGGCATCCGCCGCGCTCTGGTGGCCGCCACGCAACGCTTCAAGACGCAATCGTAGCGAATACCGCCGCACGGGCCAGGACGGCGTTGCGCGCGGCAAACGATTCTCTATGATGGGGCGCGCTGGAGATCGGGCGAAAGACAGCGGGGGGAACATCGTGCAGGCATTTCGTTTCATGGTTGCGTTCGGGCTGATGCTCGGCGGCCTGCTGGCGGCGGGCGGGTTGGCCGCGCCGGCCGCGCGCGCCCAGGAGGAACAGTCGTTGCTTGCCGGCGGCGTCGGCGCCTTCGATTTGATCCAGGACGACGATACGGCGATGGATTTCCGCATCGAATACCGGCACGGCAGCGGCCTGTGGTTTTTCAAGCCCTGGTTCGGCCTGGAGGGGACCAGCGACGGCGGCTTCTACGGCCTCGGCGGCATCCTGGCGGACTTCAACCTCACCCCGAACCTTATCCTGACCCCCAGCATCGGCGCCGGCGCCTATGCCGAGGGCGACGGCAAGGATCTCGGCCATGTGATCGAGTTCCGCTCGCAGATCGAGCTGGCCTACCGCTTCGACAACGCCTCGCGCATCGGCCTGGCCTTCAGCCACATCTCGAATGCCGGTCTGGGCACCGAAAACCCCGGCACCGAGGTCATCAACCTCTATTACGCCCTGCCCGTCGGCAGCCTGTTTTAAGCCGCCTGACCCCTGGGCCGGCGCGCCCGGCCCGTGTATAACCGGACCGGAAGCGCCCGTAGCTCAGCAGGATAGAGCACTGGTTTCCTAAACCAGGGGTCGCAGGTTCGA
>DASWJP010000183.1:0-14374 GCA_036397065.1 Kiloniellales bacterium | reverse complement strand
CGGATTTCAGTTTTGGAGGCGGGCATGAACGAAGACCAGTTCAACATGGAGGTACGTAAGTTCCTGAAAAAGGTTGGCGTCACCTCGCAGCGGGAGATCGAGCAGACGGTGCGCGATGCCCTCGAGTCCGGCAAGCTCAAGGGTCACGAGACCCTGCGCGCCAAGGTAACCTTGACCCTCGAAGGAACCGGCCTGAAACACGACATCGACGGCGAGATCAACCTCGGCTAGTCGCGTTTCGCGGCCGGGAGCCGGTCCATGAGGGTTGCGACCTCGTGGCCCAGCGCATCCGCGCCCTGCCGCAGGGCGGCGATGACGCCCGCGCGATCTTCGGCGGACCGGTTCTGCGTCATCTTGGCCTTGGCCTCCAGGCGGGAAATGGGAATCTCGAAGGCGACGATGCCGCGCATCATGGCCCGAAGATATGTGTCATCCTGGGCCTCCAGGCGCCAGGGCGCGGCCGCGCCGGCTTCGTAGATATCCGCCAGATCGGTGAGCAGGCGGCGCACCCGTGCCGGGTCATCGATCAAACGCGGCGTACCGTAAGCATGCACGGCCACGTAGTTCCAAGTGGGCACCGCCGGGCCGGTGCTGTACCAGCGCGGCGAAACGTAAGTATGGGCGCCCTGGAAGATCACCAGGGCCTCGCCGCCCGCCTCCTGCAGGCGCTCCAGATCGTGCCAATGGGGATTGGCCCGCGCCATATGGGCCAGCAGGGTGCCGTTCGGCCCCGCCGCCCCATCGAAGATCACCGGCAGGTGGGTGGCCACCGGCGCCGCCGAGTTGACGGCAGTGACCAGAACCGCGAAGGCATAGTCGCGAAGGACCGCCCGAATCTCATCCGGGTCGGTCAGAACGAAATCCTTGGGAATGTACATGGGCTGTGCCCGGCCTACCCGCGCCGCGTGACCATCAGTTTCTTGATCTCGGCGATGGCCTTCGCCGGATTCAGACTCTTGGGGCAGGTGTTCGTGCAGTTCATGATGGTATGGCAGCGATACAGGCGGAACGGATCTTCCAAGGCATCCAGACGCTCGCCGATGGCCTCGTCGCGCGAATCGGCGATCCAGCGGTAGGCCTGCAGCAACACCGCGGGGCCGAGGAACCGGTCGCCGTTCCACCAATAGCTGGGGCAACTGGTGGAACAGCTGAAGCACAGGATGCATTCCCACAGGCCGTCCAGCTTTGCGCGCTCCTCCGGGCTTTGCGGGCGCTCGCGTTCGGGCGGCGGCGAATCGGTCTTCAGCCAGGGTTCGATGGCGGTGTATTGCGCATAGGCGTGATTGAGATCGGGCACCAGGTCCTTGACCACCGGCATGTGCGGCAGGGGGTAGACCTTCACATCGCCCTTGATGTCGTCGATGAACTTGGTGCAGGCGAGCGTATTGGTGCCGTCGATGTTCATGGCACAGGAGCCGCACACCCCCTCGCGGCAGGAGCGGCGGAAGGTGAGCGTCGCATCCACCTCGTTCTTGATCTTGATCAGGGCATCGAGAACCATCGGCCCGCACGCCGCCAGATCGACGTCATAGGTATCGACGCGCGGGTTCGCCCCATCGTCCGGATTCCAGCGATAGATCTTGAAGGTGCGCACGCGCGCAGCACCTTGCGGCGCTGCGTGGTGCTGGCCTTTGCCGATCTTGGAGTTGGCAGGAAGGGCGAATTCAACCATGGGGCTTGATGCTCGTCCTAATACACCCGCGCCTTCGGCGGGAAGGATTGAATCTCGTTGCTCAGGGGCTGCAGCTCCACCGGCCGGTAGTCGAAGCGCACCTCGCCCGCCTCGTCGCACCAGGACAGGGTGTGCTTGAGCCAGCGCTTGTCGTCGCGGTCGGGAAAATCCTCGCGCGCATGGGCGCCGCGGCTTTCCTCGCGGTTGGCGGCCGAAGCCATGGTGACCACCGCCTGGAAGAGCAGGTTATCCAATTCCAATGTCTCCACCAGATCGGAATTCCATATGAGCGAGCGATCCTCGGTGCGCAAATCGTCACGGCCGCGCCAAACCTCCGCCAGTGCGTTCACGCCCTGCTCCAGGACCTCGCCGGTGCGGAAGACCGCAGCGTGGTCCTGCATGACCCGCTGCATGTTCAGGCGCAGGCGGGCGGTCGGCGTGCCGCCCTTGGCATGGCGGAAACGGTCCAGGCGCTGCAAGGCCAATTCGTGCGCATCGGCGGGCAGCGGGCTGTGTCCCTCGCCCGGCTTGACCACCTCGGCGCAGCGTTTCGCCGCGGCACGGCCGAAGACCACCAGATCCAGGAGCGAGTTGGAGCCGAGGCGATTGGCCCCGTGCACGGAAACGCACGCCGCCTCGCCCACCGCCATCAAACCCGGAACCACCGCGTCTTCGGCGCCATTGCCCTTGCTGACCATCTCGCCCGTATAGCGGGCCGGAATGCCGCCCATGTTGTAATGAGCAGTAGGCAGAACCGGGATCGGCTCCTTGGTCACGTCGACGCCGGCGAAGATACGCGACGATTCGGCGATGCCGGGCAGGCGTTCGTGAATGATCGCCGGGTCCAGGTGCTCGATGTGCAGATGGATGTGGTCCTTGCCGGGGCCGACTCCGCGGCCGTCGCGAATCTCGATGGTCATGGAGCGGCTGACCACGTCGCGGCTGGCCAGGTCCTTGGCGGACGGCGCATAGCGTTCCATGAACCGCTCGCCCTCGGAATTCGTCAAATAGCCGCCCTCGCCGCGCACCCCCTCGGTGATCAGGCAGCCGGCGCCGTAGATGCCGGTCGGGTGGAACTGCACGAATTCCATGTCCTGCAAGGGCAGGCCGGCGCGCAGGACCATGCCACCGCCGTCGCCGGTGCAGGTATGCGCGCCGGTGCAGGAGAAATAGGCACGGCCATAGCCGCCGGTGGCCAGGATCACCATCTTGGCGCGGAAACGATGCATGGTCCCATCGTCCAGGTTCCAGGCGACCACGCCGCGGCAGGTGCCGTCCTCCATCATCAGGTCGATGGCGAAGTATTCGATGAAAAACTCGGCGTGATGCTTCAGGCTCTGCTGATACAGGGTATGCAGCATGGCATGGCCGGTACGGTCGGCGGCGGCGCAGGTGCGCTGGGCGATGCCTTCGCCGAACCGGGTGGTCATGCCGCCGAACGGCCGCTGATAGATCTTGCCCGCCTCGGTGCGCGAGAAGGGCACGCCGTAGTGTTCCAGCTCGACGACCGCATTGGCCGCCTCGCGGGTCATGTATTCGATGGCATCCTGATCGCCCAGCCAGTCGGAGCCCTTGACCGTGTCGTAGGCGTGCCAGCGCCAATCGTCCTCGCCCATGTTGCCGAGGGCCGCGGAGATGCCGCCCTGCGCCGCCACGGTATGGCTGCGCGTCGGGAAGACCTTGGTCACGCACGCGGTCTTCAGGCCCGCCTCGGCCAGGCCCAGGGCGGCGCGCAATCCGGCGCCGCCGGCACCAACGACCACCACGTCGTGGGTATGATCGACGATCTCGTAGGCGGTGCTCATGGGTCTAGCCCTTGAACAAAACGACCAGGACCGCCAGCACCCCGGTCAGTCCGAGCAGCACGGCGGCGGCCTTGGTGGCCAGCAGGGCAAACAGCTTGACCCACTCCTTGTGTAAGTAATCCTCGATCACCACCTGCGCGGCCAAGGCGCCGTGGTAAAATGTCGCCACCAGCAGCAGAATCAGCAGGCCGGAGACCACCGGATTGCCGAGCCAATCGCGCATGGCGTAATAGTCGGCACCGGCCATGGCCACCACCGAGGCGACAAACCACACGGTCAAGGGAACCAGCGCCAGGGCACTGAGGCGCTCGGTCCACCAATGGTGCAGGCCATCCCGCGACGAGCCGAGGCCGCGGGCGCGGCCGAGCGCCGACCGCCGGCTCATTGCAACGACCCCATCACGGTATATCCGGCAATCCAGGTCACCAGAGTGAGAAGGACGGTCCCGGCCAGGACCGCCATGCCGGAATAGAAGGACGCGCGCAATTCCAGGCCCAGGCCGATGTCCCACACCAAATGGCGGATGCCGTTGCACAGATGATAGAACAAGGCCACGGTCCAGCCGAACAAGCACAGCCGCCCGAGGAACGAGCCGATGAGATCGCGCGCCGTCTCATAGGCCTCGGCACCGATCGCCGCCGCCACCAGCCAATAGACGAGCAGCAGCGTGCCCGCCCACAGGCCGACGCCGGTGATCCGGTGAAAGATCGAAATCATCGACGTGTACTGCGGCCGGTACACCTGCAGATGCGGCGACAATGGCCGGCCCGGTGGGCGGCCCGGGGTGCGACCCTGGGAGCTATCTTGGCTGCTCATCGGCATGATCTTTCCGGAAGCGGCAAGAGCGGTCGGGGGACTGGTCTGACACGCGGCATGCAAAACAAATCGACCCGCAACAGGCTTGGTTTAGACCGCGTTGCCTGGTTAGTCAACGTCACCTCCGCGCCGCTACCGACGCGACATCGGATGCGGCGGCGCGGCCATCTTTGCGCGTTGCCGATCGGGGCGCGTTATGGTGTCCGCCTGACACCATAATGAATCGGCGAGACATAATATAAACTTAACAAGTCATGTGGATAAGACTGTGGGAATCCTGTGGGGCATGTGTGCAGTTATGACTCATTCGTACACAGGAATATCCCGCGAATACTTCGTTTAGACTTGAAGGCCGGCACCCTGCGCGAGACAGTCGAGGGGTACGCGAATGCGCCGGGCTGTCGGTGTTCGCGCTTCCATCCGGTCATCGATTTTGGCCATCGAGTCGGTCGTCGATATGGGGGAAAGCGATACGGAAGCGGACGCCCGGAAACGGCAGGCCCTGTCCGGGCCTTGTGTGTTGGCGGCGGCGGCCAAGTCCTGTCCCCAGAACTTTGCCGCCGGTTTCGGAAGGTTTCGGCAGATCTGCCTGCCCCGCCTTTCGATCGGGGCCGCGACCCACCCCTGCGTGGGGCGCGCGGCCACTGTCGGGCTTCGGGTCCTGCTCCGGGATCCGCGGCGTATCGGCCTCCAGGGTCCAGTCTGGCCCCGGGGGTTCCGGATCACGGAAACGGCGGATTCCCGCTGTCCCGGTACGGCCGATGCGGCGGGCACGCCCGCCGGCCCGGCGAACCCGGTCGAAAGGGTACGGATCGCGGAGGCGCCGGCATCGGCCGAAGGCGGGCTGTGATTCCGTCTTGGAATTGCCGGCCCCGGCATGGCTGGGTTGTATCGCCAGGTACAGCCCACGGGCCGGGCTCGCGTAACGAGCCCGCCGCCGCGATCGCGTCCTGGGAGCCGGTGACGGCTCCTGAGGCGTCGGGATGTGCTTCTCCAGGGCACGCCGCAGCGGGCATCCTCCCCCTGCTCCCGGCGCCTCGGTTTTTTTCAGCTTGTCTCATACTGGCCCGGAGAAAATTCCAACTCCAGAGTTCGGCGGCCGCCACAGGCGCCCGCCACCGGCCACTATCACAGTTTCAAAACCCAGGTCTGCCCGACAAGATCGTGTCCGAAGCTGTGATGACGCTCTTCTTCGACCAGACGAAATCCGGCGCCTTCGTAAATGCGCCGGGCCGAGACCAGGATATCGTTGGTCCAAAGTTTCAAGGTTCGATACCCCCGGTCCCGGGCGAAGCGGATGGCTTCTTCGGTCAGCCGCCGGCCCACGCCCAAGCCGCGGGCCGCGGGCTCGACATAGAGCAGGCGCAGCCGGGCCTCGGTCTTGGAGTGCTGAACGACGAAGACCGAGCCGACGATCTCGCCCTCGCGCTCCGCGATCCAACAACACTCGCACGCCGGATCGTAGTTTTCGATGAACTTGCCCGCGATACCGGCGGCGAGCCCCTCGAATTGCTCAGTCCATCCGTACTCGCGGGCATAGAGCATAGCTTGCCGATGGACGATCCAGCCCATGTCCCCGACCCGGTGCGGACGCAGCAGGAACGAGTCCGGCCGGGTCTCATCGGCCGCCAATATCCGCTGGATCGTCCCCATGGCGGCGGTCAGCCGGTTTTGCCCATCCGGATCAAGCGCACCGAGCAGATCCCCCGCCTCCGTGCGCGAGGCGCGATCGAGGGTGGCGAATGCCTGGCGCCCCGCCTTGGTCAGCGCCAAATGGCGCTGCCGGCCATCGGTCCGTGAAGGCGTCCTCTTGAGCAGGCCGTCCTGAACGAAGCGGCGCAGAATGCGGCTGAGATAGCCGGCATCCAGATCCAATTCCTTGGCAAGATCGGTCGCGTTCGGCCGCTCACGGTGCGCCAGTTCGTAGAGCACCCGCGCTTGAGTGAGCGAAAACGGACTCTTCAGAAACCCCCGCCGCAACCAACCCATGCGCAGGGTATAGAAGCGATTGAAGGCGCGCACCGCGGCGACACGTTGGGCGAGGTCCGCCGTCGTCATGGATTCCCTCATATGCCAAAAGCGGGTTATCAGTTGACATAATCAAATTAATACTTGACGGAGTCAACTATATCGAAATACCCGCCAACGCCTTGAAGGCGGGCGGGACGTCGACGGCGGGCGGGGTTTTTCAACAGCGCGAGTCCACCGCAACGATTGCGGCGTGAAACGCAATGGGCGAGTTGGCATCCGCACCTACCGGCGCGGCATCAGGACCGTGTAGTCCAGATCCAGGATCAACGACGGGGCCGCTTTGGCACCGTCCTCGCCGGTGGCGGGAAAGCCGCCGGCCGGCCGGTCCTTGACCGCCAGGGTGCGCAAACGTAACGCGCCCACGTCCGTGCGCCCGGGCAGCGGCATGACATCGCGCACCTCGCTCCAGGCATACACCGTATCGCCGGCGAAGCACGGCGCCACGTGGCGGCCGCCGTTGATGGCGGCGATGCGCAGGCCGTTGCCCAGGCCGTTGAAGCTGAGCGCGCGGGCCAGCGAGATCACATGGCCGCCGTAGATGATCCGCTTGCCGAAGCGCCCGGCGGCGGCGGCCTGTTGATTGAAATGCACCTTGGCCGTGTTCTGATACAGGCGGGTGGCCATCTGGTGCTCGGCCTCCTCAATGGTGATGCCGTCCACATGGTCGATCCGCTCGCCCGCCGTATAGTCGTCCCACAGATGCGGCGAGCCGGCCAGGGCGCAATCGTATTGGGAAAGGTCGAGTCCGGCGGGAATTACCATATCCGCGACCGCCACTGACTCGGGCAGATCGGGTGTCACCGGCGCCGGCGCCGGCGATGCCGGGTCGCGCTTGTTGACCATGACCCAGCGGATGTAGTCGAGCACCCCTTCGCCACGCTGGTTGCGCCCGCTCGAGCGCACCGTGACCACGCCAGTCTTGCGGTTGGAATTTTCCTTCAGACCGATCACCTGGCTGCTGACGCTGATGGTATCACCAGCCATGACCGGCACGCCGAAAACGCACGCCGCATAGCCCAGATTGGCCACGGCGTTGAGGGACACATCCGGCACCGTCTTGCCGAACACCATGTGAAAGACCAGCACATCATCGACCGGGGCGCCGGGCAATCCCAGGGATTGCGCGAACGTATCGGCGCAGTGCAGGGCAAAGCGCGAGCCGGTGAGGGCCACATAGAGCGCCTGATCGCCGGCGGTCACCGTGCGCGGCGTGGCGTGCACCAAGGTCTCGCCGATGCGGAAGTCCTCGAAGAAGCGGCCGTGCCCGGTCTTGGAGCCCGCTGCGCTCATGGCCGGCCGGGCTTCATTCGCCTTGCAGCGCGGCGATCGCCTCGGCCAGGGCGACCAGGCGCATGGCGTTCGCCACGTGCAGATTCTCGATCAGCTTGCCTTCGAGCACCACGACGCCCTTGCCCTGGGCCGTGGCCTCCCCGTGCGCCGCGATGATGCGGTGCGAGAAGGCCACCTCGTCGGCCGAGGGCGCAAAGACCTCGTTGGCCTTGGCGATGGTCTTCGGGTGGATCAGGGTCTTGCCGTCGAAGCCCAGCTCCAGGCCCTGGCGGCAGGCCTCGGCGAAACCTGCGTCGTCGTCCAGATCGAGATGCACCCCATCGACGATGCCCAGGCCGTAAGCCCGCGCCGCCAACAGGCACAGACCGAGCGAGGTCAGCACCGGCAGGCGCGCATCGGTGTGGCTGGCCTGCAGATCCTTGACCAGATCCGAGGTGCCCATGACCAGACAGGATATGCGCTTGCTGGCCCCGGCCACGCCTTCGGCGTGCAGCATGCCCAGGGGGGTTTCCATCATGCACATGATATTCATGCCCGGCGGCGCCCCGGCCCCGACCATCTGCATCTCCAGATCGTGGACCATGGCCGCGCTCTCGACCTTGGGCAGGAGGATGGCATCGGCGCCGCTGGTGGCCATGGCCGCCAGGTCGTCGTGGCCCCAGGGCGAGTCCAGGGGATTGATGCGCACGATGATCTCCCGCCGGCCATAGCCGCCGGCCTGGACCGCCGCGACGATCTGCTCCCGGGCCAGGGCCTTGGCATCGGGAGCGACCGCATCCTCCAGATCGAGAATCAGGGCATCGGCCGCCAGGCCGCGGCCTTTTTCCAATGCCCGCGCATTGGAGCCGGGCATATACAGCACGCTGCGCCGCGGCCGGGCCGTTGCCGTCATCGAATGCCTCTCCCCTGGTGCGCCAGGACCGCCGGAAACCGGCAGCGACTATACCCGCTGGGCCGGACGTGGCAAGGTGCCGCCATGAGCATCCTGTCCATTCAATCACATGTGGCGTTCGGCCATGTGGGCAACGCCGCCGCGGTGTTTCCGTTGCAAAGGCTCGGCTTCGAGGTCTGGCCCGTCCATACGGTGCAGTTCTCCAATCATCTGGGCTACGGTGATTGGCAGGGTCAGGTGTTCACCGCCGAGCACATCGCCTCGATCATCGAGGGCCTGGCCGCGCGCGGCGCCCTGGGGGCCTGCGACGCGGTGCTCTCCGGCTATCTCGGGGCGGCGCGCCTGGGCCAGGTGGTCATCGACACCGTGGCACGGGTGCGCACGGCCAGCCCGGCCGCCCTCTACCTGTGCGATCCGGTGATGGGCGATACGGATACCGGCCTCTATGTGCACGACGACATACCGGATTTCCTGCGCACCCGGGTCGTCCCCATGGCCGATGTATTGACCCCCAACCAGTTCGAGCTGGAGCAACTGACCCGGCGGCGCATTGCCAACCAAGCGGAGGCCGTGGCCGCGGCGCGGGAGCTGCTGGCCCTCGGCCCCAAGGTGGTGGTGGTCACCAGCCTGCGCCACGACGAAACCCCAGCCGATGCCATCGACCTCCTGGCGGTGACCGCGGAGGGCACCTGGCGGGTGCGCACCCCATACCTGCCGTTCGAGCCGGCGATCAACGGCTCCGGCGATGCGGTGGCGGCGCTGTTCCTGGGGCATTACCTGAAAACGCGGGAGGCACCGGCGGCCTTGGGCGAAGCCGCCGCGGCGATTTTCGCCATCGTCGCCGCCACGCAAAGCGCCGGCACCCGCGAGCTGCAGCTCATCGCCGCCCAAGAGGCGATGGTCAACCCCGTCCGCCGGTTTCCGGTGGAGCGGGTCGACTAGTATCCGCGCTGCTTACTCAAACCAGCGTCACCCCCTCCCCCTCCCCCATCGAGGGGGAGGGGGACGGAAATTGACGACTCCAAAATCTCCTCCCCCCGTGACCGTGATGGGGGGAGGTAGGGAGGGGGGTGAGGGGCGCACTATGAAGTAGTAACTTAATCGCCTAGCGGCAGGACCGGTCGTAGTCCTTGTCGAAGACAATCCGGTCCGCCCCGGCGAAGGCGCGAATCCGTTCCAGCTCCGCTTCCAGTTTGGCCTGGCGCCCGGCGGTCAGGCGCACCGTCGGCTCCAGCCACAGGCTCTTCACCCGCAAGGTGCCGTCCTGCCGATCGCACTTCATGTCGATGCGGCCAACGAATTTTGACCCCTCCAGCAGCGGGAACACGTAGTAGCCGTACGCCCGTTTGGCGGCCGGCACGAAGACCTCGATGCGGTAGTGGAAGCCGAACAGCCGTTCCGTGCGGGCACGGTCGCGTAGCACCGGATCAAACGGGCTGAGCACGCGCACCCGTGCCGGGGCGTCCGGCGCCTGCGCCAGCTGGGCACGATAGTCTGCGCGGGCAAAGCAATCGCGCGGCGCGCCGCCGCCCGCCGGCTCCACGGTCACCTGCACGAGGTCGCTGCCCAGGCGCGCGGCGCACCACTCCGCCGCTTCTTTTGGGGAGACGGCGGCCCAGAACGCCGCGATCTCGCCGGATGAGGCAAAGCCAAGCCGGTCCAAGGCGCTGGCGCACGCCCAGTCCACGGTCTCTGCGCGCGAGACCGCGGCGGCCCGATGCGGCTCCGGGATCACCCGTTCGCTGAGGTCGTAGACCTTTTGAAAGCCATCGCGCCGGGCGACCGCGATCTCGCCCGTGCGCCACAAATATTCCAACGCCGTCTTGGCCGGATGCCAATCCCACCAGCCGCCGGATGCGCGTTTTTCATCCGGGCAGAGATCGCGCGACATGGTCGGGCCATTGCGGGCGATCTTTTCGCGCACGTCGTCGATGAGATCCTCGAAGCTTTCCCGCCGCCATTTCCGCCACCGGTCGCGCAAACGCGCCTGCTCCCGCGCGAAGCGGTGCTGCCAATGAGGATAGAACGCGCAGGGGATCAGGGCCGCGTCGTGGGTCCAGTTTTCGAAGACCGCCCGGTCGGTCTCGTGCAAGACGCGCAGATCGTCGCGCCGGTAGGTCTGATTGCGCGAGAACAGGATCTGGTGGTGGGCCCGCTCGACGGTGTTGATGCTGTCCATCTGCACGAAGCCGATCTGGGCGATCAGATCGCGCAGGCCCTCCCGTCCCAAGGCTTGCCGGGGCGGGCGCGCCAGGCCCTGAAGGTGCAGGAACAGGCGCCGGGCATCGCGGTTGCGAAGCAGCTCGGTCATGACCGGGCATTAGAGCATGAGCGGCCCGGACTGGGCACCCGGGGATCTCGAAATCCTAGTTCAGGTAGTCCTTGACCAGGCGCTCGGCGATCTGCACCGCATTCAGGGCCGCGCCCTTGCGCAGGTTGTCGGAGACCACCCACATGGACAGGCCGTTCTCCACCGTCGGGTCGGTGCGGATGCGGCTGACATAGATCGCGTCCTCGCCGGCGCATTCGGCCGGCGTCACATAGCCTTCGTCGGCCCGATGGTCGACAACCACGATCCCCGGTTGGGCGCGCAGGGCGGCGCGCGCCTCTTTCACACTGATCGGCTTCTCGAACTCGATGTTGACCGCCTCGGAGTGGCCGATGAACACCGGCACGCGCACGCAGGTGGCGGTCACCTTGATCGCCGGATCGAGGATCTTCTTGGTTTCCGCCGCCATCTTCCATTCTTCCTTGGTGAAGCCGTCCTCCATGAAGACGTCAATCTGGGGAATCACGTTGAAGGCGATTTGCTTGGGGAACTTTTGCGGCGGCTGAGTCTCGTTCACGTAGACGGCGCGGGTCTGGTTGAACAGCTCGTCCATGCCCTCCTTGCCGGCCCCCGACGTGGATTGGTAGGTGGCCACCACCACGCGCCTGATGCGCGCCAGATCGTGCAAGGGCTTGAGGGCCACCACCATCTGGATGGTCGAGCAATTGGGGTTGGCGATGATGTGCCGCTTGGTATAGCCGGCAATGGCAGCGGCATTGACCTCGGGCACCACCAGGGGCACGTCCGGGTCCATGCGGAAATACGAAGTGTTGTCGATGACCACGGCGCCGGCCTTGGCGGCGCGCGGGCTGTATTCCGCCGAGACCTTGGCGCCGGGCGAGGACAGCACGATCTCCCGGCCCTTGAAGTCGAAGCGGGCCAGATCCTGCACCTTCAGGGTGTGATCCTCGCCGAAAGAAATATCGGTGCCGGCCGAACGCGCGGAGGCCAGGGCCACCACGTCATCCACCGGAAATGCGCGTTCCGCCAGGGTCGAGAGCATCTCCCGCCCCACGGCGCCGGTCGCGCCCACCACCGCCACCCGATAACCCATCGCCGCCGCCTTTGTCCTTGCGTTAGAGTGTAGCCTATAGCGCAATGAGTTAAGGCTCTTTTGCCCACTTGGCAAGGATCGCAACCATGCGCGGCGAATTTGGCACCTATGCGGAATTCTGGCCGGCCTACCTGCGGGCGCACAGCCGGCTTGGCAACCGGCGCCTGCATGCCATCGGCACCGGCCTCGGACTGCTGCTGCTCGTAGGTGCCGCCGTGACCGGAGATTGGCGGCTGCTTCCGGCGGCGGTGGTGCTCGGCTACGGCTTCGCCTGGGCCGGCCACTTTTGGGTGGAAGGCAACAGGCCGGCCACGTTCGGCCACCCGCTGTGGTCGCTCATCAGCGATTTTCGCATGCTTGGCCTGATGCTCAGGGGCCGCCTGTGGCGCGAGCTCGACCGCTTCGGGATTCGCTGAGACCGGCCCGAAACTGAAAAGGCCGCCCCGGGGTTAAGCCCTGGGACGGCCTTTTCGCACGGTCACGGTCGGACCGGAGGGCTATTGGGAGCTGGTCTCCGGAACGGGCGTGGTGGGTGCCGTCGAATCGCCGGTCGAGGCCGTCTGCGTGTCCAGGCTGACGCTCTGCGAGACAGAGTGAGAGCCACACTCCGCTAGGGCCGATCCGGCCGATACGGCAACGAGTCCCAACGCCACCGCGATCAGTGCACATGTTTTTTTCACCGGATCACCTCCTTTCGCTGTTGATGATGCGACTAAGCATAGGCCCGGTGCCGGGCGCCGGTCAATCGTCCTATCGGGCCGGGATCTAGGCTGCGAGCTTGTCCAGCTCGGCGACGATCGCCTGGCCCATCTCGGCGGTGGAGACGGTGCGCTCGCCGGGTGCGGCGATATCCGCCGTGCGCTTGCCCGAGGCGAGCACCGCCTCGACCGCGCGCTCGATCAGCGTGGCATCCGCGTCCAGATCGAAGGAATAACGCAGCATCATGGCGAAGCTGAGCACGCAGGCCAGCGGATTGGCGATCCCCTTGCCGGTGATATCCGGGGCCGAGCCATGCACCGGCTCGTAGAGCGCCTTGCGCCGGCCAGTGGCATCCGCATCGCCGAGCGAGGCGGAGGGCAGCATGCCGAGGGAGCCGGTGAGCATGGCCGCCTCGTCCGAGAGCATGTCGCCGAACAGGTTATCGGTGACGATCACATCGAACTGCTTCGGATTGCGCACCAATTGCATGGCGCAGTTGTCAGCGTACATGTGGGTGAGCGCCACGTCGGCGTACTCGGCATCGTGCAGCTTCTGCACCTCCTGGCGCCACAGCACGCCGGATTCCATCACGTTGGCCTTCTCCACCGAGCAGACCATGTTGCCGCGCTTGCGTGCCAGTTCGAAGCCGACGCGGGCGACGCGGTGAATCTCGGGAGTCGTGTAGACCTGGGTGTTGACGCCGCGGCGCGTGCCGTCGGGTAAGTCCTCGATACCGCGCGGGGTGCCGAAATAGACGCCGCCGGTCAGCTCGCGGATAATCATGATGTCGAGGCCCGAGATCACCTCCGGTTTCAGGGACGAGGCGCCGACCAAGGCATCGAAGCAGATGGCCGGGCGCAGGTTGGCATAGAGCGCCATATCCTTGCGCAGGCGCAACAGGCCGCGCTCGGGCTTTTTCTCGAACGGCAGATCGTCCCACTTGGGGCCGCCGACGGCGCCGAGCAACACCGCATCGGCGTTCATCGCCTTGTCCATGGTGGCATCGGTCAGGGGGGTGCCGTGCTTGTCGAAGGCACAGCCGCCCACCAAACCTTCGTCCATGTCGAAGCGCACCGCTTGGCGCTTGTCGAACCAGCCGACCACCCGGCGCACCTCGGCCATCACTTCCGGCCCGATGCCGTCGCCGGGGAGAATCAAGAGCTTCTTGTTCGAAGGCATAAAACGCGCCGTCCTTCTATCAGGGTCGCCGGAAGTTCAGGGATAGAGCCACGGCTCGCTGGTCCGCTGCCGGGCCTCGTAGGTTTCGATCTTGGCCGCCTTCTGCTGGGTCAGGCCGATATCGTCCAGGCCGTTCAACAGGCAGTGCTTGCGGAAGGCGTCGATCTCGAAGCGAAGGGTGCCGCCGTCCGGGCCGGTGATTTCCTGCTTCTCCAGATCGATGCTGACGATGGCATTCGCCCCGCGCTTGGCGTCATCCATCAACATATCGACCTGTTCCTTGGGCAGGACGATGGGCAGGATGCCGTTCTTGAAACAGTTGTTGTAGAAGATGTCGGCGAAACTGGTGGCAATGATGCACCGGATGCCCGCATCCAACAGTGCCCACGGCGCATGCTCGCGCGACGAGCCACAGCCGAAATTCTCCCCCGTCACCAGAATCTTGGCGTTCTTATAGGCGGGCTGGTCGAGAACGAAATCCGTCTTCGGCTTGCCCGCCTCGTCGAAGCGCAGATCGTAGAACAGGCCCTTGGCCAGACCGGTGCGCTTGATGGTTTTCAAGAACTGCTTTGGGATGATCTTGTCCGTATCGACGTTGACCAGGGGC
>DASWJP010000182.1:0-1505 GCA_036397065.1 Kiloniellales bacterium | reverse complement strand
ATCGGTGCCCTCGCCCCCGCCGAACCAATCGGGAACGGGCAGAAAATCCGGCTTGGGATAGGCACCGATCGTGGTAGTCAGCAGCGGCATGAAGGTCCCCCGATCCATAGACCCGACCGGCCCCACCGTGGCACGGCGGCCCAAGCCGCCGCAATCCGCCGCGGCGGACCCTCAGTCCGCAACCCCCGGCTCCAGGCGCTTACGGGGGCCAGAAAGGGGCCAGTAAGGGGCGTGAAGCGTCCTGCCGGCGATGTTTCTTTGCCGATCCCAGCCCTCGCCCCTTGACTTCCCAGGGGGCAGGGCCTTATCTCCTTCACGGGTTTGGCACTCATCTGTGATGAGTGCTAACAAAAATCTGAAACCTTTGGTTTTACGCGTGATTTGGAGGCAATCCATGAAATTCAAGCCGTTGCAAGATCGGGTGCTGGTGCGCCGCGTCGAGGAGAACGAGCGGTCCCCTGGCGGCATCATCATTCCCGACACCGCCAAGGAAAAGCCCATGCAGGGCGAAGTGATCGCCGTTGGCCCAGGCGCCCGCGACGAGAGCGGCAAGCTCGTTCCCATGGGCGTCAAGACCGGTGATCGCATCCTGTTCGGCAAGTGGTCGGGCACCGAGGTCAAGATGGACGGGGAAGACCTGGTGATCATGAAGGAATCGGACATCTTCGGCGTCATCGAAGGCGGCAAGAAGCTGAGATCCGCCGCTTAGGCCTCCGCCTACGCCACAGCAAAATCAAGAATTGGAGACATCGAGAATGGCTGCGAAAGAAGTTAAATTTTCCGCTGATGCCCGTGCACGTTTGCTGCGCGGCGTCGATATCCTGGCCGATGCGGTGAAGGTGACGTTGGGGCCCAAGGGCCGCAACGTGGTCCTCGACAAGTCGTTCGGCGCGCCGCGCATCACCAAGGACGGCGTCACCGTCGCCAAGGAGATCGAACTGGCGGACAAGTTCGAGAACATGGGCGCTCAATTGGTCCGCGAAGTGGCCTCGAAGACCAACGACGAGGCCGGTGACGGCACCACCACGGCGACCGTGCTGGCCCAGGCGATCGTGCGCGAGGGTTCCAAGGCGGTGGCCGCCGGCATGAACCCGATGGACCTCAAGCGCGGCGTCGACATGGCCGTCGAGGCCGTGGTCGCCGATCTCAAGAAGCGCTCGAAGAAGGTCTCGACCTCGGAAGAGGTCAGCCAGGTCGGCACCATCTCCGCCAACGGCGACCGGGAGATCGGCGAGATGATCGCCGAGGCCATGCGCAAGGTCGGCAACGAGGGTGTGATCACCGTCGAGGAAGCCAAGTCCCTGGCCACCGAACTGGACGTGGTCGAGGGCATGCAGTTCGACCGCGGCTACCTGTCGCCGTACTTCATCACCAACGCCGACAAGATGCTCGCCGAGATGGAGAACCCGTACATCCTGCTGCACGAGAAGAAGCTGGCCGGCCTACAGACCATGCTGCCGCTGCTCGAGGCGGTGGTGCAATCGGGCCGTCCGCTGCTGATCGTC
>DASWJP010000181.1:0-6932 GCA_036397065.1 Kiloniellales bacterium | reverse complement strand
GCAGCACCTTGCGCGCCACGGCGCCGGCGGCCACGCGCATGGCGGTCTCGCGGGCGCTCGACCGGCCGCCGCCGTGATGGTCGCGGATGCCGTACTTGCGCCAATAGGTATAGTCGGCGTGGCCGGGGCGGAACTTGTCCTTGTTTTCCTCGTAGTCCTTGGAGCGCTGATCGGTGTTCTCGATCGCCAGCGCCAGCGGCGTGCCCGTGGTCTGGCCCTCGAACACGCCGGAGAGAATGCGCACCTGATCCTTTTCGCGCCGCTGCGTGGTATGGCGCGAAGTGCCCGGCCGGCGTTTGTCGAGGTAGACTTGAATCTCCGGCTCGGCGAGGGCGATGCGCGGCGGCACGCCGTCGATCACACAGCCGATGGCCGGCCCGTGGCTCTCGCCCCAGGTGGTAGTGCGGAAGGCCGCGCCGAAGGAATTACCGGGCATGGGGAGCCGTCACGGCCGGAGTCACGACTGGGGCGTGAAGCCGCGCAGCAACTCGGCCAGCTGCGGCGCCGCATCGGTCGACATCATGCCGACCACGTGATAGCCGGAATCGACGTGATGCACCTCGCCGGTCACCCCGCTGGACAGATCGGAGAGCAGGTAGAGGGCGGCGCCGCCCACCTGCTCGATGCTGACGTTGCGGCGCAGGGGCGAGTTCAACTCGTTCCATTTCAGGATATAGCGGAAGTCGCCGATGCCCGATGCCGCCAGGGTCTTGATCGGTCCGGCCGAGATGGCGTTCACGCGAATGTTCGCCTCGCCCAGATCGGCGGCCAGGTAACGCACGCTCGCCTCCAGCGCCGCCTTGGCCACGCCCATGACGTTGTAGTGCGGCATCACCCGCTCCGCCCCGTAATAGGTGAGGGTGAGCAGGCTGCCGCCGGTCTTCATCAACGGCACGGCCCGCTGCGAGATCGCGGTGAAGGAATAGCAGGAGATATCCAGGCTGCGCACGAAATTGTCGCGCGAGGTGTTCAGGTACTTGCCCTTCAACTCCTCCTTGTCCGAATAGGCGATGGCGTGGACCAGGAAATCCAGGCCGTCCCATTGCTTGTCCAGGGTGGCGAAGACCGCATCGACGCTGGCATCGTCGGTGACATCGCAGGGCAGCACGATCTTCGAGCCGACCGAGTCCGCCAACGGCCGCACGCGCTTCTCCAGCGCCTCGCCTTGAAAGGTGAAGGCCAGGTCCGCGCCTTGGGCATGCACCGCCGAGGCGATGCCCCAGGCGATGGAGCGCTCGTTGGCCACACCCATGATCAAGCCGCGTTTGCCGGCCATGAGCGGTCGGGTTTCAGTCATGCGCTCCCTCGCAACGGTCACTGCTCCGGAATCGCCCCGGAAATAGCGTGCGGCATCCTACACCAATGGCCGGACCGGTCAAAGCCGAGGCAAGAAAGCTCCGGAGGTGGCCAAAACCCGCCGCCAACGCCGGATTCTTGCCCAGACTCGGCCGCCGATCTGGCATAAGAAGGGATGCGCGAATACACAGCCTTACCCCCACCCCAACCCTCCCCGATCGAGGGGAAGGGGGCAAATGAATGGCGATCCGCAAACTTCCCTCCCCCCTTGTGGGGGCGGGTAAGGGAGGGGGGTACTCCACGCAAACATGTGGGGGGTACTCTGTACGAACGCGCGCTTGAGAAATCGCGGCCATGAGCGAATCGCCCACCCATCGCTTCCTGCGCCGCGCCGAGACTTGGCTGCGCCTGTTGTTCCGGGCCGGGCAGGTGGGCCGCTTCCTGGGCTATACGGGCGCCCGGTTTCTAACCGACGGTTGCCCGCGCCAGGCGGCGGGGCTCAGCTATGTCTCCTTGCTGGCCATCGTGCCGTTGCTGGCGATCGGACTGGCGATCTTTGCCGGCTTTCCCGCCTTTGCCAACCTGCGCGCGGATGCACAGGGGCTGATCCTGCGCAATCTGTTGCCGGATGTGGAATTGCAGGTGAGCGATCAGTTGACCGCCTTCGTCGACAATGCCAGCAACATGACCGGCCCCGGCGTGATCGGCCTGGCGGTCACCGCCATTCTGCTGCTGTCCAATATCAACGGGGCATTGAATGCCATCTGGCGGGTGGCCGAGCCGCGGCCGCTGGTCATGCGCATGATGGTCTATTGGATGCTGCTGACCCTGGGGCCGCTGCTGATCGGCGCCTCCCTGTCGATTTCCTCGTACGCATTCGCCGCCGTGCAGTGGCTGGACGTGGCGCGGGTGACGGAGGTGCGCATCTTCTCCCGCCTGGTGTCCATGACCTTGGCCATGCTCGGCTTCGGCCTGATCTATTTCGTCGTGCCGAACCGCTCGATCCACGCCGGCCACGCCCTGGCCGGCGGGCTTGTGACGGCGGTCCTGCTCGAATTGCTCAAGGCCGGCTTCGGCCTCTACCTGCGCCACTTTCCGTCGTACCAGTTGGTCTATGGCGCGGTGTCGACCATCCCCATCTTCCTGGTGTGGATGTATCTGTCGTGGGCGGTGATCCTGTTCGGCGCCGAGGCGGCGGCCGCCTTGCCGGAATGGCGGGCGGCGCAGGCGCGCGGCATCAGTAAGGCCGGCCCCGGTGCCGGCCTGGCCTTGGGCCTGAGCTTGCTGCTGCGCCTGTGGCAGGCCAGCCGCACCGGCACCCGCCTGCGCGAGCGGCAATTGGGCCAGGGCCTGCCGGCCACCCCGGCGGAAGTAGATGCCGCCCTGCGCGCCCTGCGCCGGGCCGGCACCATCGAGCGAACGCTCAGCGGCCGCTGGGTATTGGCCCGCGATCTGGGCACGGTGACCCTGGCCGATCTGGCCGCCACCTTGAACCTGGACCCCACCCCCGGCGGCGGCTGGCCCGCCGCCGCCCAAACCGCTGCCGATGCGATCGCCGGTGCGTTGGAACGGCAAATGTCGCGCACACTTGCCGAGGTCTTTTCGGCGGGGGAAGAACACAGCGACTAGGATGTGCTCCCGTGAGCAAGTTGCGGCTCAGGCCTCGTCACCAACGGTTTATGAATCGCCACGCCGGCCATGACGAGAAGCACACCGATGGAATCTTGGAGGCTCGGAATCTGCGCCAGCACGATGACGCCAATCAGGGTTGCCATCGCCGGCAGCAGGGCGAGCATCAGCGCGAAGCTGGCCCGGGGCAGGCGTGACATGGCAAGCTGGTCGCTGATATAGGGGATGACCGATGAGCAGACTCCCACACCGATGCCGGCCAGCACGAGTTCGACCGAGCCGAAAGCCTGCGCCGCCTCGACAATTCCAATGGGCATGATGAAGACAAATGCGATGGCCATGGCCGCGCCGAGCAAGTCGACACCGCCGCTGGCCCCGCTTTCCGAAATCCTGTGGCCCAGGACGATGTAGCCGACGAACAAAGCACCGTTCAAAGCGGCCCAGAACAATCCGACCGGATCGCTGGACCACTTCACGTCGATCAGCAGAAAGACACCGGCGACAGTCAGCGCCAATGCTGCCAGATTGCGGCCCGTTCGCAGCCCATAAAAGGCGACGCCGATCGTGCCGACGAATTCCATGGCCGCGACCAGGCTCATGGGCAGCCGATCGAGCGCCAGATAGAACGCGGTATTCATGACCGCAAGGCAGACGCCGAGCCCGACGAGCAGGAGTCGCGTGCGGGCGTCCGCCTTTTTGACGGTCCGCCAAGGCTTCGTCCAGGGTGCAAAGATAGCCGCAGCCGAGGCAATGCGCAGCCAGGCAACACCCAAGACCCCGATCGCCGGGAACAGCAGCACGGCGAAGGACGGCCCCAAATAATGGAACACCGCACTCACCGCGAACCAAGCGTGCGGTGGTATGGCGTGGGCGGCACGGGTGAACGCTCGATCCGGCGCGGACATGCATATTCCTCTCAATCGTGTCTCAATATATGAGAGGCAAAAAAACCATTTCGCTATGCTTATCAGAAAGGTAAAGTGGACAAATTCTTTCATTAACCAGGCTATTTTTATGAAACGCCTGCGATATGCAAATGGCGACCTGGACGACACCGACGCCTATATCCTTGAGACACTGATCGGCGATGCGCGGGTCAGCGTGGCCGAGCTGGCAAGGTCCGTCGGGTTGTCCCCGCCGAGCGTTTCGGAACGAATCAAGCGCCTGGAAGAGGCCGGGGTGATCGAAGGCTATACGCTGACGATCAATCCAGCAGCGCTGGGGCGGCCGATTGCGGCCTGGTTGCGGGTGCGGCCAATCCCCGGACAGCTCCGCAAGGTCGCCGAGATTTTACAAAAGCAACCCGAGATCGTGGAATGCGACCGGGTCACGGGCGAGGACTGCTTTGTCGCCCGCGCCCATGTGCAATCGGTGGACGATCTGGAGACACTGATCGACAAGGTGATACCCTATGCGATGACCAACACCTCGATCATCCAATCCTCACCTGTGAAGCGGCGCATGCCGCCAATCATGAGGAAAGACCAGCGGCGCTAAGTAGATTACCTAGTCTTCCTCTTCCCCCGTGCCCGCCGCTTCGGTTGCCTTGCGCAACTCGGTTTCCAGTTGGCCGCGCGCCTCCTCGGGCAGGTGCTTGATGGCGGCGGTCAGATCGGCGAGGGCCCGGCGCAGGCCATAGACCTGGTCGAGCAGGCGCAGGACCACGGGCATGGCTTCCTCGTTGACGCCCATGTCGCGGCGCAACTCGGCGATCAGGCGGCACCGGGCCACATCCTCCGAATCGAAGAGGAAAATGCCATCCTCCTCGACCGGCAGAACCCAATGCTGCTCGATCCAGATGGTCAGCTCGGCGGCGCCGACTTCGATCTCGCTGATCACGTCCTCGAATGCCATCAGCATCGGCGGCTCTCCCTCGTCCCCCAAGCGTTCATGGGCATCCTACTCCATGCCCGCCTTGCGCCGTGGGCTATAGCCGTGGCCGGCGGACCAACGCTCGACGAAATCCCGCAGCTCGGTGTCCGGCTTGTCCGGCAGGGCGACCTTCAGCCGCACGTACTGGTCGCCCTGGGCGCCGGACTTGCGGTTGGCGATGCCCTTGCCTTTCAGGCGCAGGGTGGTGCCGGTGTTCGATCCCGCCGGGATCTTCATGGCGACCTTGCCGTGCACGGTGGGGACATCGACGGTGGCGCCGAGCACCGCCTCTTGCAGGGTCACCGGCAGCTCCAGATGCACGTCGTCGTCCTTGCGCGTGAAAAAGGCGTGCGGGTTGATATGCACTTCGACGAAGGCATCGCCGGCCGGACCGCTGCCGGCTCCGGGCAATCCTTGACCCTTCAGGCGCAATGTCTGCCGGTCTTCGGTGCCCGGCGGGATGGTCATGTTCAGGACCTTGCCGTCGGACAGGCGGATGCGTTTCTTGGCGCCCGCAGCGGCGTCGATGAAATCGATAGGGGCGGTGTACGAGACATCGGCGCCGCGCTGCCTGGCGCCGCGCGGCGAGGCGCCGGGGCCGCCCCGGCCGGCGCGGCGGCCGAACAGGTCGGAGAGGATATCCTCCACATTGACGTCATGGCCGAACTCGAAGGGCTGATATTTGCTGCCGCGCGCCTGCTCCGCCTGTTCCCGGTAGAAGCCGCCCTGCCAGGCTTTCTGCTGCTGCTGGCCGCCGGCATCGATCTCGCCGCGGTCGAATTGCTTGCGTTTCTTGGCGTCCCCCAGGATGGAGTAGGCGTGGGAGACTTCCTTGAACTGCTGTTCGATCTTGTCGTTGCCGGGGTTGAGGTCGGGGTGCAGCTTTTTGGCAAGCTGGCGGTAGGCGCGCTTGATGTCGGCGGCGCTGGCATCGCGGGCGACGCCGAGAATTTTATATGGATCCTTCATTTCCGCTTAGCTTGGCGCGATTCGGAGGAAAGGCAAGGGCAGGCGACAAGAAAGCGCCGGGGAAAACCGGTCCCCGGCGTCTGTTTCTGACGTGACATAGTGGGCCTGCCGGCGCGTGCGTGCCGGCATAGGTGTGCCAGCGAGGAGGTAACTGCGCGAACCTACCCGCCTACTGCTGAATCTCCCAGGAGCCGTCCGGCTTGCGGCAGGCGACGCCATAAGCCTCTTCCTGCTTGCCGCCGACGGTGACTTGCTGCTGGAACTCGCGGCAATATTCACCGGTGGGCGACGTGCCGTCGCGGGTCGGGGTGACGGTGCCGCTGTTGCCCGAATTCGGGTTGTTCCAGGTAATGGTCTGGCCGACCGGCGCGGATGTCGCCTGAGTATAGGCTTGATGCGCCTTCTGCTTGTCGTTGTCATCCATGGTGCGGCCGATCTCGCTGCCGATCAGGGCGCCGATGAGAACGCCGGCCGCGGTCGCCGCGATCTTGCCCGAGCCGCCGCCGATGGTCGAGCCGGCCCAGCCGCCAAGGGCGGCGCCGCCGAGACCGCCGAAGATCTGTTTGTTGCCGTACTGCCCATTCTGAGAACACGCCGAGACGCCAAGGGCAATGGCTACGGCGGCAAGCACGATCTTCATTCTCATGGTATTTGCCTCATTCTTTTGTGGTCGCACGCGGGCAATTGAAATTTGCGAGGATTTCATCAATCCATACGTTGTACGGGGAGATAAGGATTTACATCCCCACGCGGGCAAATCACTACCCGCGCCGTGGAAAAATCGCAAGGGCCACGCCGATTCTCGAAAAGGCCAGATTTCCAAGGGTTTCCTTACGGCTTCCGATCCTTGGCCTTGTTCGCGCGCCGGCCGGCACGATATCGTGCCCATGCACTTGCCCTGAATGCACCAGAAAGTCGGCGATATTAAGGCGATGTTCGGTAAACCCCCACCCGCCAACCCCATCGAGGTCTTCACCTCCTGGCTGGCCGAGGCCGAGGCCAAGGAGCCCCGGGATGCCACCGCTATGACCCTGGCGACCGTGGGCGCGGACGGCATGCCCTCGGCGCGCATGGTGCTGCTCAAGGGGGTGGATGAGGACGGCTTTGTCTTTTACACCAACCTGGAAAGCTATAAGGGTCGGCAGCTTTTGGCCCATCCCAAGGCG
>DASWJP010000180.1:0-2466 GCA_036397065.1 Kiloniellales bacterium | reverse complement strand
GCCGCGGCACCGGCGCCGGAGGCGACCAGCTTGACCTTGGCCGCCTTCTTGCCGACCAGGCGCAAGCCGTTGTACACGGCGGCGCCGACGATGATGGCCGTGCCATGCTGGTCATCGTGGAAAACCGGAATCTTCATGCGTTCGCGCAGGCGGCGCTCGATTTCGAAACACTCCGGCGCCTTGATGTCTTCCAGGTTGATGGCGCCGAACGTGGGCTCCATGGCGGCGATGATGTCGACCAGCTTGTCCGGGTCGCGCTCGGCCAATTCGATGTCGAAGACATCGATGCCGGCGAATTTCTTGAACAGCACCGCCTTGCCCTCCATCACCGGCTTGGCGGCCAGCGGCCCGATGGCGCCGAGGCCCAGGACGGCGGTGCCGTTGGTGATCACGGCCACCAGGTTGGCGCGCGCGGTTAGGGTCGCGGCCTCGGCCGGATCGTCGACGATGGCATTGCACGCGGCGGCCACGCCCGGCGAATAGGCCAGGGCCAGATCGCGCTGGTTGGCCAAGGGTTTGGTGGCGGTAACCTCAAGCTTGCCGGGCTTGGGCAGGCGATGATAGGCGAGTGCCGCTTCGGTGAGATCCTGTGCCATCGCATTCTCCCCTCGCAACGAAGGCCCGCTGCGCTTGGCCAGCGGGCCCGATCAGGGTGGCATCCAGACGGGCTAGCTTGGGATCACAAGCGACCATCGCCTCGACGCAAGGCGTCTTTTGTTGCGTTTACGACCGCATGACTTGGCGCCAACCCTGGCCTTGCCCTATTGTTTCCATATCGTGCGCTGGGAATTAGCAGACTGCCCCGGCAATCGCAAGCCGATGCAACCCGATGGAACCTCGCAAATGACCCTATTTCAACCGCCATCCATCGAATGGCGCATCGAAGAGGATCCGGTTCCTTACCCGATCGCGGTCGCGAAGATGGAAGACAGAGTCGCCGCCATTCGCGCCGGTACGGTGCCGGAGATGGTGTGGCTGTTGGAGCATCCGCCGATCTATACCGCCGGCACGAGCGCCGACCCGGCGGAGCTGCTCGACCCCGACCGCTTTCCGGTGTTTCGCACCGGCCGCGGCGGCCGCTACACCTATCATGGGCCGGGCCAGAGGGTGGCCTATGTGATGCTCGATCTGCAACGGCGCGGCGGCGACGTGCGCGGCTATGTGCGCGACCTGGAGGCTTGGCTGATCGCCACCCTGGCCGCCTTCAACGTGCGCGGCGAACGGCGCGAGGGCCGGGTCGGAATCTGGGTCGAGCGGCCCAGTGGACTAAGGGGGGGCGGCCGTGAAGACAAGATCGGCGCCATCGGCGTGCGCGTGCGCCGCTGGGTCACCTACCACGGCATCTCCCTGAACGTGGAGCCGGACCTCTCCCACTTCGCCGGCATCGTGCCCTGCGGCATCGGTGACGACGAGGGCCATGGTGTCACGTCCCTGGTCGATCTCGGCTTGCCGGTGACCATGGCGGAAGCCGACGGCGCCCTGCGAGCGGCCTTCACGGAGGTGTTCGGCGGCGAGGCCGCGCTCCGGCCCGCCTACAAGGCCAGCACTGCCTGATAAGCGAAACCGGCGGCCAGGGCGCCCAATCCCGCCTGTGCCAGATACCAGAAGAACACCGGCCGCCGCACCAGGGCGAAGACCGCCATGGCGGCGGGCAGGCTGGTCACCCCGCCGGCAATAAGAAAGGCCAGCGCCGCCCCCGGCGCCATGCCCAGCCGCATCAGCTCGCCGATCAGGGGGATCGCCGCGAAACCGTTGAGATACGCGGGCACGCCGATGACCACGGCGAGCGGAATGGCGAACACCGCATCGCCGCCCAGGTTCGCCGCGATCACATCGGCCGGCAGCCAGACGGACATCAGGCTTTCGATGGCGAAGGCCAGCACCAGCCACTTGGCCAGGAACAGCGACACGCCGCGCGCCTCGGCGGCGAACAGGGCGCGCCGCGCCGCGTCGTGCCAGAACGCCCAGCGCAACGGCGGCGCCTTGAGCGCTTTCGTGCCGCAGCCGCCGCACCCGATCCCCGGCCGCAACGGCACGGCGAAGGCCCCGGCGCCCTGCAAAGCCCAGGTCGCCCCGCCCGCGGCCAGGCCCAGAGCAAACGCGGCGATGGTCTTCGCCAAGGTGAAGCCGATCCCCAACGTCGCCGACATGAGGATGAATTGTTCCGGGTCCATCAGCGGCGAGGCGATCCAGAAGGCCATCACCGCCGGCAGCGGCACCCCGGCGGCCAGCAGCGCCGCGATCAGCGGCACCACGCCGCACGAGCAGAACGGCGAGAACGCCCCCGCCGCCGCGGCAATGACGATGGCCAGGCCCGGTGCCCGGGAGACGCTGGCGCCGATCAGATGATCGGCCCCCGCCGCCTTGAGCCACGCGGCCAGCCCCACCGAGGCCACGAGGAACGGCAGGATGCCGACGAAGGCGCGCAGGGTGAACACGGCGCTGTCCGCCGCCTGCCCGGCATCC
>DASWJP010000179.1:0-12032 GCA_036397065.1 Kiloniellales bacterium | reverse complement strand
CCGCACCAGGTGGCCCAGAAGTTAAGCACCACCACCTGGCCGGCGAAATCGGACAGGCGCACGCGGCCGCCGGCCAAATCCTGGAAGACATCCAGGGGTGCTGGCACCGGCGGGTTCAACAGGGTAAAGTTGTCGGCGAATTCACCCGCCAGGGGCGGCGCCTCCGCGCCCGGCACTGGGCCGGGTGCGGCAGCGAGCAGCAATCCGGCGAGGAGGCCGGCGATACCCGCCGTCAGGGCTTTTTTCTGCAACATGGCACCGGCATCCATTCATCGTATGAGCACGAAAGTCAACAAGTCGCCCGGCAACGCACCCGGCAATGCAACCGTCAATGCCCCGGCCAATACCATGTGGGGCGGGCGTTTCGCCGTCGGCCCGGATACGGCGATGGCGCACATCAACGCCTCGATCGATTTCGACCGACGGCTGTATGCTCAGGACATCGCCGCCTCCAAGGCGCATTGCGAGATGCTGGTGCGCCAGGGAATCGTCTCGGCCCAGGATGGCAAAGCCATCCTGTCGGGTCTAGACACGATTGTGCGAGAAATCGAGGCCGGGGAATTCACCTTCGACGCGGCCCTCGAGGATATCCACATGAACGTGGAAGCGCGCCTGCGCGCCCTGATCGGCGAGGCGGCCGGGCGCCTGCACACGGCGCGCTCGCGCAACGACCAGGTGGCCACCGATTTTCGCCTGTGGCTGCGCGATACGATCGATTCTTTGGACGGGCAATTACGCGACCTGCAAGCAGCCCTGATCGACCACGCCGACGCGCACGCCGCCACCGTCATGCCCGGCTATACGCACCTGCAACCGGCCCAACCGGTGACCCTGGGCCATCATTTGCTGGCCTACGTGGAAATGTTCGGCCGCGACCGGGGGCGGCTGGCCGATGGCCGTGCCCGGCTGAATGAATGCCCGCTGGGCGCGGCGGCCCTGGCCGGTACCTCGTTTCCCATCGACCGGGCGGCCACCGCCAAGGCGCTGGGCTTCGACCGGCCGAGCGCCAATTCCATCGATGCCGTCTCGGACCGGGATTTTGCCCTGGAATTCCTCGGCGCCGGTGCCATCTTGGCCGTACACCTCTCGCGCCTGGCCGAGGAGATGGTCATCTGGTGCACCGACCGCTTTGCCTTCGTGGCGTTCTCCGATGCCTTTTCCACCGGCAGCTCGATCATGCCGCAAAAGCGCAATCCGGATGCGGCAGAGTTGGTGCGCGGCAAATGCGGCCGGGTGATCGGCGCCCTGACCGCCTTGCTGGTGGTCATGAAGGGATTGCCGCTGGCCTATGGCAAGGACATGCAGGAAGACAAGGAGCCGGTGTTCGACGCCGCCGATACCCTTGCCTTGTGCCTGGCGGCGACCACCGGCATGGTGCGCGACATGCGCCCGGACGTGGACGCCTTGCGCGCCGCCACCGCCGGCGGCTTCCTGACCGCCACCGATCTGGCCGACTGGCTGGTGCGGGTTCTCGGCCTGCCCTTCCGCCAGGCCCATCATGCGACCGGCGCCATCGTGCAGTGCGCCGCGGCGCGCGGCTGCACCCTGGCCGATCTGTCCCTGGCCGAAATGCAGAAGATCGAGCCGCGCATCACCAAGGATATTTATGACGTGCTGTCGGTGGAAAAGGCGGTGCACAGCCGCGAGAGCCTGGGCGGCACCGCACCGGCGCGGGTGAAAGCCGCCGTGGCCGCGGCGCGGGAGCGGTTCCTGTGAGCCGCCGGGTCTGGCCCCTGCTGGCCGCCGTGATCCTGGCGGCAAGCCTGGCCGCCTGCGGCAAGAAGGCCAACCTGGCGCCGCCGGAGAATGCGCAAGTTCCCTATACCTATCCCAAGCAATACCCGAACCCGGCCTCGGTCCTGCCGAGCCCGGAGGACGAGGCGGCAACGCCGGCCCGCCCGGCGCCGCCGCACGCCGGCACCCTGACTCCGTTCCCCCTGGACCGGACCACCACGACCACCTACCAATCGGCACCGCTACAATGACCGCCTTCACCTACCGCGCCGGGGTTTTGCACGCCGAAGCCGTGTCTCTGGAGGATGTGGCGGCGGCGGTGGAGACACCGTTCTACTGCTACGCCACGGGGGCCATCGAGACCGCCTATACCAACTTCACCGGCGCTTTGGCCGGCCTGCCCGCCACGGTGTGCTATGCCTTGAAGGCCAACGGCAATCTGGCGGTGGTGCGCACCCTGGCGCGCCTGGGCGCCGGGGCCGATGTGGTCTCCGGCGGCGAGTTGCAGATCGCCCTGGCCGCCGGCGTGCCCGCCCGGAAAATCGTCTTCGCCGGGGTCGGCAAGACCGCCGCCGAGATGGCCGCCGCCCTGGATGCGGGCATTCTGCAATTCAACGTGGAGTCCCTGCCGGAGCTGGAGCTGCTGGCCCAGGTGGCGCGCGACAAGGGCGCCCGCGCGCCGATTGCCCTGCGCGTCAATCCGGACGTCGATGCGCGCACCCACCAGCACATTTCCACCGGCAAGGCGGAGAACAAGTTCGGCATCGACCTGGCCCAGGTGCCGGCCGTCCTGGCCCGCGCCGCCGCCCTGCCCAGCCTGTCCGTGGAGGGCCTGGCGGTCCACATCGGCTCGCAATTGACCGAGGCGGCGCCCTACCGGGCGGCCTTCAGCCGCCTGATCGATCTATACCGGGAACAGCGCGCCGCCGGCATCCCCCTGCGCCGCCTGGATTTCGGCGGCGGGCTGGGGATCACCTACCGGGACGAGACGCCGCCGGACCTGGCCGCCTATGCCGGCCTGGTGCGCGAGTTGACCGCCGGCCTGGAGGCGGAGCTGGTGTTCGAACCCGGCCGCTGTCTAGTCGGCAATGCGGGCGTCCTGGTCACCCGCGTGCTCTACGTCAAGGACGGCACCGCGCGCCGCTTTGTCATTGTCGATGCGGGCATGAACGATCTGATCCGGCCGCAGCTGTATGACGCCTGGCACGAGATCGTGCCGGTGCGCGAGGCGCCGGCCAATGCCGCGCGGGCGCCGGTCGACGTGGTCGGGCCGGTGTGCGAATCCACCGATACCTTCGCCCGCCAGCGGCCGTTGCCGCCGGTGGCCAGCGGCGATTTGCTCGCCTTTTGCTCGGCGGGCGCCTATGGTGCGGTCATGGCCTCCAGTTACAACTGCCGGCCGCCGGCACCGGAGGTGCTGGTCCGCGCCGGTGACTTTGCCGTAGTCCGGCCCCGCCCGGAGGTGACAGAGATGATCGCCCGGGACCACCTGCCGCCGTGGCTGGAAACAGCCAAGGGCGCGCAGCCCCGCCGGGCCGGGGGACGCGGCGGATCATGAGCCGCCCGGCCGCAGATCCGCGGCCATCACCGCCGGCGCCAACGCCGGCGCGCCTGAGCCTGTTGGTCGCCTTGGCCTGGGCAGCCGTGGCCTGGGAACGGGTGTGGCCGGCCGTCTGGCCACCGCTGGGCATTATCGGCCTGTTCCTGGCCGCCGCCCTGTTCGATGTTTTGCCGATACTGTCCGGCTGGCTGCACAGCTTGGCGCTCGCCGCCTTCGCGGTGGCCTTGGCCGCCGCCGGGTATCGGGCCTGGGCCCGCCTGCGCCTGCCGTCCCGGTATCAGGCGCGCCGCCGCCTGGAACGGGACAGCGGCTTGGCGCACCGGCCGCTGACCATGCTGGAGGATTCACCGGCGGCGGGGACCGGCGACCGGGAGGCCATGCGCCTGTGGGCCTTGCACCTCGAACGCCTGCGGGCGCAGATCGCACGCCTGCGCCTGCGCCTGCCGCGCGCCGGTCTGGCGGCGGTCGATCCCCTGGCCTTGCGCGCGGCCCTCGGCCTGATCCTGGTGGTGGCGCTGGTCGCCGGCCGGCAGGATTGGCCCGAGCGTCTGGGCCGTGCCGTGCGCCCGGATCTGACCCTGTTCGCCGCGCTGCCGCCGGCCAGCCTGGACATCTGGGTCAACCCGCCGGGCTATACGGCGCTGCCGCCGCAATTTTTCAACATCACCCAGGACACGCAAGCAGCCGCCACGCGGGTGCCGTTGCGTATCGCCACCGGCAGCACCGTGCTGGCGCAGGTGCAAGGCGGGCGCGGCGCTCCGCTGCTGCAACTCGGCGACACCCAGACCGACTTTGCCGCCATCGCCGCGGATACCTACAAGGTCAGCGCCGAAGTCACGGCCGGCGATCGCCTGGCGGTGGTGCAGAATGACCAGACCGTGGTCGACTGGCCGATCGTCCTGTTGCCCGATGCGCCGCCGGTCATCGAGTTTCTGGCCCCGCCAGCCCGCAGCGAGCGGGCCGCCTTGCGCCTCGACTACACCGCCGAGGACGATTACGGCTTGGCCGCGGTCAAGGCCCGGGTGCAACGCCTGGACGATGAGAGTGTTGCGCCCATGGAGATCGAGCTGACCCTGCCGGGCACGGATTTGCGGCAGGCCGACGGCAGCAGCTACCACGATCTGACGCCGCATCCCTGGGCCGGGCTGGCGGTGACCATCCAACTGGTGGCCGAGGATGCCATCGGTCAGCAGGGGACCAGCGATGCCGTGCGCACCGTGCTGCCGGAGCGCATCTTCAACCATCCGGTAGCCCGCGCCCTGGTCGAGTTGCGCAAGCAGTTGACCCTCAATCCGCAGGGGCGCCTGCCGGTGGCCCGCGCCTTGGCCGAGATCTACGATCAGCCGGATCACTACTTCAACGACACCACCGTCGCCCTGGCCCTGCGCGCCGCGGAACGGCGCCTGATTCACGATGCCACACCGGAGTCGGTTCCGCAGGTTCAGCAATTGCTGTGGGACACGGCGCTGCACATCGAGGAGGGCGATCTGGCGGTGGCCGAGCGCGACCTGCGCGAGGTGCAGAAAGCACTGATGGATGCCTTGGCCCGCGGCGCCGATGACGCCGAGATCGAGCGCCTGATGGACGAGTTGCAGCAGGCCATGGACCGTTTTCTCGAAGCCTTGGCGGAGCGCATGCGCGAGGAGATGGCGCGCGGCGGCGAGCCGCAGCCCTTGCCGCCCAATGCCCAGGTCCTGCCCAGCGACGCGTTGCAACGCATGATCGACAAGGCCCGCGAGATGGCCCGCAGCGGCGCCCGCGACGCCGCGCGCGACCTGCTGGCCCAATTGCAGAACATGCTGGAAAACCTGCGCGCCAGCCCGTTCTCACCGGGCCAGAACGAAAACGACCGGAATGCCTTTCAGACGCTGCAAGACATGGAAGATCTGATGCGCCAGCAACAGGAGCTTCTGGATCGCAGCCATCAGCGGGCGCTCAAGCGCGGCCCCGGCGAACGCCAGGGGGAGGAGGCGGAACAAAGCCGCAGGGACGCGCAAAGCCAGGATCAACTGCGCCGCCAGCTTGGCGAGATGATGCGCCGCCTGGGTGATGCGCTGGGTGAAATTCCACGCCCCCTGGGCCGGGCCGAGCAATCCATGCGTGATGCCCGCGATGCCTTGGAAGGCGACCGGCCGGGCGATGCGGTGCCGCCGCAGACCCGCGCCATGGATCAGTTGCAGCAAGGCATGCAAAGCATGGTCGATCAGTTCATGGAACAGATGGGCCAGGCGGCGGAGCGCAACTCCGGCCAGCTCGGCGTGCGCCCCGGCAATGGCCAGGATCCCCTGGGCCGGCGGCCGGGCAGCTCCGGCCTGGAGGCCCTGGACGGCGTCGAGATCCCCGACCGCATGGAATTGCGGCGCTCCCGCGAAATTCTCGACGAGTTGCGCCGCCGCAGCGGCGACCGGCAACGGCCCGCCTTGGAGCTGGACTACATCGACCGGCTGTTGCATCAGTTCTAGGTTGGAAACTCATAAACGCCGAGTGTGTTGAATGCTGCTGCATGCTCTTTCAGAAAGGGCATATCGAGCGGTGAGCATCTTTGTCGGAAGTCAGCCCTAGAACGGGCATAGGCAGGCGAGATACCACTGTCGCCGTTTGACCCACAGCGGAAGTAGTCTCGTCGTTCTCACCAACCTGAAATGCAAATCTGAAATTCGCATAGTTGCACGGGACTTGCATATTTTTGAAGGTCGCAAAGTCCGCTCGGTCGAAGCGTTATCTTTTCCACGGAATATTGGATGACACGTGCCGCAACTACCAACTCTGGGACGGCGTGCCGACGGCTGCTACGTCGTCACCAGAATGCGAACGTTTATCCGACGGCATGGACATTATTTCTTCGATCAGCGGCGACGCTTCTTGCCGAATACATCGTCCCAATTGTTGCGATAGGCATCGGTCACCAATTTTTGGTTCTCGCCGCGGCCGTATCCTGTTGGCGCGCCCGACGTCGAACTTTCAGTCTCCTTGCCGGATCCTGAGTCGGGTGCCGTCGCGTCCTTTGTCTCGGGCCTTGCTTCTGTTTTTGCGTCGGTTGAGGTCTTGTCCTTGGTGCCGGGCTTTGCTTCCGTTTTCACCTTGGTTTTCGCCGCCATCGTCGTCGTATCTGCCACTTTTCGCCCTATCTCCGGTCATTACCGCGCCGATCGCGGTTTTATAGGGCAGGACGTTCGGCGTATCAAGCCGGCAGGGCCCCGCGATGGCTGTCGGAAGACACAGAGGTCACCAACAGCCGCTTCACCTCCAGGAACTGACGTTCAAAGTCAAACTTCCGCTTTCTCCGGTTTTCGTCAGCTGTACGCTTAGGTGCGGACTCTCAGAACGGCGGTGCCGTTGGTCCGGGGATGACCCAATGCGGTCATTGACGTTGCCACTGGGGATCGAGTGCTGGTTGTTGACCACGCTCCGGGAGAAGTTAGTCAAGATTAGTGCCAAAATATGAGTTAGCGCCCGCTACACCATGTTCCAGGAGGCCAATGGCGCCGCGCTGCATGACCTTTCTCGCCAAATCGCGGTGCTGTTCGATCGATTGCGGGGACGCCGCCAGGGCGACTTAACGACAATCCAAGGAGACTGATCTCAACGCGGACAATAGACCCGCCTCATCCTCAATGGCCTTACGATGATAACCGATGGGCCACTTCAACGGGGGCAGGTCACGCGGCTTACATCAAGCGGGATCGCACCGTAGCGTTCTTGCGGCTGTCAACGTCTCCCCCAATTCCGTCGCCATCCGCCTCTGGCACGGTGTGCAGACCGGTTCACGGCATCGCGCGCAGATCCCGGATGCGGTCGCCGATCGCGGGGTGCGTCGCAAGGAAGCCGCCGCCGGCGTCACCCTCGCTGTTCATCAGCCACGTCAGCGTGTTCACCATGACCGTCTTGCCATCGAATCCGGCACGGCGCAGGATTTCGACGCCGTGCATGTCGGCGGCGGTTTCCTCCGTACGACTGTAGTGGCTCAGCAAAATATTACCGGCAAGTGGAGCCAGTTGCTCGGTTCCTGGCCAGATTGTGCCCAGCAATGCGGCGCCGATGCCGACACCAGCGCCGACGGTCTGCAACTTGTTGATGTGTCCCAAGTCGGCGTGCGCGATTTCGTGGGCGAGAACGCCACGCAAATTGTCGTCGCTGGCTTTTTCCAACAGGCCGGACGTCACGTAGAAATCGCCGCCGCCGGCGTTTGCCGCGTTGATCTGAGAATCCTGCATCACCGTTACCTTCACGCTATCCGCCGGGATGGGGTTGTTCATGTGCTGGATCAAAGGGTCCATGAGGTGTTTCAAACGCTTTGCCTGGCCAGTGGAGAGCGGCGCAACCGGTTGGTCTCCGGCTGCGGCGCCGTACTGCTGCGGCGACTGCGAACTGCCGGACGGCGATTCGTTGACGTCGAGCTGACTGCATGCGACGGGGCCGAACACGACGATCGCCGCGATCAGAAAGAGTTTCAAGCTAGTGATCATGGTCATGATACGCACACCCGCTCGTTTGGCCGAGCACAGAATTTCATCATGTGTCAATCCTTCCCGCACGATGGTCTTACCCGCCATCGGGCTCGTTGTTGTCACGGACTCGCGCGATGATGCGCAGCGCGTTCGATCAAGCCCGGCCGCATCGGGCAGATTTCCAGCGCGGCCCGCGGCTTGCACCAAGCGGGACCGCACCGTGGCGTTCTTGCGGCTGTCAACGTCTCCTCCAACTCCCACGCGATCCGCCTCCGGCACGGATGAGCCCGATGATCACCAACAGTATTATCGCGCCGATCGTGGCGTTGACGACCGCCGCAACAAAACCCGAGCCAAGTAGGATACCGACTCGCGGGAGCAGCCAACTGCCGATGAAGGCGCCCAGGATTCCAATGACGATGTCGCCAACGATCCCAAGCCCGATGCCTTGCACGATTTGACCGGCCAACCATCCGGCAATGAGGCCGACCACCAATATGATCAGGAGACTTTCAATCGACATGTACATGTTCGTGTCCTCCAAATTTGTCGGATAGCTGGACAAACCTCCGGCCGGCGCACCCGATCGATCGAACCGCGATGGGCTGCCCGCAGTCGAGTTCGCAATGGCGTCGTCGATCTTGCCGCTGGTTTCGTCGACATCTCCGACGGCGGTTCGCGGCGCATAGGATCGGATCGTCCTGCCATGGACCTCAGCGCAAAATACGGGTGCTCATGCAATCTCGGTAGACTCGGAAATTACCTACTGGATATGGATCAAGCGTTTCCCACGAGGGCCGTTGCGTCGCCCCCATACGTTGACGCGATGCGCAAGAGCGAAGGGCCGGACGACTTTCAGGAAAAGCCTTAAGGTTTCGCCACCAGCATGGTGTAGGGCAGCAGCGATATCGGCTCCGACTGGTTTTCCGCTGCCTCGAACGGCGCCGCCCGCGCGGGCCGGAGCAGCACCTCGAAGGTCCCGCCCATGGGTAGGTTGTTTGCCGACTCGTATTGGCGGAGGGCAGCCTCGGTCTTTATCCCCATGATGCCGTCGGCCGGACCGATGTCGTAACCCAACTCGGTCAGCTTGGCCTGTACCCGCCGCAGCGCATCCGTCAGCGGTAGGACAAACGGGCGTTCGATCACCTTATCGGTTACCCTCGCCGATGTTGAGGCGCGCACCAGCAAGGTTTCCGGCCGCGGTGTCTCCCGCCCGTTTAACCGAGCAGCGGCCCGTTCCGGCACGGCGACGGGCGACACTCCACGCCTAGCCGCGTCACTCAGCTCCGTGGCTGGGTTCATGTCTGTATCGCTGTATTGCGGGATGCTGGCCGTGGGCGCAACAGAGGCGACCGATCCCTCATCGTATGGTGCGAGGGCGGCGGCTTCCGCCGCTTCGGCCGGCAGTTTCGCCTCGCCCCAAAGGGTGTCTCGCATTCCTGGCAGCGTTAGGACGGCGACAGCGACGGTCGCGAGCATGCCGACCCCCAACACTGCCGTGCGACCGGACGGCCGCCGCACCCGCAGCGCGAATTGCCGAACTTGATCGCCGAGGCTTTGGGGATGGTCCTCACTGCCGCTAAACGCTTTCCCATTCGCGCCCGCCCGGAGCTCTGAATGCTGTTCGCCAGGGCGATCCATCGCCGGCTGACCCAGGGTCAACGGGGGTTGGCTTAGCGGGGCCTGGCTGAACGGGGCCTGGCTGAACGGGGCCTGGGTTAGCGGATCCGGCGTGGCGGCTTGCCAACGGCCGCAATGGCGGCACGCCGAAGCCCCCACCTTGATCTGTTCGAGGCAGTACCGACACACCTTGTAGACTGGGAGTAACAGGACGATAATAAGAGCCAGCGGCGGGAAAAGGATGCTGATCAGCCAAACCCCGAAGAAGGGGTATCCCTTCCGATAGGCGACGGTTGCCGGTACCAGCGCCATTAACGGCAAGAGCGCAATCCATACAAGCGGGTGAACTTGGCTTAGCATCATGGTCCTCAGCTGCCTATAACGATGATGGGCCGCGCGCCGGGACGGCGCGGACCGCACCTTCCCGGAACATCGTCCGATACGCGGTTAAAGTTGTTGGCGCCATTCATCCACTTCGCGTTCGGCCGCATCCTTTGCAAGGCCGTAGCGCTCCTGGACCAGGCCAACAAGCTGATCACGACGGCCTTCGATCTGGTCGATTTCGTCGTTCGTCAGCTTGCCCCACTTCACCTTCATGTTTCCCGTGATCTGCTTCCAATTGCCTTCGATCTGATCCCAATTCATACCGTTTCTCCACAACTACGCGATGCCGATACCAAGTCGTGCGGTTGTCGTTTCTGTCATCAGGTTCACCTGGACCTTGACCGTCCGACCTTGGGAGTTGTGACCCTAAGTCGAGACGGAGGCGGGGCGATAGGATCGGAAACTACCCAAGTTGCGGTGCACCGCCGGCCGGCATCGAACCGGCATGCCGCGACCGGCGCGAGCACTACGTACATTCCGAGGCTATGGCGATCGATACTCGGTCCGTAGGGTGCCACAGAACAGCGACGATCCCGACGGTAGACGCGAATTGATCGAGGACAGGCCGCTCGGAACTGGATCGCTCCCGAATTGTTTCTTCAATTTTCAATATCAGTTATTACAAGAAATCCCACTGAGGGAGGCTTCCAACGACAATGACCAGTGCCATTGACCTTTCACGGCATCATGAACCGAAGAACCTTTCCGACCGGTTTGCACTTTTTTTCGTCAGGGTGCTGCGGTTTTTCGCAGACACATTCTTCGCTAGGCGCTATGGCCACCGCGCCGTCGTTCTTGAAACCGTAGCCGCAGTGCCCGGCATGGTAGGGGGCGCGTTGCAGCACCTGAAAGCGTTGCGGCGGATGGAGGACGATCACGGATGGATCCGTACGTTGCTGGATGAGGCTGAAAACGAACGCATGCACCTGATGACGTTCATCCACATCGCCCGGCCAAGCGCCTTCGAGCGATTTCTGATTCTTGTCGCCCAGGGAGTAATGTACAACGCATTCTTCCTGCTTTACCTGATTTCCCCGAAGACTACGCATCGGATCGTCGGTTACTTCGAGGAAGAGGCGGTGATCAGCTACACCGAATACCTCGAAAATATCGACGTGGGGCGGCAAGAGAACGTGCCAGCGCCGAAGATCGCCATCGACTATTGGAAGCTAGCGCCTGACGCGCGGCTCCGTGACGTGGTGCTGGTGATCCGCAACGACGAGGCGGGCCACCGGGACGTGAACCATGGGTTCGCCGACGAATTGAAGGAGGCTGAGCGCGAGGACAGCAAGGAGATCGCTAAGTAAAGCTACTTTTGATCGGCGAGCAGCCGCTCCGCTGGAATTAAAATATGCATCTCGAGGGAATTTTACGGCAATCAGATTTTTGGAAAACTCCCAGTTTCTAACCCTGCTCCCAATGTCCGACACTGGCTAGTTTTCCTCGTCCCAGCCATGTCAACAGGACGGCCAGTTTGCCCGCGATATCGGACTTCAGGGCGCGAATATCGGGAACCGGCTCGCCTATTTCCAGGTTGCCCCCAGGACCGAACGCGGGCGGCACCCCCGGCAAAAATCCGTGTCTGACCCGGAGCGAGCATTTAGCACAGCGCATTTTATCGTCTTCAAGCAGACTTTGCCGACTACCCTCCGGAGTGAGACATATTAGGCTGGATTGCCAAGACTCAGTGGCTGTCGTTCTTCAACAGGCGGTCTATGAAGAGATATTTGGCCATGCCGTGGATGACTGTGGAGGCGAAGACGGTGTAGACAACGAGGGCCCAGAGTTGTTTCTCGTTCACAAACTCTATATGGCCGGCAGCGTAACCCATGTAGTAGATCGAACCGATCCCCCTAACCCCAAAGAAAGCGACGACCCAGCGTTCGTGGGTGTCAAGGTTGGATCGAATGAGCGACAGCCAGCCCGCCAAAGGCCGTATGACGAGAAGCAGACCGAACCCAATGACCGAGTGTTGCCAATCTAGCACGGGCCATAGAGCCGGCAGCGTACTGCCAAGTAGAACAAGTAGAATCGCTGTAATAGCATGCTCGACGGACTCGCTAAATATATGCAAGCGGCGATGGAACTCATGCTGCACTTCAGCTCGCCGACAGACGATGCCGGCGACGAATACGCCAATGAACCTGACCTGAGCCCCGTTTCTCATCCAGGGATAAGTAGAGTCTGTTCTGCATTTGAGCCTGTCTGGCTCGGTGGCGCAACGGGATGGGGCGCGGAGCCCCCAAACAGCTCAAGCGTCCCATCCCGTTGCATCTCTGGGGCGC
>DASWJP010000178.1:0-2913 GCA_036397065.1 Kiloniellales bacterium | reverse complement strand
TACGCTTGCTCCGAGACCTTCGCATAGGCGATCGCCTGCCTGCGGAAGTTGGCGATGCTGTTCATGACTTCGCGGCTCAACGCGTCTGCCGACGCTATTTCGCCGACCACCTTGCCGGCAAGGGCGCCGAGGCCGTTGAGCACTTCGTCCGGGAACTTCTTGAGAACCACGCTGTGATCGTTGACCAAGGTGTTCAGCGAGGCGTTGTTGTTGGCGTTGAATTCGTTGAGCACCAGCGAGTTGGCGGCGGCGTTCGCCGCCGCAACGATCGCTTGCAGATCGCCACTGAGGCCTTCCCAGGCTTTCAGGTTGATGAAATTGTCGAGCAAGGTCGCCGGCTCATGCCAGCCCGGATAATAGTAGAACTTGGCGCTCTTATAGAGGCCGAAGGCCAGGTCGTTGTACGGTCCGACCCACTCGGTGGCATCGATGGCACCCGAGGACAAAGCCGGCGGAATCTCACCGCCCGGCAGGTTGACCACATTGCCGCCGGCCGCCTTGACCACCTCGCCGCCGAGGCCAGGGATGCGCATCTTCAGGCCCTTGTAGTCCTCTAAGGAATTGATTTCCTTGTTGAACCAGCCACCCATCTGCACCCCGGTGTTGCCGGAGACGAAGAACTTGCAGCCCATCTCCTTGTACACCTTGTCGGCCAGTTCCTGACCGCCGCCGAACTGGACCCAGGCGTTCTGCTCGGCCACGTTGAGGCCGAAGGGGATGGCGGCAATGAACTGAGTGGCGGAAACCTTGCCCTTCCAATAATAGGGCGCGCCATGGCCCATCTCGATGGTGCCGCTGGAAACCGCGTCCATGGTTTCGAAAGCCGGCACGATCTCGCCGCCGCCAAAGACTTCGATGGTCAGGCGGCCATCGGAGGCTTTGCCGATGAAATCGGCCAAGGCATTGGCGCCGGTTCCCAAACCGGGGAAATTCTTCGGCCAAGTTGTCTGCATGCGCCACTTCAGCAGGCCTTGCGACAAACTGGGCTTGGGGAAGGTCGAGGCGGCGACGCCGGTCGCCGCGACGATCGAGCCGGCGGCGGCCTTCTTGATGAACTCGCGGCGCTCGAGCCGGGCGGCAGGCGCTTTCTCTTTCGAGGAGTGATCTGTCATGACGGAATACCTCCCAATGGATTCAGGGTTTTATTGCGCGGGTTGCTGAACGTCCAGGTGGACACCCGGCCCACGAAGCAGACGGCGAAGCTTAGGCAGGTTGCCATTGTAAAGCAAGAATCAGCGCGCCCCGGCGCTTATCCGCGCATGACCTGCCAGCCATCCGGCCCGAAGGCTTCCAACGGCTGGAAGCGGGTCTTGTAGGACATCTTCGGCGACTCGGCGATCCAATAGCCGAGGTAGACATAATCCAGGCCGGCCGCCTGCGCCGCTCGTATCAACCAGATGACCATGTACGTGCCAAGGCCGCGCCGGACTGCCGCCGGGTCGAAGTAGCTGTAAACAGCGGACGGGCCGTCAGGCAGCCAATCGGCCAAACAAGCGCCCAGCAAGGTGCCATTCTGGCAACGGAACTCCACTACGCGTGTATCGACACGCGTGTGCTCGACCATGCCGCGATAATCGGCGAAGGTCATGCCGTCCATCTCGCCGTCGTCGTGACGGGCTGTCACATAGCGGCTGAACAGCCGGTGCTGCTCGATGGTGGCGCGGGCCGGCCGCAGCTCGGCGCGGATATCGGCATTCACCCGTTCAACCCGGCGCAAGGATGGACTGGGCGCGAAGGCCGCCGCCGCCACTCGAACCGGCACACAGGCCGTGCAATTCACGCATGCCGGACGGTACGCGAAGCTATGGCTGCGGCGGAAACCGGCGCGCGAGAGCTGCCCGTAAAACTCGGTCGTCTCGCCGTTTCCCAGTTCGGTAATCAGTTTACGTTCGCGCCGTCCCGGCAGGTAGGGACAGTTGGTCTCGGCCAGCACGTAGAACTGCTGCGCCGGCTGTCTGGGTTCGCGCGGTGCCTGACTGCAAACGGTAAAAGCAGGGCCTTGTCGCATGACGGCGGTGGAAGTCTCCCCGGTTGGGCGCAGCGGCGCCGATTGCCGATTATCGCAGCTTGGCTTCGTTCCAGGCCAGACCCTTGTTGTCCCCGCTAGTTGGAATGGCTGCCGGGCGGTATCCGCCGAAGCACCAGGGTGCCGGCCAGCACGTCATGCAGGGTCCGGCGGCGGTCGTTGAACAGGGTGACGATGAGGATCAGCGAGGCGGTCATGCTCACGCTGACATAGAACAGAACCGTGGCCAGGAAAGCCTGCAGATATTCCGGTTGCCGCCCCGTCAGGCTCCACATTTCCAGGTCGAGAAGGCGCATTCCGGGGGTTGCACCCCGGCTGCCCAGGAAGAATGTGTGATAGGTGGCCGGGATCAGGGCGAGAGCAACGATGGCGACCGGCCACAGCAGCCCGAAGGTCATCAGCCCCAGAATGCCGGCGGCCACCCAGGCCGCGGCGGATAGCACGGCAATCGCCACCACGTCGATCCCGTAGGCCAGGATGCGGCGCCAGAGCAGTCCCTCGTACAGAAGGGGGGCATCGTGCGGGTGCGGCGGCCCGTCGGCCCAATCCGCAGCGCCGAGCCGGAGGCTGGGTAGACTGTCGCGGTAGGCCATCGGATACGCCTTCCCATCGGCTATGAGCATGAATGCCTTTGCAGATAGGGGTTGTGCCTGCGAATGACAAGCATGAGGGCAGCTTATTGGGCCGGCGAAGCCGCTTGGCTGGGGGTCGCCTCGCTCGGGGCTTCCTGGCTGGGGACGGCGCCGGTTTGGAGGCGCGGGAGCGTCGGTTCCGGCACCTTCGCCAACGCGTTCTGGCGCAGCAGGATAATCGAGATGCGGCGGTTGCGCGGCGAATTCGGGTTGTCGGCGTCGAGATGCTCCTGATCGGCACGGCCGGCCACCGAG
>DASWJP010000177.1:0-23168 GCA_036397065.1 Kiloniellales bacterium | reverse complement strand
CCAGTCCCCATGAGGCCCGGAACATGAGCCGGCACCTCATTATTTCAATCGGGGGGAAATTATGGACAGTTGTGGATTATATGGGCACCGGGCGTTCCGGAGTCGCGCCCCGGGGAAGCTAGGTTACGCGGCGCGGGGCCGTTATACTTCCGGCCGCGCCATGGTCTGGCCAGAGCTGGATTGCGAGCGGTGCCCACAGCGAGGATGCTTGAACATTGGCGGATCGGGCCACAATTGGGAACCTTCAAGGCGCCGATCGCCAGCGAAGCGCGGCCTTCGCGCGCGCCTCGCTGGCCATCCTGGCCGTGCTGCTGGGGTTCATTTTCCAGGACGGCCTCGCCGCCATGGCCGGCCAGTGGGAATCGGCGGAATACAGCCATGGTTATTTGATCCCAGCCATCAGCCTGTTCCTCATCTGGCGGAACCGACACCGGCTGGCCACGGCCGGTCATAGGGGAGCGTGGACCGGCAGCCTGGTCGTCTTTCTCGGTCTGGCCATGTTTGTCATGGGCGAACTGGGAACCATTTTCACGGTCGTGCAATACGGCTTCCTGGTCACCCTCTTCGGTGTCGCCCTGGCGTATTTCGGCTGGTCCGGGATGCGCGCCCTCTGGGTGCCGCTGCTCTATCTCGTCTTCATGATCCCGCTGCCCGGTTTCCTCTACAACGGTTTGTCGAGCGACTTGCAGCTGATCTCGTCTCAGCTCGGGGTGATGGTGATCCGCTGGTTCGGAATCAGCGTGTTCCTCGACGGGAACGTGATCGATCTCGGGGTCTACAAGTTGCAGGTGGTCGAGGCCTGTAGCGGCCTCAGGTACCTCTTCCCGCTCATGAGTTTCGGATTCCTCGTCGCCACTCTCTATCAAGGGCCGTTCTGGCAGAAGGCCATCTTCTTCCTGTCGACCATTCCCATCACGATTTTCATGAATTCCCTGCGCATCGGGATCATCGGCGTCTTGGTCGAGTACTACGGCATCGAGATGGCGGAAGGGTTCCTGCACAACTTCGAAGGTTGGATCATATTCATGGCTTGCGTGGCGATCCTGTTGGCCGAGATCTGGCTGGTCATGCGGCTCTGCGGCATGCGGGGGTCCGTTTTCGACCGCTTGCGGATCGAATCGCAGCGGCCGATCGCCGTCGAAAAGGCCCAAGCGGCGAGAGGCTTGCCCCGGCCCTACCTGGCTTCGCTGGCGATTATTCTTCTCGCCGCCGCCGCGAGTTCCTTACTGGGTGGCCGCGCCGAGGCAGCCCTCGAGCGGCGCAACCTCGCGGCATTCCCGGTGCGCCTGGACGAATGGCGCGGACGCGACTTGGCGATCGATCCGGAAATCGTCGCGGCCCTCAAGGTCGATGACTACATCATGGCCGATTACCGGCGCGAAACGGATCCGGTTCCGGTCAACTTCTACGTGGCCTACTACAATTCGCAGCGCAAGGGCGAGTCGGTGCATTCGCCGCAGTCGTGCATCCCCGGTGACGGCTGGCGGATCGAAAGCTTTGGCCAGCGCCAATTGGACGGAATTTTGCCCGCCGGACAGCCGTTGACCGTCAACCGCGCGATCATCGGCAAAGGGGATTTTCAGCAGCTTGTCTACTACTGGTTCCCACAGCGCGATCGGTTCCTGACCAATGAATACTGGGTGAAGTGGTATATTTTCTGGGATGCTCTGATTCGCAACCGGACCGATGGGGCCCTGGTGCGGCTGGTCACTTCGATCCGCGGCGCGGACGGGCTGGACGCCGCGGACCGGCGCCTATCCGATTTCGCAGCGACCCTGGTCCCAAATCTGACACCCTACTTCCCGCGCTGATGGGATAAACCGGCCTTCGCATGGCTTCGGAAAAAATTGGTGTTCACTCTGCCCATTGACGGACGCTGCATAGCGCGATGACCTCTCTGCTGGGCCTGATCGTCGGACTTTTCGTCACCATGGTGCTCATCCCCCCCTTGGCCAGCGCTTCGGGGATGCTGCGCCTGGTCGACCAGCCCAATGCGCGAAAAGTGCATGCCGGTCCAATCCCCCGGGTCGGCGGGATCGCGATCTTCGTCGGCATCCTGTTGCCATTGCTGATTTGGGCGCAACTGGATCGAAGCGGCCTGTTCTATCTCATCGGCGGCGGCCTGATCGTCTTGCTCGGCATTGTCGATGACAGATACAATCTTGAATTCAAATGGAAATTCTGCGGGCAGGTGGTGGCTATCCTGGTTGCCATGCTGGGCGGAGTCCATTTGCAGATTCTGCCCTTTTGCGGCTTGGACCCGGTCACGCCCTGGGTCACCTATCCGCTCAGTTTTCTGTTCATCTTGGGCGTCACCAACGCGATGAATCTGTCCGACGGGCTCGATGGCCTGGCCGGGGGAGTCTCGATGCTGAGTCTGGCGGGCCTTGGCGTCATCGCCTATGCCGCCGGCGGCCTGACGCTCTATCTGGGCGCGGCGGCCCTGATTGGGGCGATCCTGGGGTTCCTGCGTTTCAACGCGCACCCGGCCGTGGTCTTCATGGGCGATGCCGGAAGCCAGTTCCTGGGCTTTACCCTGGCGTACATGGCCATTGTCCTGACGAGCAACGTCAACCCGGCCCTCAACCCCATTCTGCCACTCTTCCTGATCGGCCTGCCACTGCTCGATACGCTGTCGGTGATCATCATCCGGCTCCGGCACAGGGGATCTCCGTTCAAGCCCGACAAGCGTCATTTCCATCACCGGCTTCTGGCGATCGGCTTCCGGCACTATGAGGCGGTGGCGATCATCTATGCCGTGCAGGCGCTGGCCGTCGCACTCGGATTCCTGATCGAATATCAGAGCGACGCGCTGGCCGCCGCCGTCTTCCTTGTCTTTGCAACCCTCGTCTACGGCATGCTCTATGCGGCGGAAGTGAAGGCCGTACGGATTCATGCCGCCGTTGCGCCGGCGCCGGCGGGCGATGCGGCGCCGGTCTTTGTCGAGCGCCGCAACACCCTGCTCCGGCGTTTCGAATGGCTGCCGATGGCGACGGCCTACTACGTGCAGTTCGGGGTTTCGCTCATCCTCTTGGGCGGTGCCTTGATCGACAAGCCGCCGTCGCGCGACATCGCCATGGTGGCTGCCGGTATTGCCGCCATGATGGTCTTCGCACATTTCTTTCTGCACCCCTGGACCCGACTTTTCACCCGGCTCGGCGTTTACGCGCTGAGCCTGTTCGTGGTTTTTCTGGTGGCCCCCGTGACCACGTTCGACGCCACGCTGGATTGGGGCGTAAATGCCTATCTGTTCGTTCTTGGGTGTGTCCTCGCCCTGGCCATTCGCCTGACCCGGCGCGAGACGTTCCAAATGACGCCGCAGGATCTGCTGGTGCTGTTCTTCGTCCTGGCCGTGCCCAACATGCCCTTCGAGGCTGTTCCCGGCTATCCCATCGGCTCGTTGGCCGTGCGGGCCGCCTTGATCTTCTATGCCTGCGAATTCGTCATGAGCAGGAGCCGGCTGTCGTTTCGGTTTCTGCGGATCGCCGGTTTTGTCGGCCTGTGCGTCCTCGGCTTTCGCGGTCTGGTTTAGAAATTCAAGCTTGGCATGGCCAACACCAGCCACAGGCCGAGGAGGAAAATGGCCAGCGATAGCCCGGCCAGAACCCAACGGATTTTACCCTTGTAGGCGAAGGGTTGGGGGGCTGGCTGCCGTCGCGACCCGGTAAATTCCGGCGAAAACTGCCGCGGCCCGGAATGCACCGGCGCCACCGGGTCCACCGGCGCAGCGGCCAGAGTATGGTCGGCAGCGCCGCCGCTTGGCGACGGGCCGCGCGTGGGCACGGCGCGCCCGGCATTCACCTGGCCAGCCTTCTCCTGGCCAGCGTTCCCTGGGGATAACACCAGTGTTGCGTTCGAGCTTCCCGGCGGCGCCAAGGCGCTGACCACCCGGGGGCCTTCGGCCGGCTTCGCCTCGGTGGGGATCACCGTGAAGGGCGAATCTCCCCCGGCACCTTGACGGCCGGCGAGCTTGGCCGAGCGGGCCACGATTTTGCCCTTGCGTGCCGCCTCCAAACGCCTGACCTCGGCGCGCAGGAACTCTTGGCTGGGCGGATTGGCGCCCATCCACTGGCCGCTTTGGCTGCGATCCTCCATCACCGCCAGGATGGTCTCCAGATCGATCCGCCGGGATTCCTCGCCAAAGCCGTATACCAGGGCGATATCGCACAGACCGTTGATCAGGCGCGGGATGCCTTTGGAGAGGATATGCAGCGCATCGCAAGCCGCGCCGGTAAAGAGATCGGCATCGCCGCCCGCGACGGTCAGGCGGTGCCGGATGTAGGTGTGCGTCTCTTCCAAGGTCAGCGCCTTGAGGTGGTAGCTGATGGACACACGCTGGGCGAATTGCTGCATGTCGGGCCGGTTCAGGGTTTCCGCCAATTCCGGCTGACCCACCAGAATCACCTGCAGCAACAAATCCTTGCTGGCATTGACGTTGGACAGCATGCGCAGCTCTTCCAGGGTTTCCGATCCCAGATTCTGCGCCTCGTCGATGATCAGCACGCACCGCTTTCCAGCCGCGTACTGCGCGATCATGAAATCGGTGAACGCCTCGAACAGCTCGACCGTTTCCTTGCCCTGATAGTCGAGCTCGAAGGCATACATGATCCAACGCAGCAGACTGCCAAAGTCATGCGGCGTGTTGCTGATCAGGCCGATGGTCGATTCCGGCCCAACCCGGCGCAGGAAGCTGCGCAGCAGGGTGGTCTTGCCGGAGCCGACTTCGCCGCTGATGACCGTAAATCCGGCCTGCCCGGTCAGGCCGTACTCGAGCACGCTGAATGCCGAGCTGTGATTGGCGCTGAGGTACAGAAATTCGGGGTCAGGAAGCAGCGAGAAGGGCTTCTCCCTGAACCCATAGAAATTCTCGTACATGCGAACGCGCCTCAGACTGCCGAACCGGTGTCCACACCCCCAATGCCACGAGTCGGGTGGCCGATCAATCGGCCAGCGGAGGACCAGGGGTGAAGAACTGTCAGGTATAGGTGCGGAGAATAGCCTCCGACGAACGATTGAGCACGGTCCCGAGAAGCTTGCGCTGGTCCAGGAGTTCGACCGTTCGGCGCACATCCCCGGCACTGGTCAACCCTTCACACACGATCAACAAGGTCGCGTCGATCAACGGCAGGAAGACCAGCGCATCGTCGCTGGCGAGCAGCGGCGGCAGGTCGTAGATCACGATGCGGTCCGGATACCGGGCCTTCAACTCCCGCGCCAGATTGACCATCTGCGGGGAGGCCAGCGCCTCCGAGGAATTGCTCAACGGCCGGCCGGCGGGAAGCAGAACCAGCCGGTCGATTCCGGGATTCACCAGGCAATCCGACAGGGGGGCGCCATCGAACAAATAGTCGCTCATGCCGATCTGCGGGGTCAGGCCAAAGCACTCCGACAATTTCGGCTGCCGCAGGTCGAGATCGACCAGAAGCACCGTATGGTTGGAATCCATCGCCAAACTGACGGCAAGGTTCGCCGCGATCGTCGTCTTGCCGTCTCCGGGGTTCGGGCTGCAAATGCCCAGGGTCGTACCGCCGACCGCCTCCATGCCGTGCAAGACCTGGGCGCGCAGCATGCGGAACAGATCGGCCCGGGGATCCTGCGCGAACCCGGCAATCACGCGGTTTTCCCGCATCGTGGCCGGCGAAGCGGTGACGACCCGGGTGGCCGTCGAGCCGCCGGTATTCAGTGGCGGCGGCATGGTGGCGCTGGCCAGGAGCGCCGCCGGCCGGGGGGTGCCCGTGTGCGCCCGCCGCTGCTCCCGTGCCTTGGCCAATGCCTTTTCGATGCGCTCCATCGCGGTGTGGGTCCTTCCCGGCCGTTGCTAAGCGCCGCCGATTTGGGCGAGGTAGTCGGTAACTCGCTGCTCGGCAATGGACCAAAGCACATCCAGCGGAATGATGTACATCTGCACCAGATAGAGCCCCCCGCCAATGGCGATGGCGGCCCCCACGAACGAGAGGCTGGCGTGGCTCCATCTGCGCCTATCGTCCGACCGGTTCCTGATGTGGGGCAGGACCACCAGCGGCGGGGCGCCGGTGAGCATGGCGAGCCGCTTCGGGCCATAGACCGACTGGTCCAGGTTCTCGAACAGCGCCACACAGCCAACACCCGCCGCCACGGAAAAGACAAAGCCCAGGACCAGTATGGCCAGACGATTCGGCTTCACCGGCAGCAGTGGCATATCCGGCGGTTCGATGAGGGAAAACCGCTCGCCCTTGCGCTCGGACTCCAAAGACTGGCCCAGTTGAGCCGCCGTTTCCTTGGCCCGGACTTCGCGCGAGCTGGCCAGGGCGCTTTCATAGTCACGCTGCAGGAGCACGTAGACGCGCTCGATCTGCGGCGCGGCGAGGATGCGTTGCTCCAGATCCTTCAGCTTGGCTTCCAAAGCCACATGTTGCCCCGTCAGGGCTCTCCGTTCGGCACTGACCACCTCGAGCTGCGCCTGCAATTGAATGTAGGCCGGGTTGTCCGGCTTGGCCGCCGCCGGCGCTTGGACCGGCGCACTCGCCGCCCCCGAAAGCGCCGATTGTGTAGCGGCAACCAACCGCTGCAGGCGGACGACGTCCGGATGAGTGGCTGCGTATTTTTCCCGGGCGACGGCCAACTCGCTCTTCAGGGCATCCAATTGCCGATTCAATTCCGCCGGATCGGCGCGGGCGTCGGTTTCCAGCTTCAACGCTTCGATTTCTCGCGACAGCTTCACCACGTCCGGGTGCCTTGGACCGTAGATGCCCTGCAGGCTGACAAATTGCGTCTGCAACGCCCGCAGCCGCTCGGCCGGGCTGAGTACCCGCTGCCCGTCGACCATGAAGGTGCTGTAGGGGCTGATCTGCGCCAACTCCGCCTCGAGGTAGATCTTGCGCTCGTCCAAGCTTTGGATCTGCCGCTTGACCTCGATCATCTCCCGCTCGGTCCGGTCCATCAGCTGCAAATTGAGTCCGGCTTGTTCCGGCAGACGCCCCGAATTCTCGCGCTTGAAATCCGCCAATTGGGAGGCCAGCCGATTGACTAACGCATCCAGCTTCGCCGACTCGCTGGTCAGAAACTCGGTGGTTTCCGCCGCCTGCTCACGGCGGGTGCGCAAATTCTCGCTGAGATAGAGGGAGACCAGCTCGTTGAGCACCCGTTGCGCGGTTTCCGCGCGTTGGTCCTGAAAACTCAGCTTGAAGGCAATGGTCGCCTGGGTCGGACGGCCGCTGCGCGGGTCGACCACATCGGCGCTGACCATGTCCAGGGCTATGTCGTCGCGCATGGCCTGAACCACCAGGCCAATGGGCGAGCGCAGCCGCTCTTTCTGATACAGATTGAACCGATCGATGATGCCGAGCAGGTTCTTCGTGGTCATCACCCGCTGGGTGATGACCTGCAGCCGCTGGTCCGCATAACTTGTGACGGTCGAGCTGACCAGGTCGCGGGGGACATCCGGCTCTTCGATCAGGATCGTGGCCGTCGATTCATAGGTTGGCGGCCAGAGTACGGCGAACAGGACGGCGGTCAGGAACAACAGCACTGCCGGCAGGATCAGTTGCCACTTGCGCCGCCTCAAGATCGCCAGATAGTCCTGCAATCCGTATTGGGTCTGTTCCACTTGGTCGCTCACAGCGTACGAAATAACCCTACTCCTCGGCCGGTCCCGTCCGCCGGGTCAGCCTTGTCCAACCTAGTTTCTAGCGACCCAGCGTCCACGGCATGGCCTTGTAGGTGACCGTGACAAAGAAGGCATTCGAATATGCCCGATCCGCGCTATCCGTGTCCTGGGTCCGGAATCGGTAGCTTCCGGACAAATCCCAGTTCGGCGTCAATTCATAGATCACGCGCGGTTCCACACTGACGTAATTCCGGTCCCGGTTGTTGCCAAGCTCGTTGGTTGGGCTGCTGTCCAACTGAAGGAACGCGCGCAGACTTGCCGCCAGGCGCGGCAGGAACTGGTGACGGGCGTTCACCTCTAAGCGATTCCGCTCCAGGGGCGTGCCGCTGCCCGATGGATCGATCTGATGGGCAAAGCTGGCTCCCACGCTGGTTTGCGGGCTCAATTGATAGTCGATGCTGGCATTGACGCGGTAGCCAATTGTATCCTGCTCCTCCGTGTGCAGAGTGCCGCCGGCGAAGCTCGGAACGTCGGTGGTAAAATACTGCGGACCCGCCGCCACCGAAACCCTTAACCGCTCCGACAGGGTGTGCTCCCATCCCACCAGGGCGGCAACGGCGTTACTTTGCAAGTCGAGGGTCGACTCGGATTCGTAATGGTCGGCAACCATGGTCAGGCTCATCACATCGGTCGGCGTCACCTGCCGCGACCAGCCGGCGTTGGCATTGAAGCTGCGATAGTCGGCCAAAGCGTCGGATTCGTAGAACGCCTCGGTCCAGCCGACGCCGAGATTGAGGGTATCGAGCTCCGTCAAGCTGTAGGCCCAGGATGGCGACAGCCGGAACAGATTGCGCTCGGTGTTGGAGTTGAATCTGCCAGCATCGGTTTCTTCGGTCACCAATGTCGAGGTGCGGCTGGCCTCGCCCGTGACCCTGAGCAAGCCCTTCATGGTTCGATATTTGGAATCGAAACGCAGCCGCGGGTTCTGCGAGTTAAGGGCCGAATCTTCCGAATACTGGGCGATCGTCGCATCGGCAATGAAGTTCAGATCCCAGATCTCAGTGCGCCTGCGCACGCCGATTTGCGGCGCGAAGATCGCGCCGAAGACCGATTGCTTGTCAGTGGCGCTGAGGCGGATGTTGTCGTCGAATACCCCGGACAGGCTTGCCTGTCCCTCGGCGAGCCATTCCGCGGCATTGGTTTCGGCCCCGTAGTAAATCCCCGCCAAGCCGAGCAAAACGACCGCCGGAACAAGCGCCCCGGACGCGGCCGCAGCGGCCGGCCGAGCCGGCGGAACCGGCGCTCTCCGGTTACCGGACATCAGTCAGGCACGACCACGACATCGCCGCTCTCGAGCTGAATGTTGGTCTCCAGACTTTTGCCGCGCTTGACGGCGGAATAGTCGAAGGGGATGGCTTCCTGCGTCCCATCGGCCTTGCGGCGCAAGATCTTGATGTCGTTTTCATCGCCAAAGGGCGTCAATCCGCCGGCCAGGCTGAGGGCCTGGACCACGTCGATCCGGTGGCTGACCGGAAATTCGCCCGGCCTGTTCACCTGGCCAACCACATAGATCTTGTCGCCGGCCGTGCGCAGCACCGTCACGGTGATCTGCGGGTCCGGAATGTAGTCCCGAATCCGGGCGACGAGGGCTTCCTGAACCTCTTGCGGGGTCTTGCCGGCCGCCATCAGGTGCCCGGCCAGGGGAAACGAGATCATCCCGTCTGGCAGCACCAGGGTGTCACGCTGCATGCCCTCTTCCTTCCAGACCGAGATATTCAGGACATCGCCCGGATTGAGCCGGTAGCTGGCCTGTTGCCCCAGGGCAGGCCAGGAGAGGACGCACAGAAAAAACACCGCGAGCGCACGGTTTATGAGCCGGTTTTCCAAATTACCCTCGCGCAAAAGCTGTCACCCGCAAGAAAATAGCACGGGAAATCAAAAGCCAAACCGAATTTTTCAGCAAATGATTAAGTTTGCCTTTGCGGGTCGTTAAGAACAGGGCAGGACCAGCCCAGTAAAGGAAAATCCTGCCGCCAATTGAACCCGCCCGCCCGGCCGGGAGAGTTGGCTACGTCTGCACTCAGCGCTCGGAAAGACAGTCTTGGAAGGGCGTTCCTCAGGCCAAATCGGTGGTCATCGCTACCAGACCCGTGGCTAACGCACCGATGCCGGCGTGCCGATCGGTCAGAGACCCCCTAGGCTGGATGCCGAGCCCCCTTTGAGCTCGCCGCCCCGGTCCTGGTGCTTTTCCGCCGCACCACCCCGGCCAGGCCGATCAAGGCCGACAGGAAAAGCCAGACGGCCGGCGGCAAGGGCACGGCGGAAACGGTATATGTCCCGGCGATGAATCCTCCTTCGGTCCCGGTCACGGTGCCCGTGAACAGCAGGCCGTACAAATTCCCCGCGGCAAGACTGTCGAAACTGACGACAAAAGTACCGCCGCTGCCAACCAAGTCGGAATCGAGTGTGGCGAACGTCGTGAAGGTTCCGCTCGTACTTTCGATCAAGCTCATGCCAAAACCGGCTATGCCGAATACATCGAGCAGCGAGATCTGCGCCGCCGCCGCGGCCAGTGCCGATTCTGAACTCACCTGAAACTGCAGTACGCGCCCATCCGCTCCAAGATCCGTGGTCGTGAAAGCGAAAGTCCCGTCCGACGGAACCGATAAGATCAAGGCTGGTCCTAAATCTCCTTCCACCACCACGGCCGCGTTGGCGCCGGCTACCACCCCTGCGACAGACAGCCCGGCGACGGCGATAAGCGCCGCGACAAAACCGAAAAGCCGCCGTCTGAGAAAAGTCTTCCCGGGCAAATTCATCCCCGTCTCCCTGACGTTGTGCGCTCGACTTACCTAGAGCTGCGATACCCGTTCTTTGCCCGGCCCTGCACCGGCGATCACCCCGCCCTTGCATGGGGCGATTGCGATCAATTCCGACGCAGTCTCAATCAGACCAGGGCGTACAGTGCGTGTCTGAAAGAGCTTCATCGACACATATACGTGCGAAAAATGCGAAAATGTCGCGGAGTCTGTCAAGGGAGATGGGCGTCTTATTCTTTAGGGACTCAATCGCGGCGGAGAATATTCCGGTGGCAAAAATTTTTATCCCGGCTCATTTCAATCTAATGACCCCGGTAAATTTGACGAAATACAAAATTCAAAGTAATAGAAATTATGGTTTCATTTGTAATTCACTCACAATTTCAAATATTACTTCAAGGTTATTTCTACTCTGCGACGGTGTTATCCTGCCGATTGAGTTTCCATGCCGGCCGATTTCTTTTGATTCTTGCCCGATCGGCCGGTGCCAAGGACGAAGGGAATTGTTGCCGATCCTGGGCGCTCCGCCTCGAAACCCTTCAGCAAGGACGCACCAGCACAGTGAATATTTCCGCCGCGGTGTTGCAAGAATATCCGCGCGAGTACGCCGTGGAACGGCCTCGTCTTAAGGGTCTATGGGAAGGCCATGCTTGGCGAGGCCGCCCCCCGAATAGCGCGGATCGTCCGTGACCTCGCGGTGTGCGAAATCCGGCATGGGGAAGGCGGCCAACACGTCGGCGGTCTTGAACTCGGCTTCGGCCAGGATGAGCCCGGCGAGATCGCCGTGAAACTCGTCAACCAGCATCATCACACCCGGAAGAGATTGCAGTCTGTGCCGATGCTTCGCGATCCGCACGCCTGATAGTGCGGCCGCCAATACAGCGAACTCTGCCTCAGAAAGATAAATGGACGTGATCAGCCGTGTATGGAGGTCAATCTCAGCTTTTCGGCTGAGGCGAAGCATGGGTGTCCCGCCATCGACGGGGCGCGCCTCTCTGAGCCGCAGCCGCGTGCCTGTGACGTACAGGTCCGTGATCGCTTCCGTCTGAACGACGTGCGTACGCGGCACTTCACGGCACAACCATCGACGCTCCCGCTCAACCGCAGTATATTGCGGCTTGGGAAAGCCCAGGGCCGTCGCGATCTGCGGGTCAATATCCATCGGCCCACTTGAACACGTACACCATGAAATACAATACCAGAGCCGAGCAGTAACAAATTGTCGTGTTCCTGAATATCATCTCCTGCCACGGTTTTGGCGAGTCTGACACTGTGCGTTACGTTCGCGAGCGGCCCATGTCGAATTCGGAACTTCCCAATAATCCCGGCGATCGCGTTTCCTGGGTGATCAGCGCGCCCGATCAAGCGGAGATGCGCCGACGCTATGACCTCTGGGCGCGCAAATACGATGCCGATCTTGGCAACCTGGAGGATTACCTGGCACCCAGGGCCATGGCCGGGGTTGCCAAGACCTTTCTGTCCAGGACCGACCGAATCCTCGATGCCGGGGCGGGTACCGGCCTCTCCGGCGCCGCGCTACAAGCGGCGGGCTTCGGCAATCTCGTGGCCGCCGATTACTCCGCCGGCATGCTGGAGATCGCGGCGACAAAGAACATCTACCAAGAAACGTTGCAGGCCGATTTCGGCGTGCGCACGCCGTTTGCCGATGATGCCTTCGATGCCGTCGTGACCGTTGGCACCACGTCGCAGATGCCGGCCGAGAGCCTACGCGAATATGTACGCATCGTGCGCCCGGGCGGGCGCATTCTCTTCACCGTCTGGGTCAAGCCCTATGTCGAACGCGGCTATGCGGCCATCCAGCAGAGCCTCGAGGCGGCGGGGCGCCTGGCGCTCATTCATAAGGGCGAGCCCTTTCAAGCGCTGCCGACCACGGAACCCGACATGTGGTACGAAGTCTGGGTCTTCGACGTTCATTCATGACCCGGTAAACGACCCCGTGCGGACCGGGGGATTTCGCCCTATAACGAGCCCTGGGACCGGCGCGTCCCGCAGCCGTTCAACCATCGGGCCTTTCGGCCGAGGAGCACTCTGGATCAATGGGTTATTCGCAGATTGAGCGGCGTCTCAAAGAGGGCGGCATAGTACTTCTCGACGGCGGAACCGGCACCGAGCTGGAACGGCGCGGCGTGCCCATGGACCCGGAAGCCTGGTGCGGCCGCGCGGCGCTCGAGCATGCCGATGTGCTTGAAGGCATCCATCGGGACTACATCGCCGCGGGCGCGGATATCATTACCGCGAACACTTTCGCATCGTCACGGTTGATGCTCAGGCGGGCGGGCCTGGCCGACCGGTTCGAAGAGATCAACCGCACCGCCGTGGAGGCGGCGCATCGTGCGCGGCAGGCATGCGGCCGCCAAGGCGTGGCGGTTGCCGGTTCATTGTCCCACATGGTCCCGATGCTCAGCGGCTCGGCCAAACCCGATCTGGCGCGGACACCCGACAAGGCGGAGCTGACGGCGGCCTTCGGGGAATTCGCCGCGTTCCTCCGCGGCGAAGGGTGCGATCTGATCCTGCTCGAAATGATGCATCATCCGGACCGCATGATCCCGGCGTTTCAGGCCGCTATGGATACGGGCCTGCCGGTCTGGGCCGGCTTTTCCGCGCGGCGCGGCAAGGATGGACAGGTGCTCAGTTTCACGTCGGACAGGGACATATCGTTTCAAGAGACGGTTCAAATACTCGCCGATTTCGACGTTGCCGCGGCTGGCGTCATGCATACCCCATCGGATCTCATCGGCGAGGCGATCGCCATCCTGCGCGACGCCTTTGATGGGCCTCTCACCGCTTATCCGGACTCGGGCTATTTCAAGATGCCCCAATGGCAGTTCGAGGATGTCATCGCGCCGGATGCACTCCTGACGTTCGCGACGGGTTGGGTGGACAGCGGTGTGCAGGTGATCGGCGGGTGTTGCGGACTTTCGCCTGAGCATATCGCAGCCATCGCGCCTCTGAAGGACCGATATTTGGCGTAGGCACCGTCCATCAGCTGCGCCCGGCCGGGTCCGGCGAAACGCGGATCACCAGCTTGCCGAAATTCTTGCCCTGCAGAAGGCCTTGAAACGCCCTGGGTGCGTTTTCCAGCCCATCGACAATGTCCTCGCGGTATCTGACCCGGCCGTCGCGGATCCATTGGCTCATGTGCTCGAGGAATTCCGCCTCCTGATCGGCGAAGTCCCAGACGATCATGCCCTGCATCCGTATTCGTTTGGTCAGCACTGCGCGCATGACCATGGGCACCAGGTTTGGGCCGGCGGGTAGTTCCGTCGCATTGGAGTGGGCGATGAGGCCGCAAATCGGAATCCTGGCAAACATGTTGCACAGCGGCAGCACCGCCTCGAAGACCGCGCCGCCCACGTTCTCCCAATAGATGTCGATCCCATTGGGGCAGGCCGATTTGAGCGCCTCGGCAAAATGCGCATCCCGATGATTGAGGCAGACATCGAAGCCCAGCTCGTCGACCACAAAGCGGCATTTGTCGGGCGAGCCCGCGACCCCGATCGTTCGGCAGCCCTTGATCTTGGCGATCTGCCCCACGGCGGAGCCGACGGCGCCGGAGGCCGCGGCGACCACAAGAGTTTCGCCTTTTTGCGGTTTTCCGATATTCGCCAAGCCGGTATAGGCGGTCATGCCGGGCATGCCGAGCACCCCGAGGGCGGTCGAGATGGGCGCCAGCTTCGGATCGACAGTCTTTAACTCTGCGGCTTCCATCGCCGCGTACTCCTGCCAGCCGGTATAGCCGAATACGATATCGCCCTCGGCAAAATCCGGACTTTCGGACCGGATCACCTGGCTGACCGCGCCGCCGGTGATGACCTCGCCGAGATCGACCCCCTTGGCATAGGACTTGGCCGGGCTGATCCGGCCGCGCATATAGGGATCGAGCGAGAGGTAGATCGCCCGGCACAGGACCTGCCTGGCCCGTGGCTTCGGCACCGGACCTTCGACCAGTTTGAAATCGCTGTCCTTTGGCGCCCCGTGCGGATAGGCGGCCAGGATGATTTGGCGGTTGAGCAACTCCGGCATGGCACGTCTCCCCTGTGATCCCGTAATCTTAGCCTAATTTCCGTGAGCGGGCTTGGTCCCGTGCATGTCGGGCAGCATGCTGTGGGCGCGGTAAGTAGTGTGAGTGGAGGGGCGGTAGGGTGGATACACGGTTGGATGGCAAACGTGCCGCGGTGACAGCCGGTGCCGGTGGTGCGGGCAGAGTCATCGCCTCGCGCCTGGCTGCCGAGGGGGCAAAGGTGTTCGTGTGCGACATCGATGCGGGCGCCCTCGCGACCCTGCCCGAACACATCGCCGGCACCAGGGTCGACGTCGCCGACCCCGAACAGGTCGATTCATGGATCGAACCGATTGCACGGGATGGCATTGATATCCTGATCAACAATGCCGGTATCGCCGGGCCCACCGGGCCGCTCGAAACCATCGAGGTTGAGGGTTGGCGCGAATGCCTCGCCGTTTGTCTCGACAGCCAGTTTTTGTGCGCCCGGCGCGTGCTTCCCTACATGAAGGGCAAAAAAGCGGGCGTCATCGTCAACATCTCCTCCACCGCCGGCCTGATGGGCATGCCGAATCGCGCCCCTTACGTCGCAGCCAAATTTGCCGTCATCGGCCTGACCAAGACGCTCGCCATGGAGCTTGGGCCGTTCAATATCCGCGTCAACGCCATTGCGCCGGGGTCGATCACCGGCGACCGGATGGATCGCGTGATTGCGGCGCACGCGATGGCGGATGGGATTTCAGAGGCGCACGTGCGGGCCATGTACACCCAGGGCACGTCGATGCAGACCTTCGTGGATGCGGACGAGATTGCCGATATGGTCGTCTATCTGTGTTCCGAGCGCGGCAAACACATATCCGGACAGGTGATCGCGGTGGATGGGCACACCGAGACCTTGTATCCGCGGACGCTGACTTAGTCTAGTCTGCGGGCCGGTTCGGGCCGCCTACATATCCGAGCTCGCCAGGACGGTTTCGCCCTTTGCCAGACGGGCCGCCCGCTCGGCCAAGAGACCATCGAGCCAGCCTGTCGCCATCTCCGGCACCGAGGAGAGCAGCAGTTCCGTATAGGGGTGTTGCGGCGGCGTCAGCACCTGGTTCTTGGGGCCTTGCTGAACGATCTTGCCCTGGTGCATGACCACGATCCAGTCGGCGATCGCCTTCACCGTGGCCAGGTCGTGGGTGATGAACAGGTAGGAGACATTGAGCTCCTTCTGCAGCCGGAGCAGCAGCTTCAGGATCCCTTCCGCCACGAGCTGGTCGAGGGCGGAGGTCACTTCGTCGCAAATGATCAATTCCGGCGTGACAGCCAGCGCCCGGGCGATACAGAGCCGCTGCTTCTGGCCGCCGGAAAGCTCGCCCGGAAGGCGGTTCATGAACCCTTCGCCCAGTTCGATCATTTCCAGCAGTTCGATGACCCGCTTCTTGCGCGCCGTGCCGGTCAGACCGAGATGCTGCTTCAAGGGCCGCCCTATGATATCGCTCACCCGGCGGCGCGGATTCAGGGCTGTATCCGGCATCTGATAGATCATTTGCATCCGCCGCAGCATGTCCGTCGAGCGGCCCTTCAGGGCCGGGGGCAACGGCTTGCCATCGAAGACGATGTCGCCTTTCATGGGCGGCAGCAGGCCGGTGATGACACGCGCCAGGGTCGACTTGCCGGAGCCCGATTCGCCAACGACCGCGACGGTCCGCCCGCGCGGCACATCGACGCTGACGTCTTTCAGCACCCTGATGACTTCACTGTAGCCCGCATCGACCCCGCGGACCCGCAGCAGAATGTCGTCGCCCGGCTCTTCCTCCTTGTGCAGCGACCGCACCGCCCACAGGGATTTGGTGTAGGGCATTTCGGGATGGCTGAGCATTTCCCCCGTCGGCTTCTCCTCGACCAGCTCGCCGTAGCGCAGGACCATGATCCGGTCGGCCATCTGGGCGACCACCGCCAAATCGTGCGAGATATAGATGGCGGCGGTGTTGAACTGACGCACCAGGTCCTTGATCGCGGCCAGCACCTCGATCTGCGTGGTGACGTCGAGCGCCGTGGTCGGCTCGTCGAAGACGATGAGATCGGGACCGCAGGACATGGCCATCGCCGTCATCGCGCGCTGCAACTGGCCGCCCGACACCTGATGCGGGTAGCGCAGGCCGATACTTTCGGGTTCGGGCAAGCGCAGGCGGCGGAACAGATCGATGGCCTTCTGCCGCGCCTCTTCCTGGGCCATGAGGCCGTGTTGCAACGGGACTTCCAAATACTGCTCGATCAGGGTGTGCGCGGGATTGAACGAAGCGGCGGCCGATTGCGCCACATAGGCGATCCTGGAGCCCCAGATCTTGCGTTTTTCCGGCTCGCCAAGCCCAGTCAGATCGATGCCTTCGAAGCGGATCGTGCCGGCGGAAATGCGACAGCCGGGCCGGGCATATCCCATGGCGGCCAGGCCGAGGGTCGACTTGCCAGCGCCCGATTCGCCGATCAGGCCCAAAACCTCTCCGCGCCGCAGCGTCAGATCGATGCCCTTGATGATCTGTGTCCAGGTATCGTCGCTCTCGCCCTCGATGCGTAGTCCGTGGATTTCCAGCAGCAGCCCGTCCGCACGGGTGCCCCGTTGGCTCGCATTGGCGGGCCTAGTGCTCATCTTTCAGACCGCTTGTCTTGTGCAGGAACCAGTCGACGACGAAATTGACCGCGACGGTGAGCAGCGCGATGGCGCCGGCTGGCAGCAACGGCGTGACCTCGCCATAGTTAATGAGCGTTGCGTTCTCGCGCACCATCGAGCCCCAATCCGCGGTCGGCGGTTGAATGCCGAGGCCGAGGAAGGACAAAGCGCTGATGGTGAGAAAGACGAAACAGAAGCGAAGCCCGAATTCCGCGGCCAGGGGCGGCAGGATGTTGGGCAGGATCTCGCGGGTGATGATCCAGCCGAGTTTCTCGCCCTGCAGGCGGGCCGCCTCGACGAAGTCCATGACCACGACGTTCATGGCCACGGCCCGGCTCAGCCGGAACACGCGCGTCGAATCCAGGATGGCAATGATCAGGATGAGATTGATCACCGTCGAGCCGAAGATGGACAGCAGCACCAGCGCGAAAATCAGCTGGGGGATGGCCATCAGCACATCCACCGTGCGGGCCAGAAGCTGATCCATCCAGCCGCCGATCACGGCGGCCAACAAGCCCAATAACCCGCCGATCATGAATGACAGAAGGGTCGTCAGGAAAGCGATCCCGATGGTGTTGCGCGCCCCGTAGATCAGGCGTGACAACATGTCCCGGCCAAGCTGATCGGTGCCGAAGATAAACTGCTCGCTCCACAGCTCGTACTGATTGCCGACGACTTCCGACTCGCTATAAGGCGCCACCAGGGGCGCGAAGACGGCGAGGAAGATATAGGCCGCGATGACCAGAAGGCCGAACCACGCCGTCGCCGGTGCCCGCATCAGCTCACGCCAAGCCGTTTGCAGCGGTGTGCGGACTGTCGATACGGACTCAACGGGTGTGGCGCTCATCTCGGGTGCAAGAGCCTGGGGTTGGTGACGATCGACACGATGTCCGCCAAAAGATTGAGCAGGATGTAGGCCATCGCGAAAATAAGGGCGCAAGCCTGCACCACCGGAATATCGCGCGCGGAAACCGCATCGACCATGAGCTGGCCGACTCCCGGATAGACGAACACCACCTCCACGACGACAACGCCGACGATCAGGTAGGCGAGATTGAGGGCGATGACGGTGGCAATCGGCGCCCAGGCGTTCGGCAATGCGTGTCGATAGATAATGCGGTGCGGCGATATGCCCTTGAGCCGCGCCATCTCGATAAAGGGGCTGGCCAGGAGATTGATGATGGCCGCCCTGGTCATGCGCATCATGTGCGCGGTGATGACCAGGACCAGGGTCATGACGGGAAGCGCGCTGCGCGCAATGCGCTCCAGCAGCGGCGTATCCGCCGTGATGTTGGCCAGCGAATAGAAGATGGGAAACTTGATCGCCAGGAACAGCATCAGGATGTATGCGACGAAGAATTCGGGCACCGAGATGGACGTCAGCGTAACGAAATTGACCGTGCGGTCGAAGATGCTGTTGCGATAGAGCGCGGCCAGCATACCCAGGGTGAGCGACAGCGGCACCGCGATCGCCGCCGTGAGGCCGGCCAGGAACAAGGTATTCCCGAGCCGCGGCGCGATGAGGGACACCACCGTGCGCTGGCTGCCCCCGCCCAGGGCGCCGACGCTGGAGAACGACACCCCGAAATCGCCCTGCAGGACGTTCCCGATCCAGATGACATAGCGCTCGACCGGCATGCGATCGAGGCCGATCTGGCGTTGGAAGGCGGCCACGGTTTCGGGTGTCGCGGACTGGCCGAGAATCGCCTTGGCAAAATCGCCGGGCAGCATCTCGATCGTCGCAAAGATGATGATCGAGACGACGAAGAGGGTGATCACCCCCATCCACAGCCGCTGCAATACTGTTCTTAGGACGGGAGCCACACTACCAATCCCCACCGGCACATTGCGCCCTGGTCGACTTCTGACCCTCGCGGCGCAACACCCGCACGACACAAATGCGGTGGGCCGCCGGAAGCTCCAAGCGGCCCACACCCATCTCTAAGCGGCGGTTACGCGAACCACCACCGCTCGGCAAGCCGGAGGCCGTCAACCTCCCAGTTCGGCGCAATCGCTCCGTGAGCGAGTTTCTTCGAATGCGCGCTCACCAGATTGTTGAACACGAGAACGATCGTGCCGCCGTCGTCATGGGCCAGTTGTTGCATTTCCGCATAACTTTTGGCTCGGGCATTCTCGTCAGCCTCCGCTCGCGCCGAGATGAGCAACTCATTGAAACGCGGGTTCTTCCAGTGCGACTCGTTCCACGCGGCGTCCGCCGCATAGGCAGTCGTGAACATCCAGTCGGCCGTCGGCCGGCCGGACCAGTACGACGCCGCGAATGGCTTTTTCAGCCACACGTTGTCCCAATACCCGTCGTTGGGCTCGCGGATGATGTTGATGTCGATGCCGGCCTTGGCGGCATGCTCCTTGTAGAGAACGGCGGCGTCGACCGCACCCGCGAACGCGGCATCGGCGACCGACAGATCGACCTTGAGCGAAGACAGACCCGCCTCCTTCAAGAGCGCCTTGGCCTTCTCCGGGTCGTAGGTGTGCCGCGGCTGCGGGTCGATGGAGTATTTGATCGACGGCGGCGGCGAGATCGGGTTGTCGTTGCCCGGTGTCGCATGGCCGAGGAAGATTTTCTTCGCCAAGTCGTCGCGGTCGATCGCGTATTTGAGTGCTTGCCGGACCTTCACGTTGTCAAACGGCGGCGCCCCCACATCCATCACGAACACATAGTGCGCATAGCCGGTAACCTCGTCGATCTCGACGTCCGGGTTTCTCTGCAAGAGATGGAGCGTTTTGAGATCGGGCCGGCCGATGTAATGCACCTCGCCCGTGGTCAGCGCGTTGGTGCGCGCCGCGACATCGGTGATGTTGAGGAACTCCACCTCGTCGAAATACGGTTGCCCATTCTTGTGATAATTCGGGTTCCGCTTCAACTTGGTCCTGACGCCGGGTTCGTAGGTCTCCAGGGAAAACGCTCCGGTGCGAATCCCGGACTGCCAATCGGCGCTGCCGTCTGCGTTCGCCGGCATGATCACGATGTGATACTCGCTGGCCACGTAGGGGAAGTCGGCATTGCCGCCGTTCAGCGTGAACACCACCGTGTCGGAGCCGTCGGCCTTGATGTCGGCCACCTGATCGAGAAGCGATTTCGCGGCCGATTTCGAATCCGGTCCCATGTGATGCCGGAACGAGGCAATGATGTCATCCGCCGTGACGCTCTTGCCATTGTGGAACGTCAAGTCCTTCTTGAGCTTAAAAGTCCATACCTTCGAGTCCTTCGACGCATCCATGCTCTCGGCAAGATCGAGCACGACCTTACCCTCTGCATCGACTTCCGTGAGGCTGTTGGACAGCGAGCCCGAAAGCGGTACCTGGGTGCCGGTGTCGGGATAGGTCGCCGGATCCATCGAATCGGTCGTCGCGCCGTGCGCCAGGCCGATGCGGGCGAAGCCGCCCCTTTTTGGCGTCGCCGCGATGCCCGAATGGCTTAAAATCGCCGTCGCCAGCGCCGTGGTGACGCCAAGGGCGGCGGCGCGGCCCATGAACTCTCGCCGCGAAATGCGGCCAGCCTTAATCTGTTGCGTCCAAAATTCCAGTTCCGTCATTTATGCCTCCCTTGCATTGCGGGCTCTTCGTGACGCCGCGAATGGCGGCGGGCACGTGGCCGGCTTCGTGTACGTTTCCCGAATGATTGCCATCCGGGCCCGGCTCAACCTAGCACAGCTTTTCGCCCGCAAGGAACAATGTGCGCATCGGCTCGAATGGTGCAGTGCACAAATTATTCCGGGCTCTCACCGGACCGCTTCGAAGCCGTGCTAGCGGATCACGTACGTCCCGGCATCGACGCCGATGGCCTGTCCCGAAACCAGCCGGCCGGCGTCGCTGGCCAGGAAGAGAATCATGCGGGCCACGTCCTCGACGGTCACGAACCGGTGCATCGACGACAAGCTCAGATACTCGTCCCGGACGGCCTTTTCGCTGACACCGCGGGCCTGCGCCTTGGCCCGGATCACACGGTCGATGCGGTCGCCGGCCACCGGCCCGGGCAGGATGGCGTTGACCCGGATATTGAAGGCGCCGAGTTCGGCCGCCAGCGTGTGGGTCAGCCCCACCACGGCCCATTTCGACGCGGCGTAGGGGCTGCGCAAGGGAAAACCGAACCGGCCCGCCGCCGATGACATGTTGACGATGGCGCCGCCGCCCGCCGCCTTCAACAGCGGCACCGCCCGGCGCGCGCAATAGAACTGCCCGGTGACGTTGACGGCCAGGGTGCGCTCCCACTCCGCATCGGTAATCTGATCGACCGCCTTCGTCGGGCCGGCAATGCCCGCGTTGTTGACCAGAATATCCAGGCCGCCGAGGCCGGCCTGCACATCGCCGAACAGCCGTTCGACCGCCGCGCTGTCGGACACGTCGCAGTCGGTGGTGCCCATATCGGGGTGGCTCGCGCGCAGCGCCGTCAAGGCATCGGCATCGACATCGCACACATGCACCCGCGCCCCCGCCGCATGCAAGACATCGGCCGTGGCCCGGCCGATGCCGGCCGCCCCGGCGGTGACCAGAACGCGCTTGCCGTTGAGCTCCAAGTTCATCGCGATCTCCCCTAGCGGCCTGTTTTTCGTGGCCTTTTTCCTCGCGGGCGGCCGCGATCCGGCGTTGAGCCGGCTGCGCTTGCTCGCGCGGCGGCGGTGGACAAGCGCTCGGAACGCCCTCGTCCGGCTAGTCCGCGTACCCGGGATTGTCGCGGTCGAGAAGCCGCTTCATGGCCGTGAAATGCGTCTGGGCGTAGGGTCCGTTCATCCCGGGCCAGGCCCCGAAGGTCGCGGCCATGTTGCCGGTGACCCGTTTCAGGGGCCGGCCCGTCGACATGGCCAGCACCTGCACCTGGCAGGCGCGCTCCAGGAAATAGAGATCGTCGAAGGCGGCCGCGATGCTTTCGCCGACCACCAGGACCCCGTGGTTCTCCATGAACAGGACACGTTTGTCGCCCATGGCCGCAGCCAGGCGCTCGCCTTCCGCCTGTTCGTTCGCCAGGCCGTTGTATTGGCGGTCATAGGCCACGTCGTTGTGGTAGCGCAACGCGTTCTGCGAGACCGGTTCGAGCTGGCCGTCTTCGATGGACGTCAGCGCCGTGGCATAGGGCATGTGGGTGTGCAACACGCAACGCGCCCGCCGATGGGCCCTGTGAACGGGGGCGTGAATGGAGATGGCCGAGGTCTCCGCCTCGCCTTCGCCCTCGATGACATTGCCCTTGGCATCGAGCAGCAACAGGTCGCGGGCGCGAACCTCCGACCAATGCAGGCCATAGGGGTTCATCAGAAACCAATCGTCCGTGTCGGGCACGGCGGTGGAAAAATGATTGTCGACGCCCTCGTGAAGATTGAAATAGGCGGCCAAGCGCAATGCCGCCGCCAGATCGGTCCGTTCCTGCCAAAATTTGACGCTCAAGGTCTTCTCCTTCGCCCGCCCTTTGCTTCACGGCGCGCACCTCCGTGTTTCCGGGTGAATGTTAGTGGGTTGCCGGCCCCGGTTCCAGTGGGGTCGGCGCCGGTTCGATCAGGCCGGACTTGATCGCGATGGCCGGCCGAACCGCTGTTTCAACACGCGGGCCAGGAAGAGAATCATGTGGGACGCCTCGATGTCTTTCACGGATGTGCTCTATAGCGTAAACTCCTATCGAACTTCCATACGTCAGGCTACATGCCCGAAGAGAATACTATTTGCCCAATAACATTTCTATGGAACGATCGAGGTGGCCATTTACTTTTGGGCCTTGCATTCATGCAAATCTGGGCGGGTGCGACCTAGGATTCCTGCGGATCACGGGACCGGGGTTGGGCAATATGCTTTTCCCTTGGGCACGGGCATTGTTGGCAAGCAACGATCTCGGAATCCCTATGCTGAGCCCGACTTGGCCGCAGCTTAAACTCGGATCGTTGCTCCGCCTCGAGCGCGACACACGGTTCTACTTGCGATCCTTCGTGCCCCGACCTGGAGAGATCACTGGGGTTGATCGACTCCGGCGGTTGCTTTTCCAACGTCAGGTTTCGGAGACATGCCATGAGCAGACAAAGCTCACAGAACCCGTGTTACGTTCATTCAGCGGACTTGGCCGTTTTTTTCACGACCTTGAGCAAGGTC
>DASWJP010000176.1:0-10301 GCA_036397065.1 Kiloniellales bacterium | reverse complement strand
AGAGGCACCGCTCTCGCGATACACGATGCCGTAGAACCGTTTGAGCAGGAAAGCCTTGACCGGTTCGCCGCCCAGGGATCCGGCGGGGATCACCAGATTGAGCGCCTCGCCCACCATGCGCACCTTCCACAGGCGGTAGAGCCAGCCGGCATCGAGCCGGGCGCTGGGCAGCATCAATTGCCACGATACCGTATCGACCAGGAACGCGAGAAAGAACAGCAGCACAACCGCCACCGCCCCGGCGGCACCGAGCTGCACCAGGCGCCGCCATAGATCCGCCAAGTCCGCCTGCCCGGCCACCAGTGCCAGAAGCCCAAGTCCCGCGATCAACGCCGTCATTCGAAGCGCCATTGACCCGCCCGATGTTCTCTGGCCGTTACCCCCCGAACGCGGAACCATCGCCAACAGCGCCGGCAAGACGATCAGTGTGCAGATCAGCGACAGGCAGATGGCGATGGTCAGCAAGATCCCCATGCTGGCGGTGCCGCGATGGCTGGACAGAGCCAGCGCCCCGAACGAACCGATGGTGGTCAGGGCGCTGAACAGCACGGCGCGCGGTGTGCTGGTCGCCATCAGGGCCTCACCCGCCCCGTGCGCACGGGTGACGATATGGATGGCCCCGGCCACGCCCAGGCCGAAGAGCAGCGGCAAGACGATGACGTTGGCAAAATTGAACGGGATGCGTAAAACCACCGTTGCCGCGACCGTCAACAGGGCGGCCAGCAGCAGCGGCGCCAAAACCAGCGCGGTTTCGCGCACACTGCGCAACAGCACCAGCAACAACACGATGATCAGCAAGACGGCCAAGACCGCCGCCTCGGCAAAAGCGCGAACCACGGCCCGGCCGGCTTCCGTGATGGTGATCGGCGGCCCGGCCGCCTCCGGGGCCAGGCGCGTGATGGCATCGACAAACCGGCGCCGCAGGTCGGGATCATGCAGATTGCCCTTGGGCACCACTTGAACCAGGGCATGGCCGTCGGCGGCCAGGGAACGCGCCTGGATGGGTGCGGGCAGATCCCCGAGTGCAACCGGCCCGGCCTGTAGCGCCTCTCCCAGATCGTTCAGCCGCTGCGGCAGATGGGCGAGAAGCGCATGTTCCAAGTCCATGGCTGCTGTGTCATCACTGCCCAACCGGCCCAACGCGGCGGCGAAGCGGGTGGCGCTGGCCCGCAGATCGTCCGGGGCCGCTTCCAAGCTCCGCCGCAGTCCCTCCACGGCTTGGGCCCGCTGCGCCGGCGAAAGTTCCGCTGCTGGTGCCCGTTCCATCAGGACAGGGGTCAGATACAGCGCCATCCCGTCGATGACCGCCAGCTTGTCGTCCTGGTCCACCGGAACGAAATCGGCCAGGGTCGTCGCTTCCTCCACCTCCGGCAGCGTCCGCAGGCGTTCGGCCAGGGCCTTGCCCTCCGCCAGGTTCGAGGCCAGAATTTCGGCGCGATACGGCTGCACCCGCGCGTCGTCGAGCAGATCCACGAGGGTTGACACGGACTCGGTCCGCGGATCGCGCAGGTTCAGCGGATCGTCGTCGAACCAGGCGAAGGGCACCGCCGCCGCCGCCGCCAGGCCCAGCAGCACCGCCGCCGCGATCACCGGGCGCCGGTGCGCGACCACCGCGTGCTGCAGCCATTCGCCGGCCCGGTTGCGCGGTAGCGGTGCACCGGGCCACACCGGCAACAGAGTCAGGAACGCCGGCAGCACCGTCAGATTGGCGAACAGGGCGATGAACATGCCAACCCCGGAAATAAGCCCCAGTTCCGAAACCCCGCGATAGTCGGTGGGCAGAAAGGCGAAAAAGCCGATGGCCGCCGTCACGGCGCAGAGCGTGAGCGGCCCGCCGACACTCGCGGCCGCAGCTGCCAAGGCATCGCCGGCCTTGCGGCCGCGGTCATCCACCGCCTCGCGGTAGCGCAAGGCATAGTGAATTCCGAAATCGACGCTGAGGCCGATGAACAGCACGGCAAAGGCGACCGAGATCAAGTTCAGCTCGCCGATCGCCACGGTGGCGAAACAGGCGGTCCAGATCAGTCCCATGATCAGGGTCACCAGACAGGCGGCCACCAGCCGCGCCGAGCGCAAGGCCATGGCCAGCAGCCCGGCCACCAGAAACGCCGAGATCAAGCCGACCAGCCCGATGCTGTCGCGCAGGGTTTCCAGCTCTTCCTGAAACAGGATGGGCGAGCCGCTCAGGCGCACGTGCGCGCCATGGGCCGCCGCCAAATCCAGATCGGCCGTCAAGCGGCGCACCGTATCGATCGCGGCCGACGCGGGCGTCAGCGAGGCGAAATCGAGAACTGGCTGCACGGCGATGATCCGGCGCCGGGCCTCCGCCGTCGGCGACTCGTCGGACAAAAGCGCGCGCCACGAAAGCGGCACGGCGCGGCCGTCGCCGGCCCGGGCGGCGATCAGGGATTCAACCGTGGCGGCCATCTTGTCCAGAACCGGCGCCACCGCGGCCCGCGCCGCATTGCCTTGCGCATCGGCGCTCAACGCCTGATCGAGCACACCGGCCAGGCCGCGCAAGGACGGATCCTCGCTCAGGGCGGAGAGCAGCGGCTGCGCCTCGGCCAACCGATCGGAGAGGGCCTGCAGCTCATCGACGTCCAGGTACAGCAGGCCGTTGCGGCGAAAGAACTCATCTCCCTCCGGATAGAAGATTTCTCGGAACATCTTCGGACGCGCCGCCATTTCACCGGCCAGCCGCGCCGCCGCATCCGCGGCCCCATCCGCCGTATCGCTTTCCACGACGACGATCAGCGTATCCGACAGTTGCGGAAAAGCGCGGGAGATCGCCGCGTCATGGCGGCGGAACGGCAGCTCCGGCGAAAGCATGTCCGTGGTGCTGGTATTGATGCCGATGTTCGCGACCGTGATGGTGGCGGCCCCGCCGGTTGCCAGCACCGCCAGAACCAGCACCAACGCCGCGATCCGCTCAACCAGGCGAACCCAGCGTTCCAGGAGTCGGCTGGCCCATGACGGGCTTGGAGGTGTGGCGGAATGTGTCACTTCGGGGTGATGATCTGCGCCCACGGAACGGTCCCGGCAACGATGCCTGGCTTATAGCCGCCGCATCGCCCCCTGACAACGTTGCCCCGGTTCAACGTTGCCCCGGTTCAACGGCGGCCCGTTTCAAGATAGGGCCGGTACACTTGCCGGTTCCCTTCCGCTTGGGTACTGATACGCCCGACGTGCGGTTTTCGATCCTGATGGACGGCGGATGGTGCGGCCATGGCGACACCTTACGATCAGAGGATTGCCCGCGTGATGGTTCGGCCGATGGCAAAGGCCGGGATCACGCCGAATCAAGTGACCGCGCTCACGCTGGTGATGGCGCTGGCCGCCGCATGGTTGTTCGCGCGTGGCGATGCGGTGTCCGCGAATTGGGCCGGGGGACTGTTCGTCCTCGCCCGTTTCCTCGATCATTTCGATGGCGAGCTGGCCCGCCTGACCGGCAAGACATCGCGCTTCGGCTATTATTTCGACTACGTCACCGGCGGGATCAGCTACGCGGCGCTGTTTCTCGGCATGGGTGTCGGTTTGGCCAACGGCCCCCTGGGCTTCTGGGCCATAGGGTTGGGTGCGGCCGGCGCCTTGGCGGCGCTGCTGTCCCTGGGCCTGAATCTCGGTCTCGACCACAGTCTCGAGTATACCGATGGCACCACCATCGGCTATCCCGGCCTGGGCGGCTTCGAGCTTGAAGATGGGGTCTATCTGATCGCACCGGTTGCCTGGCTGGGTTGGTTGACCCCGTTCCTGGTCGCCGCCGGCATCGGTGCAAGTATCTATTGCCTGTGGACCCTCAGCCGCCTGGTGCGCCTGCGGCGGGTACCGGCGGCGCGTGACGGGTAAGCCGAACTAGGTTTTGGCCGCGCGCAAGCCGCGGCGAAACTTCCCCAGCATGAAGAGTGCGAACCCCGGCGCCCCGACCGCGGCGGCCAGCAGCAGCCAATCGGCACCGCCGAGCCAGACCGCAAGCGGCACCACAAGCATGGCATCGTCGGGATCGAACCCGGCAAATCCGCCCAGCTCTCCGGCCCGGGCGCCGTGTAAATCCTCGAGGCGCACGATCAGCAGCAGGATCGCCGCAATCGCCGCCCCGGCGACGAGGCCCATGGGAAGCGCCCAAATTCCGAACATTCCCGCGCGTAAGCCGATGCCCAGACCGATGAATGCCAGCGCATTGGAAAAGGCATCGCTGAGCAGATCGTAGGTATGGCCGCGCGGGCTGGTCTTACCGCTCAGGCGGGCCAGTTCCCCATCGGCGCGGTCGAGAAACATGGAGAGCAGGAAGATCCCGGCCCCCCACATGCGCCATGCCCCATCGCCATGGGCGAAAGCCCCGGCGGCCGCCAAACCCGCCGCCAGCCGAACGGCGGTGACATGGTTGGGGGTCAGCGGCGTGGCGACCAGCGGCCGGACCGCGACCCGCGCGATCCGGTGAATCCAGGTGTTGTGGCTCATGGCGCGGCAGCTTAACGGCGGTCCCGCACCGGCTCAAGACGGCCACCGAAGCGGCGTTTTCACCGGGCCCTCGGCCAGGTCCGGCTATCCGGCGTGATTTCATAATAAATCAATAAGTTAGCAACAAATCATTCTTAAGCTGCGGTTAAGCTCTCATGCGGCAAAATGCCGCTTCCTGCGTCAGACAGCGAGACGGGTACCTTGCGCGACAAGAAAGGCAAATCCGCGAAAGCGAAACGCGGCGCCAAGAAGGCGTCCATGGCCACGCGCGACGTGGTCAACAAACACATGCGCGCCAAAGAAAAGCCCCCGGCGGCCGCATCCACGGCCAGCAGCGGCAAACTGGCGAGTGCGGGTCAATCCGGCGGCCAGCCCAGCGGAACGATTCAGCGCGATACCGACCCGCCGCCCTTGGCGACAACCCTGGCCCCTTCTGCCGCGAAAGGCCGGGCCGAGAAAGGCCCGAGCGGCCCCGCGGTATCCAGCCCCGCCGTTGCCGTGACCGGCGACCGGCGGCGGTGGCCCGAGCGGCACGGCCCCGCCACCCACGGCGAGGCCGGCGAGCCGGGCGATGCACCGCCCCGGGTCAACAAGCTCTTGCCCACCAACGCGGTGCATCCGACCGAGCGGCGCATCAAACGGCGCCTGCACAAGAACGGCGCCTTCCTGGCCGCCGCCGCCGCCGCCCTGGTGGGTGTTCTGATTCTGACCAATCAAAGCGAACCGCCGGAGCTGGTGATCAACGAACGGCAGTTTGCCTCGCGTCTCCCGGGTGGCCAGGATTGGCAAAGCGATGCGGGCAGCGATACCGAGACCCTCTCCGAGGTGGCTACGCACGGCCCTTCAGCCCGGGCCGGATCGAACGAAACGGCCATGCTGACACCAGACGTAGACAAGCCCGCAGCGGTCCCCTTCCATGCCGTGACGCCGCCCGTGGAACGGTCGAAAGAGCTGAATGTCGGCGAGGTGTTCGAGATGCAGCGCCTCTTGGCCCGTCTGGATCTATCGGACGACGAGCCGAACGGGGTGATCGGTGAAGAAACAACCGATGCCATTCGCGTCTACCAGCAGATTGCCGGCCTGCCGGTCGATGGCGAAGTCACCCATGACCTTCTCGCCGATTTGCGCGAAGTTGTGAAAATTCTCGACGGCCGGAACTAGCGCTACTCGGCTTCCGGCTGGTCTAAGTTCCGGCCGGTTTTTCCCCATCGCTCCGCCCCAGAATCGGCGCCGCCATGACCCACCAGTCCGGCCTGCGGGCGCTGATCGATTCGGCTGCCGCGCGGGCCGGTGCGGCGGACGCATAGAGGCCGAAGCAGGTCGCACCGCTTCCCGACATGCGCGCCAGCAGACATCCATCGGCCGCCGACAACGCCCCCAGAACCTCACCGATCACCGGTTCCAGTCCGCGCGCCGCGGGCTCCAGATCATTGCGATATCCGGCCAGCCGGGCGGCCAAGTCCGCCGCGTCGGAAACCGGCCCAGCCCACGGCTGCGGCGGCGAAAAGGGACCCGTGCGGGCGGCAAAGACCGCGCCGGTCGGCAACGGCCGGCCCGGGTTGGCCAGCACCAACCAGGCCGGCGGCAGGGATGGCACCGGGGCGATGCCCGCGCCGATGCCGGTCACAAAGCTCGGCCCGCCGGCCAGGCAGACCGGCACATCGGCGCCAAGGCCGGGGGCCAGATCGGCCAGCGCGGCCGTCCCGCCGCCCCACAGTTCGGCCAGACCGGTGAGGGCGGCGGCGGCATCGGCGGACCCGCCGCCGATGCCGGCGGCGACCGGCAGGTGCTTTTCCAGGTGCATGCGGGCGCCGGCCGTGCACCCCAGCCGCGCCTGCAGGGCCCGTGCCGCCCGCAGCACCAGATTGCCGGCGGCATCCTCGGCGGCGATGGCCGGCGCGAACGGGCCGGAAATGGTCATGGTCAGAGTCTCGGCCGGGGCAAACTCCAGCCCATCGCCGACACCGGCGAAAACGATCAGGCTCTCCAGCTCGTGCAAGCCGTCGGGCCGTCGGCCGGTGATGTGCAGGGTCAGATTGACTTTGGCCCAGGCGGTGCGGCGCAGCATGGTGGCGGTCATCCGTGGCGCCCGGCGGGCATGGCACTCCATCCGGCGCGGCTAGATGTCTTTGCCGGCCTCTTTCATACCGCTCTGAATCTTGCCCTCGATCAGCGGGATGATGTCCGCCTCCGGCTCCAGGCTCAGGGCGCGGCGCCATTGGAACCGGGCTTCCTGGTGGCGGCCGACGCGCCAATAGGCATCGCCCAAATGATCGTTGATGACCGGATCCTGGGGCCGCAGTTCGACCGCGCGTTCCAGGTGTTTGACCCCTTCGGCGTACTCGCCGAGACGGTAGTACACCCACCCGAGACTATCGACGATGAAACCGTCATCGGGGCGCAATTCGACGGCGCGCACCAGCATGCCCTTGGCCTTGTCGAAATTGAGCTTCTGCTCGATCCATGAATAGGCAAGATAGTTGAGGACGAACGGCTGATCCGGCTCTAGTTCCAGGGCCAACAGAAAATCTTTCTCCGCTCGCGGCCACAGCGACTGGCGCTCTAAGGCGATGCCGCGGAAATAGTACAGGCTCCAATGGCGGCGTTCCGGCGCGCCGAGCCGCTCCTCGGCACGATCATAGGCGGCGACCGCCTCGGCAAAGCGTTCCCGGCTGCGCATCAGATTGCCCAGCCGGTATAGCGGCTCGAACCGATCCGGCCGCGAGGCCGCCAGGGATTCGAGCTCGGCCGCCGACTCTTCTATCCGATCGAGGTTTTCCAACTCCTCGGCGATACGCAACCCGGCCATCCAATGGAACGACGACTCGGCGGTGATTTCGCGATACACGGCGATGGCCTCGGTACGCCGATCCTGACCTTGCAGCACTTCGCCGATGAGGACGAGGGTGACATCGAAGTCGGGTTTCAGCCACAGCGCCATGTGCGCATGGGCCAAGGCGATTTCCTCCGCCCGCTCTTGCGACAGCAGGCTGGCCAAGTTGAACAAAGTCTCGGCCATGCCCTCAGTGGGTGTTGCAACGGCGGGCACCGGCGTGCCGCCGGCCGCGACGCGGGCCAGCGCCGTTTCAAAGAGCGTGGAATCCGGGTTCCGTTCGAGCGAGCTTCGGTACAACTCGGCGGCGCGCGCCGACTCGCCGGTCCGCTCGAAGAAATTGCCGACCACCCAGGCCAGCCGCAAGGTCGGGGTGCCGGCGGCCTTGAGAGCCTCCTCATAGGCGGCTTTGGCAGCTGCCGTATCGCCGGCCACATCGGCGATCAGGGCCACATGCAGGCTGTAAAAAACGCCAAAGCCGTTGCGATTCTGCAGGCCAGCCACCCGTTCCTTGGCGGCGGCAAGGCTGCCCTTGGCCACCTGCACCCAGGATCGCAGGAGCGGTGCGGTGATGGTACTCAAGCCTTTGGCCGGCATGGCGGTCAGGAAGCCTTCCGCCGCATCCATGTCGCCGCGCGTCACCGCATCGACGGCCAGCGCCAGACCGGCCAACCCCTGGTCCGGGTTGGTGGCACCGATCCGCCGGGCCAGATCCACCGTCTCGGCCCGCCGCCCATCCGCGGCGCTCAGGACGAACGTCTGCTCCAGCAGTTGTTCATTGTCCGGGTCCGAGGCCAGGGCCTGCTGCATGAACTCGGCGGCGCTACCCAAATCCTGCTGACGGCCGGCATAGACGCCGGCCAGATAGGCACCGAACGGCGAGCCGGAGGCGGCAGAGGCGTCCGAGCTCACATCGCTGGTGGCGGCGGCAACCCGCATGATCGGGTTCGGCGGTACCTGGATGCCAAGTTCACTGAACTCGGCGCAACCGGGGAGAAGGATGACCGCGCCCGCCAAAACCCATCCCGCTGCCTGCAACCTTGACCGCACGACTCTGACCTCCTTGGGGCCCAGCTTCGGGCCATTCTTTCCACCGGCGCCGCCCGGCGGAGACGGGACCAGGCCCCGCGGTGGCGGTTGTGTTTCCCAAATTGATACTCTGCCCCCGCGCAAGCAAGGCCGAAAGACCCGCAAACGGGTCACAGGTTGCTACATATTGGGATAATTTGGGCCACCGCCCCCTTCCGGCGGTACCCAAGTGATGTTCTGTTCCGAATCCTTGATATCGCAGGTTTTGCAATGCACGCAGTTCTGGGCGTTGATTTGTAGCCGCGGCGCCCCGCCTTCGCCATCGCGGACGATTTCGTAGACGCCCGCCGGGCAATAGCGCTGCTCCGGCGCATCGTAGAGCGCCAGGTTGTGCGCCACTGGAATGGCCGGATCGGCCAGGCGGAGATGCACCGGCTGGTTTTCTTCGTGGTTGGTGCCCGAAAGATAGACCGACGACGGCTTATCGAAGCTGACCACGCCGTCCGGTTTCGGATAGGCGATCTTGGGCGCTTCGGCGGCGGGGCGCAGGCTGCGGTGATCGGCATGCCGGTGGCGCAGGGTCCACGGTGCCCGGCCGCCCAGCAATTTGAGATCCAGGCCGGCATAGAGCATGGAGCCATAGAGGCCCCAGCGGGAAAAAGCGGGGCGGAAGTTGCGCGCCTTATGCAACTCGTCATGGATCCACGAGCCGCGCACCCTCTCCGGATAGCTTTTCAGCACGCCGTAGCCCGCATCGCCGGTGGAGAGCGCCTCGAAGACCGCGTCGGCGGCCAGCATGCCGCTCTTGATGGCATTGTGGCTGCCCTTGATCTTCGGCACGTTCAGCATGCCGGCGGCACAGCCAAGCAGCAATCCGCCGGGAAAGACCAGCTTGGGCATGGACTGGATCCCGCCCTCGTTCAGGGCGCGGGCGCCATAGGCGATACGCTTGCCGCCGGCGAACATGGGGCGAATGGCCGGATGGGTCTTGAAGCGCTGAAACTCGTCGAACGGCGACAGGTGCGGATTCGTATAGTCCAGGCCGATCACATAACCGACGGCCGCCTGATGATCCTCCAGGTGATAGATGAACGAGCCGCCCCAGGTCCGGAGATCCATGGGCCAGCCGGCGGTATGCATCACCAGTCCCTGCTGGTGTTGCGAAGGATCGAGCTGCCAGAGCTCCTTCAAGCCGATGCCATAGGTCTGCGGATCGACATTGTCGGTCAACGAAAACCGTTTCATCAGGGTCTTGGTCAGCGAGCCCCGGCACCCTTCGCCGAAGAGCGTGTACTTGGCGCGCAGTTCCATGCCCGGTTGGTAGGTGTCGAGCTTCGAGCCGTCCTTGCCCACGCCCATATCGCCGGTGGCCACACCGCACACCCGCCCGGCATCGTCGGTGAGCACCTCCGCGGCGGCAAAGCCGGGGAATATCTCGACCCCCAGGGCCTCTGCCTGTTCCCCCAGCCAGCGGCACAGGTTGCCCAGGGAGATGATGTAGTTGCCATGATTCTGAAACTGCGCCGGCATCAATCCGACGGGAAGGCCGTAGGCGCGCGTGGCGGTCAGCAGCCTGAACCGGTCCTCGCCCACCGGCGTCTTCAGGGGGGCGCCCTTGTCCCGCCAATCGGGGATCAACTCGTCCAGGGCGCGTGGTTCGAAGACGGCGCCGGAGAGGATGTGGGCGCCAACCTCGGAGCCTTTCTCGAGCACGCAAACGGAAATGTCGTGGCCGCCTTCGGCCGCCCGTTGACGCAGGTGGATCGCCGCGGCCAGGCCCGACGGCCCGGCGCCTACGATCACCACATCGTAGTCCATCGACTCCCGTGTCATGGTTCAGGCTCCCGCCCTGTCACCGCGCCCAAAGTTCGATCGTGCCGGTAGACATAATACAGATGGGCCGCTCGGGCCATCAGGAAACGGCCCCGGCGGGCGCGGGCCCGGAAAAGCAAGGGATATCAGTGCAAGCGGCGGGCGACGG
>DASWJP010000175.1:0-29081 GCA_036397065.1 Kiloniellales bacterium | reverse complement strand
CAGTGGTAGCAATAGCCCGCTTCGACACCCACCTCGCGTTCATAGTCGGCCTCGGGGATGTCCTTGTTGCAATTCAGCGCCATCAATGACGAATGGCCGATGGCCACCGCATCGGCGCCCAGGGCCAAGGCCTTGGCCACGTCGCCGCCGTTGCGAATACCGCCGGCATAGATCAGCGAGATTTCGCCCGATCGTCCCACATCCTCCAGCGCCTTGCGAGCCTGACGGATGGCGGCGATGCCGGGCACGCCGGTCTCCTCGGTGGCCAGATGCGGGCCGGCGCCGGTGCTGCCCTCCATGCCGTCGATGTAGATGCAATCCGGATCGCACTTGGCGGCCATGCGCACGTCGTCATAGACGCGCGCCGCGCCCAGCTTGAGCTGAATCGGAATCTCGCTGTTGGTGGCCTCGCGAATCTCCTGGATCTTCAGGGCCAGATCGTCCGGGCCCAGCCAATCCGGGTGGCGGGCCGGCGAGCGCTGATCGATGCCGGCCGGCAGCGAGCGCATCTCGGCTACCTGGTCGGTGACCTTCTGGCCCATCAGATGGCCGCCCAGGCCGACCTTGCAGCCTTGCCCGATGAAGAACTCGCAGGCGTCCGCCAGGCGCAGATGATGCGGGTTGAAGCCATAGCGCGACTGGATGCACTGGTAATACCATTTCACCGAATAGCGGCGCTCGTCGGGGATCATGCCGCCCTCGCCGGAACAGGTGGCGGTGCCGGCCATGGTGGCGCCGCGGGCGAGTGCCATCTTCGCCTCGTAGGACAGGGCGCCGAAGCTCATGCCGGTGATGTAGACCGGGATGTCGAGGGCCATGGGCCGCTTGGCGCGCGGGCCCAGGACGGTGGCGGTCTCGCACTTCTCCCGGTAACCCTCGATGACGAAGCGGGTCAAGGTGCCGGGCAGGAACGTCAGATCGTCCCACGTCGGAATCTTCTTGAACAGGGAAAAGCCGCGCATGCGATAGCGGCCCAACTCCGCCTTGATGTGGATGTCGTCGATCACCTCCGGCGTGAACAGGCGGCTTTGCCCGAGGGAACTGGTATTGCGCTTCGGGCGGCGTGCCACGGGTTGGGTCTCGGACCGCGGCGGGATCGGCTTGTCGATGGTCATGTGTTCCTCGTGCTTTCGTCTTAGAGGACGAGCTTCTTTTCCGTCGGCTCCAGGTTGTCGTAATTCCACAGCTGCTTGCCGGCGACGATCTTGGTCATGTTCTCGACACCGTTGGGTGCCTCAAGGCCATAGATCGCCAGCTTCCGCTTGAGCCACTGCGCATCCAGATCGGTCATCTCACCGCGCACCGCATCGACGCCCAGGCTGGCGATCTTGCCGCCCACATAAATGGTGCCGTCGTACATGGAATCGCCCAGATTGGCGCCGGCATCGCCGAGGATGATCATGCGGCCGCGCTGCATCATGAAGCCGGTAAAGATGCCGGTGCGGCCGCCGACGATGATGGTGCCGCCCTTCATGTCGATGCCGGTGCGCGAGCCGACATCGCCCTTGCACACCAGATCGCCGCCGCGAATGGCGGCGCCGAAGGTGGAGCCGGCATTCTTTTCGATGATCACCGTTCCTGACATCATGTTCTCGGCGCACGACCAGCCGACCCGGCCGCTGATGCGCACGTTCGGCCCATCGATCAGCCCGACGCCGAAATAACCCAGACTGCCTTCGAAATAGAGTTGCAGGCGGTTGAGGATGCCGACCCCGAGGGAATGCTTGGCCCCCGGGTTCTTGATCACGATGGTGCCATATCCCTCGCCCATCAACCGGCGGATCTCCAGGTTGACGGCCTTGCCGTCCATCTTATCGGCGTCGATCTCGGCCCGCTTGTTGAAATCCACATCGAAGCCGGAGCGGTAGGTGAAGTTGCGCTCCTCGCTGGGCGAGAAAAAGACCTGCTGGGTGCGCCCGGCCAACTGCTCGGTGTGCATCCCCATGCGGTGGGAGGTGTGTTCCTTGTTTAGTTCTGCCATACCCGGACCTCTCCCTCATAGGGATCGAAGGTGTCGATTTCGTGCGGGAAGATGCTGCGGATCGCCACTTCTTCCGATGCCAGGGCGATCAGCGACTCGCTTTCGTAAAGGACCATCGGCTTGGCCGCCATCACGTCCTTGGCCATGCCCAGGCTGTCGGAGGTGGCCACCAGATAGGTGAACACCCCGTCCAACTCGTCGATGGAACGACGCATGGCGCCTTCCAGGTCGTTGCCGCGCTCGATCTGATCGGCGACATAGACGGCGATCAGTTCCGAATCGCAGTTCGACATGAAACGGTGGCCGCGCCGTTCCAGGGACCGGCGGAACATCCAATAGTTGGTCAGCTGGCCGTTGTGCACCACCGAGACATCGGCGAACGGATAGGCCCAATAGGGATGCGCCGAGCGGATATCCACATCCGATTCGGTGGCCATGCGGGTATGGCCGATAGCGTGCGTGCCCTTGAATCCGCGCAGATCGTATTGCGTGGACACGCCGTCCGCATCGCCCAGATCCTTGATCAGCTCCAAGGCCCGGCCGAGGGAGAGAATCTCGACATTCTTGATGTCCTCGATGTAGTCGATGAGGCGCCGGATGTCGCCAGAGTAACTGAATATGTATCGGTAGGCGTATTCGGTTGCCGTGTCTTCCTCGATGATCTTGGCATCGAACTCGGCCATGCGTTCATCGACCGTGGCTTTGCGTTGGCGGATCTGGTGATGAATGTCGAAGCCCTTCCGCAAGTCCTCTTGCTCCGCCACCTTGAAGCGCATGATATAACGGTCCGACGCCGGCGGCCCATAGAGCGCGAATCCGGTCGAATCGGGTCCGCGGTGCTTCAGCGCCTGCAGCATCGATGTCATCTCTTGGCCGATATCCGCGGCTTTGCCGCGGTGAATCAACCCAGCTATTCCACACATCTCGCGTCGTTCCTCCGGCTTACGGCAAGCAGTCCCAATAGGTCGCAAGATCCCAGCTGGTGACTGTCGCGTTGAACTTCTCCCACTCGTCCCGCTTGTAGTGCATGAAGACGCGGTACATCTCGTCCGGCAGGGCTTCCTTGATGACCTCGTCCTTCTCCAGCGCATCCAAGGCCGTGCCCAGCGACATGGGCAGCCGCTTGACCTCCTTGCCGGCTTCCATCGCCTTGTAGATGTTGCGCTCTTCCGGTTCGCCCGGATCGATATTGCGATCCATGCCGTCGCCGAATGCCTTGAGGAGCGCCGCGGCCAGCAGGTAGGGATTGACCATGGAATCGACCGAGCGGTACTCGAACCGCCCGGGTGCCGAGATGCGCAACGCGCAGGTGCGGTTCTGATAGCCCCAGTCCGCGAACACCGGCGCCCAGAACCCGGTGTCCCACAGGCGCCGGTACGAATTCACGGTGGACGAGCCGAGCGCCGTCAGGGCGCCCAGATGCTCGATCACGCCGCCGATGCACTGCAGGCCGACCGGACCCGGCTTCCGCTTGTCGAGTTTCGGATCGGGCATGAAGTGGTTCTCGCCGCCCTTGCGGTAGGAGAAGGCGCCGGCCATGCCCGGCAGGGAGTCATGGCCCAGCGAATTGACGTGATCCTCGCCCCCGGTCCACAGCGACAGGTTGTGGTGACAGCCCGAGGCCGAAACGCCCATGAACGGCTTGGACATGAAGCAGGCGATCAGCCCGTATTCGCGGGCCACTTGCGCGCAGATCTGGCGATAGGTGGTCAGCCGGTCGCTGTTGCGCAGCACGTCGTCGAACATCCAGTTAAGCTCGAGCTGGCCCGGCGCATCCTCGTGGTCGCCCTGGATCATGTCGAGGCCCATGGCGCGGGCATACTCGATCACCTTCATGAAGACCGGCCGCAAGGACTCGAACTGGTCGATGTGATAGCAGTTCGGCTTGGAAAAACCGCCGTCGGGCAGCCCGTCCTCGCCTTTTTTCAACCACATCATCTCGGGCTCGGTTCCCGCCCGCAGGTGCAAGCCTTTGTGTTTCTTCTGGAACTCGTTGTGCAGGATGCGCAGGTTACCGCGGCAATCCGACGTCAAATGGCCGCCCGGATTGACCTTTTCCTCGCGATTTCGGAAGCAGGTGCAGAACACTCGCGCCACACGCTTGTCCCAGGGCAGCTGGCAAAACGTCTCCGGATCGGGAATACCGACCAGCTCGGAGGCTTCCGGGCCATAGCCGATGTATTGGCGGTGCCGGTCGACGAACAGATTGGCGGTCGAGCCATAGACCAATTGGAAGCCGCGCTCGGCAATCTGCTCCCAGTGATCGGCGGGAACGCCCTTGCCGACAATACGCCCAGTCACCGAAACGAACTGGTAGTAGATGTAAGTTATCCCCAGCTCGCGAATTTTTTCGCGGACCTCGCGGACCAGTTTATCGCGGCCAGACGCCCCGACATGCTTTTCTAGATCGGTCACCCCTGCGGCCTCCCATGCCATGAACGCAACTATGCGGTGCGTTTCTTGAGTTATTGCCGCCAGTATCGCTGGCTTGACGCTGGCGACCATAGTCCAGCATATTTGTAACCAGTTTTGAACCGATTTTTGTGATATGGTCTAAAATGGTTTCATTTGGAGATGCCACCACCGGCACCAGTGGAGCGCAGGCCATGGATCTGCCAGCGACCGTGGGCGAAGGGGCGGCCGGCATCGCCACCCGCCTGCGTCAGGCCATTCTCGACGGCACCTATGCCTTTGGCGCCCGCCTGCCGGCGGAGCGCGACTTGGCGCGGCATTTCGGCACCTCGCGTAGCACCGTGCGCGAAGCCCTGCGCCAGTTGGAATCCCAGCGTCTGGTGACCCGGCGCATGGGCAGCGGCACCTTCGTCAGCCACCGGGCCGCGCCGAACGGTGCCCATATCGCCGAGGTGACCAGCCCGCTGGAGCTGATCGACGTGCGCGTGGCCGTGGAGCCGAACATCGCGCGCCTGGCGGCGGTTTCCGCCACCGCGCGGGATCTCGAGCGCCTTGCGCAGGCTCTGGCCACGGTCGAATCCGCCGGCGACGACCGGGAGGCGTTCTCCGCCGCCGACGAGCAATTTCATTTGCTGCTGGCGGAATGCACGCACAATCCGCTGATGGCCTGGCTCTACCGGCAGATCAACGACGTGCGTGGCCATCGCCAATGGCACCGCATGAAGGACAAGATTCTCACGCCCGCGCGGATTCGCGATTACAACGCGCAACATCGTGCCCTCTATGACGCCTTGCGCAGCCGCGATGTGGACGCGGCCGTCGCCATCATCCTGCGCCATTTGGAAAAAGCGCGCCGCGATCTGGTCGGTGCCAGCAAGGAGTAAGTTGTGCGCGCCATGCTGTGGGCAACTCAAGCGACCGTGGGGAAAGTTTGTTGCCTGACAGGAAACTCGCGTGTACCATCGTCAACCATCTCGTCGACTAATCGGGCCAACGATCAACCGATTGTGCCAAGTGCTGTTACACGCGGGGATTAGGTTTTGGCGTCGCCGCATGCAAACGGGTGAACGCCAAAAACCGGCATAAAAAGCCGGACGTGCAAGGCGCCGACAGAGCGTCGTATGCAAACATTCGAACCGCAAACTTTGGGGGGTGACTAGATATGGATACGGATATTGGGGCCCTAACGGTCATATTTACCGAGTTCTATTATTGGCTGACCGTGGCCCTCATGTTTCTCATTCACGTCGGATTCTGCATCTATGAAGTCGGTGCATCGCGTCGCAAGAACATGATGCACACCTTGATGAAGAACACGATGCTGATCCCGTTGGTGACGATTACGTTCTTCTTCTTCGGCTGGTGGATCTATTTCGCCTTCCCGAACGGCCCCTTTATTTTCCAGGGCATGGGCCTGATCGCGGCCCCGAATGCGGTGCCGTGGAGCGAACTGATGGGCCCGCATCTGGGCGGCCCGCCGGCTTCCGAAGGTGTGACCGCCGACGACACGGCGATCTGGGCCCGCATTAACGGCGTCTTCTGGGCCGCTTTCCTGCTCTTCTCCTGGACCGCCGCATCCATCGTTTCCGGTGCGGTGATCGAACGTGTTCGTTCGGCCGCGTTCTGGCTGGTGGCGGTGCTGGTCGGGTCGGTGACCTGGATCATCGACGCCGCCTGGGGCTGGCACTGGGATGGCTGGATGGTCAAGCTGCTCGGCTATCACGATGCCTATGCCTCCGGCGTCATTCATGCGATCGCCGGCGGTGCCGCGTTGGGCATGCTGGTCCACCTTGGCCCGCGCATCGGCAAGTTCCGCAAGGACGGCACGGCGCGCGAGATCTTGCCGCACAACCCCTGGCTGGTGACCGTCGGCCTGTTCCTGATCTATACCGGGTTCTGGGGCTTCTATGTGGCGTGCAACGTGCCGATCATCGGTGCCGAGGCCATTGGCTCCCAGGGGGCGACCTTCACGGCGACCACCATCTATCTGACGCCGACGACGCTTTCGGCCATTACGGTGAACTTCCTGATGTCGTTGTCCGGCGGTTTGCTGGCCGGTTACATCGTCTCCAAGGGTGATGCTTTCTGGACTTACTCGATGGGCCTGGCCGGGATCATCGCCGCCTCGGCGGGGAACGACCTCTACCACCCGATCCAGGCAATGTTCGTCGGCGCAATTACCGCTGCGATCGTCTACAAGCTGCACTATTGGGTCGAGCGGCGTTTCAAGGTCGACGATGCGGTCGGTGCCGTTGCCGTGCACGGCTATGCCGGATTTATCGGCCTGCTGTTTGCCGGCGTCCTGTTGTGGGGTCATCCCTCGTCCGGATTTGAGGGGTACGCCCCGATCACGCCATGGGGCCAATTCGCCGGCGCCGTGATCATGTTCTGGGTGCTTGGTTTCCTGCCGTCCTGGATCCTGAGCGGGATCCTCAAGGCGGCTGGGCTGCTGCGCATTCCCGTTGAGGTCGAACTCGCCGGGTTGGACGTGGCTGACTATCATGGCCGCCACCTGATCGAGCAGGATGTGGTCGATGCCGAGCTGGCGGCGGCCCGCGAGGCGGGTCTCATCCGATAACCCGAGGGGATTACCATCATGTCTATGACAAACGTAGAAAGCTGGTCGGTGGATTTGTCCACGATTGGTCCGATCTATCCGATGGTCGGAACCGAGGGCCTCTTGGTTCTCCTCGGCGTGGTGTTCTGGATCGGCTGGCATATCTGGCAGATTCGCTTCGAGTCCCGCCTCTATGATGAGGACGTCAAACTGCTGAAAGAGCCGGGCAAGCTTGAAGAAGCGATGCGCAAGCACGTGCTCTGACCAGCACAGTCAAATACAGTTAAGAGACGGGGGCGCCGTGCCAAGCACGGCGCCCCCTGCTTTTTGATCGCCCGCTTGGCAATACGTCTTCTTTGTCTTGAGGCGAAGCTCATTGTCCGCCTAGTCTCGGTCGCGGCCTTCTTGTGGCAATGAAAGGGACTGGCGTGCAACCGGCGGCAGCGATCATGGTGCAAGGGACCGGCTCCGACGTCGGCAAGTCGTTGCTGGTGGCCGGTCTGGCCCGCGCCTTTACCCGGCGCGGATTGTCCATACGGCCGTTCAAGCCGCAGAACATGTCGAACAATGCCGCCGTAACCGCCGACGGCGGTGAGATCGGCAGGGCCCAGGCGTTGCAGGCACGCGCCTGCGGTCTGCCGGCCAGCGTCCACATGAATCCGGTCCTGCTCAAGCCGCAGACCGATGTGGGCGCGCAGGTCGTGGTGCAAGGCCAGGTGTGGGGCAACGTCACGGCAGCCGCGTATCTGGATCTCAAGGCCAAGCTGCTGCCCAAGGTGCTGGAAAGCTTCGCGCGCCTGGCGGAGGGCGCCGATCTGCTGCTGGTCGAAGGCGCCGGCAGCCCCGCCGAGGTCAACCTGCGCGCTGGCGACATCGCCAACATGGGCTTTGCCGAGGCGGCGGATGTACCAGTGGTTCTGGTCGGCGATATCGACCGCGGCGGTGTGATCGCCAGCCTGGTCGGCACCTGGACTCTGTTGACGGCGGCGGAGCAGGCGCGCGTGGCCGGCGTCATCGTCAACAAGTTCCGCGGCGATGTGCGCCTGTTCGACGGCGGCGTCGCTGCCATCCGGGCGCGCACCGGCCTGGCCTGCTTCGGCGTGGTGCCGTTCTTCCCGGCAGCCAGCCGCCTGCCGGCAGAAGATTCGATGTCCTTGGGCACAAGCCCCGAGACCAAGGCGGAAAGCGCCACCGTTCGCGTGGCCGTGCCGCGTCTGGCGCGGATCGCCAACTTCGACGATCTGGACCCGCTGATCGCCGAGCCGGACGTCGACGTGATCTTTGTTCCGGCGGGTGCTCCCTTGCCGGGCGATGCGGACCTGGTGATCCTGCCCGGCTCCAAGTCAACGCTTCGCGATCTTGAGTTCCTGCGCGCCCAGGGCTGGGACATCGACATCGCGGCGCATGTCCGCCGCGGCGGCTGGCTGCTCGGCCTGTGCGGCGGGTATCAGATGCTGGGCCGCCAGGTGCGCGACCCGCGCGGTTTCGAAGGGCCCGCCGCCGAGTGGCCCGGGTTGGGCTTGCTGGACGTGGAGACTGAAATCGGCGTGACCAAGCGCCTGGCCGAATGCGATGGCGAGGATCTGGCCAGCGGCCAGGCCGTGCGCGGTTATGAAATGCACATGGGCACCACCACGGGCCCCGGCCTCTCCCGGCCGATGCTGCGCCTGGGTGGACGGCCGGAGGGCGCGGTCTCGGCCGATGGCCGGGTGATGGGCTGCTATCTGCACGGTCTGTTTGCCGCCGACGGTTTTCGTCATGGCTTTCTGTCGCGCCTAACCGGCCGCCGCCATGGCGGCATCGCCTTCGAGGCGGAAGTCGAGCGGGTTCTTGACGGCCTCGCCGATCATCTGGAAACCCATCTCGATCTCGACGGCTTGCTGGCAGTGGCGCGGCGCCGGATTCTGTCCTAGCATCCCCGTGCCATGGTCGATTTCCAACCCATCTACGAGGCGGCGATGAAGCGCGCGGGCGGCGAGGCGGCCTTGCGTCAGGTCCTGCCCGACGTCAAATCCCCCGATGCCTTGCGCGCCCTGGGCGACGATCGCTATCTGTCGCAGATGTCGTTGCGCGTCTTTCGCGCCGGCCTGAAGCATTCCATGGTGGACGGCAAATGGCCGGCCTTCGAAGAAGTGTTCCACGGCTTCGATCCGCCCCGCATCCGCGCCATGAACGACGAGCAGCTCGAGGCCTTGCTCGGCGATGCGCGGATCATCCGCCATTGGGGCAAGATTCGCTCCGTGCGCGACAATGCCTCGGCTCTCTGCGATCTCGCCAAGACGAACGGCGGCATGGGCGCTTACCTGGCCGGCTGGCCCGCCGCCGATACGGTCGGCCTGTGGGAGGACTTGAGCAAGCGGTTCTCCCAGTTGGGCGGCAACTCCGGCCCTTATTTCCTGCGTATGGTGGGCAAGGATACGTTTCTGCTCACCCAGTTTGTGCTGAAGGCAATGGCCCACTGGGGCGCGTATGACGGCAGCGGCAAGGGGAAGCGCGAACGGGCCAAGATTCAGGATGTCTTCAACGCCTGGGTCGAGGCCACCAGCCGGCCGCTAAGCCACCTCAGCCTGCTTCTGGCCCGATCCGTCGACTGATGAAACTCAGAGATCCATTTCGGCCAGCGCCGTAAACACCTCGCCGCCGCCGTCGTAGATCATCGAGAGGGCCACCAGCATGACGATCCCCAAGCCGAGAAAACTAAGCCAGGGATACCGGGTCATGGCGCGGGCCACGAAACTGGCGGCGAAGCCCATCAGCGCGACCGACAAGACCAGACCAAAGACCAGCACGACCATGTTGTGGCGGGCGGTGCCGGCCACCGCCAGCACATTGTCCAGGGACATGGACACATCGGCGATGGCGACTTGGACGATGGCCGTGCCCACGCTCTTGGTTCGGGCGGAGGAGGATCCCACGCCGCTCTTGCCGCAATCGCCGGCCAAGGCGGCGGCATATTCGGAGGAGCGCAGCTCGCGCCACATTTTCCAGGCGACCCAGAGCAGCAGCAATCCACCGGCCAGCAACAGGCCGACGATGGCCAGGAGCTGCACCGCGACCAGGGCGAAGGCGATGCGGCAGACCAGGGCGATGGTGATGCCCCAGACGATCACCCGCCGGCGCTCTTCCGCCGGCAGGCCGCAGGCCGCCAAGCCGACCACGATGGCGTTATCCCCGGCCAGTACCAAGTCGATGATCACGACGGAGGCCAAGGTGACCAGATCGAACGCCAGCGGATCAAAATTCATCGGAAAACACTGGCCTGCCGTTGAGGGTCCGGTCGTCTGCCCGGCGGCCCATAACGGCGCGCCGGGTCGTGCCCCGGAAAGAGGGGAAACGCCCGTCATATAGACGCCCGACATATATAGGTGGCTTTCGCCGCTGCGCCCAGGCCCGCGGCAAGAAAAAGGCTCTAGGCGGCGCGCCGGCGGCTTCGGCCGCCGCTTGCCGGTTTTGGCCCCTTGCCCGGTCCGGTGTCGTTGGCGGCCCCCGCCCGCGTGTCGATGCCGTCCTGGGACATGGCGAACGCCGCCGCCGGTGCGCTCATGTAGGGCGCCGCCTGCCGGCGCATGACCCGGCCGGCGATGAGACTGGCGGCGATGATTGCGGCGATCATGGCCAGCTCGGTCACGGTAATGGGGCTGCTCGCATAGACGGTCGCGGCCTTGATCAGCGCCCCCACGCCAAAGGACAGCAGGCCGATGATGGCCAGGACGATGGCATTGGAGGTCGTTTCCCACGTCGTCCACTTCTTTGGCGCGGCGCGGCGAAATTGCCCATATGCCCAAATAAACAACAAGGCGGCGGATGCCAGGAGCAGAACTCCAAGGACGGCAAGCATCGTAGGTTCCTATCGCGAGATGTGGGGCAGATTAGGCGGCGGTGGCGCCGGATGAAGAGAGAACGACCCACGGAACGTCGGGCCGCACGCTGTTCTGCATGGGATCATATCTGGGGCTGCGCCCGGATGTTTGTCCAGAGCCGTTACTAGGTATATTTTCCTTGTTCTATTGAATTTGAGCCGTTCGCCCGGCCCGGGTGAAGTCTCTGATTCAATAGAGCATGCGCCGGCCGGTTAATAATTGTCATTAATAATCATAGTAAATAAACCATAACTATCATGTTGCTACTGTTGTTTTTGTTGTGATATTCTCTTGTTGATTTCGCCGCTTCTTTAACCAATCTAAAAATACACCGGCGACGACACCTAATTCTCAGCACCCGGACATTTGACAGGAGAGGCCGCCCATGTCGAAAACCCGAGCCGTTCCTTTCTTTTGGCAGACCATCCTTGCGCTGACCGCGGTCTTGGCGGTCGCCCTGACCATCTTCTTTGGCGGCTCCCGCACGGCCGGGGCCGCGACATCCAGCGATCCGTCCGAATACGTGCGCGCCTTCGGCGATCGGGTGATCGCCGTGGTGGCGGACACCACGTTGTCGCCGGAACAGCGGCAGGCAACCCTGGCGCGGGTGCTGGCCGAGGGGATCGATTCGCGCAAGATCGGCCGCTTCGTGCTGGGCAAACACGGGCGCGTGGCCAGCGACGCGGAACAGGCGGAGTTCGACCGGCTGTTCGCATCGGGTATCGTCGCCACCTACTCGCGGCACCTGGGGAACTATGCCGGCGAAAGCCTGGAGGTGGGCGGCGCCAAGGCGCTGGACGCCGGGGGCGTGATGGTCGGCAGCCGCATCGTTCGCCCCGACGGGCCGCCGGTCGCGGTGGAATGGCGCCTGCATGGGGAGGCCGGCGCCTGGCGGATCGTCGATCTGGTGATCGAAGGGGTCAGCTTGGCGTTGACCTTGCGGTCCGAGTACGCGGCGGTCATCCGCGCCGGCGGCGGCAAGGTCGAAGGTCTGCTGTCCCGCCTGCGCGAACAGGTGGCGGCCGCCGACCTGCAAGTCGCCGCCAACAGCAACTAGCGGAGGCATCGATGGGGAGAATGGGGATGGCGTTGCGGTGTGCGCCTCGGCGCACAGGTGCGGCCCTGGCGATGGCCGCCCTGGCGGTGGTCAGCCTGGCGGTTGCGATCCTGACGGTCGCGGCCCTGCTGGGGCCGGCCATGGCGGATGGCGCTGCTGCTGAATCCGGGGCAGGGACAAGGCTCCAAATCGGGGCGGGCAGCGAACATGGCGCCCCGCTCCCGGCGCCACCGGCAGATGAATTCCGCCAGTGGCTGCCGGCGGCCCTGGCCGGCGATGCGGCGGCCCAGTACGAGCTTGGCCGCGCCTACGCCGACGGGGCGCTCACCCGCGAGGATCTGGCCGAGGCGGCGCGCTGGTATCACCAGGCGGCGGACCAGGGCAATGCCCGGGCGCAAAACGACCTGGCCATGCTCTACACCAAGGGCTTGGGCGTTTCGCAGGACTATGTGCAGGCGTATGTCTGGTTCGATCTGGCCGCCGCCCGTTTCGGCGCCGGCCAGCGCCACGACCAGGCGATCGAAATGCGCGACATGATGGGCGCCTTTCTGACTCCGGAGCAGTTCGCCGAGGCTCGGCGCCTGTCGGAAGAAAAGCAGGCCCAGGGGGAATAGTCGGGAAGCCGGTTCAAGCTGGTGATTCTATAGCGGCCAAACCAGCAGAATCATGGGCACGGACACGGCGATGATCAGCACTTCCAGCGGCAATCCCATACGCCAGTAGTCACCGAAGCGGTAGCCGCCGGGGCCCATCACCAGGGCGTTGTTCTGGTGCCCGATGGGAGTCAGGAAGGCGCATGACGCGGCCACCGCCACGGCCATCAGGAACGGGTCCGGGCTGGCATCCAGACGCTGCGCCACGCCGACGGCAATGGGCGCCATGACCACGGCGGTGGCGGCGTTGTTGAGAATGTCGGAGAGGGTCATGGTCACGACCATCAGCAGCAGCAGGATCAGCGCCGCCGATCCGCCCGCGGTGATGACGTGAATGGCATTGGCGATCACGTCGGTTGCGCCGGTGGTCTGCAAGGCGCCGCCGACGGGAATCAGGGCGCCTAGAAGTACGATGACCGGCCACTCGATGCCTTCGTACAGCTCGCGCACGGATATCAGGCCGGCGATCACCATGGCGGCGACCGCCAGGCACAGGGAAATGACCGTCGGCAACAGGCCCAATGTCGCGGCGGCGATGGCGGTGGCGAAGATACCGGCCAAGAGCATGGCATCGCGCCGGTTGCCATGACTGATACCGCGCTCGGCCAAGGGCAGGCAGCCAAAGGCGGCCAAGGCTTCTGGGGCCCGCTCTGCCTCGCCCAGAATGAGCAGCACATCGCCGACGCGAAAGCGCAAGGAGCCCAACCGACCACGGTAGGGGGTGCCCTGGCGGGCCACCGCCAGCAAAGTATATCCATGGCGGCCGAGCAGGCGCTGGCCTTCCACCGTCTGGCCATCCAGGCGCGAGCCGGGCGCGACCACCGCTTCCACCAGGGTCGTATCCTCGGTGTTCAGCGGGCTTTTCTTCTTCCCCTTGTGGCCGGCCAACTGCAGACCCAGGCGGTTGGCGAATTGGCCAAGTTCCTGGGAGCCGGCCTCGACGACCAGCCGGTCCGAGGCCTTGATCGGTTCGTGGCGCGCGGCCCGGCGGGTCAGGCGGCCGCCGCGCACGATGCCGACGATCAAGGCGTCGATGTCCTTGGCCATCTCCTCGATCTCGGCCAGGGTCTTGCCATAGGCGGCGCTGTCCTTGGGGGCCTTGGCCTCGGTGATGTAGCCCTCAATGTCGAACAGTTCCTCGCCGGCGGCGCGTTTGGCCGCCGCCGCCGGTACCAGGCGCCAGCCGATGGTGGCGACGAAGATCAGACCGACGATGGCCGCGGCCGCGCCGACGGGCGCAAAATCGAACATGCCGAATTGGGCGCCGGTGATCTCACCGCGATAGGTGGCGACGATGATGTTGGGGGGCGTGCCGATCAAGGTGACCAAGCCGCCGAGGATGGAGCCGAACGAGAGCGGCATGAGAATGACCGCCGGCGAGCGCCCGGCCTTGCGCGCCGATTGCAGCGCCGCCGGCATGAGCAGGCCAAGCGCGCCCACGTTGTTCATGAACGCGGACAGAACCGCGGCCACACCGGCGAGGGCGCCGACGTGACTCCACGTGCGCGCTGCCGCCGGGGCGATGGCGCGCGTCACCCAGTCGATGGCCCCGGAGGTGGTCAAGGCGCGGCTGATGATCAGGACCGCGGCGACCGTGATGGTGGCCGGATGTCCGAAACCGGCGAAGGCGTCCCGCACCGGCACCAGGCCGGCCAACACCGCGGTCAACAGGGAGCCGAAGGCCGCCACGTCATAGCGCCAGCGGCCCCACGCCAGCAAAACGAACAAAACGCCCAGGATACCCAGCAGAGTAAGTTGCGGTGCGGTCATTGTCCCCCCGAGCCGCGCGCGACTCGCGCCAGCTTAACCGGGAGGCGCGCGGCCGCAAAGCGGGCTTGCACGGTTCGTTCGCAAGCCACAGGGCAAGCGGCGTCCTCCTTCCATAACCGGCCTTTTCCCGGCGGATGACAATGCCTACTCTGTCGGGGCGCCGAGGCGGGATACGCCGTCGATTTCCAGCACTGGCAGGCCTCGGCGCTGAGATGCCCAACGAACGAAAACACGCCGACAACGGGACGCGGTTAAGGAATAGGCATGTCGCGGCACGGCCAGCGGGAATCCGGCAAAGGGAACGGCGGCGCGTTGGCCGAGCTGCAGAGGGAGCTCAACCAGCGCACGCGTGAGCTGAAGGAGGCACTCGACCGACAAGCCGCGACCGCCGATATTCTGCGCGTCATCAGCCGCTCGCCCACCGATACGCAGCCGGTATTCGAGGCCATCGTGCGAAGCGGATTGGGTTTGTTTCCGGACGCGGCGATCAGCGTTGCCCTTCCGGATGGAGATCAGGTGCGCGCAGCGGCGGTTGCCGAGGCGGACCCGGCGCGCGCGGAGTCCTGGCGGCAGCGATTCCCGTTTCCGCTGACCCGCGATTACATGCATGGAGTTGCGATTCTCGATGGGCGGGTCGTCGATATTCCGGATGCCGCGAACGCTCCGGATGCGTTCGGCGTCGGGGCGCGGAACTTCCTCGCAAGCGGCTATCGGGCGGTGACCATGATGCCAATGATGCGCGGCAACGCCGCGATCGGAGCGCTCAGCGTCGTCCGGCTTGCGCCCGGTCCGCTCTCCGACGAACAGCTCGCGATGCTGCGGACGTTCGCCGCGCAAGCGGTCATCGCGATCGAGAACACGCGCATGCTCAACGAATTGCGCAAGCGCACGGAAGAGCTAGAGCAATCCTACGCGTTGGTTCGAGAGCAGGCGGACAAGCTGGAGGCCCAATCGAGCGAACTCCTGAAATTGAACCAGCAGCTTGAGCAGCGGGTATCCGACCAGGTCGCGGAGATTGAGCGGATCAGCCGTCTGCGGCGTTTTCTTCCGCCGCAGGTCGCCGATCTGATCGTCTCCTCCGGAAACGAACAACAGCTCGAAAGCCATCGTCGCGAGATCACCGCGCTGTTCTGCGATCTGCGCGGTTTCACCGGATTCTCGGAAAGCGCGGACCCGGAAGATGTGATGGCCCTACTGCGGGAATACCACGCCGTCATCGGCAAAATCATCCACAAGCACGGAGGCACGCTCGAGCGCTTCGCCGGCGACGGCGTGATGGTGATCTTCAACGATCCGGTGCCCATGCCCAACCCAGCACTGCAGGCCGTGCAGATGGCCCTGGAAATGCGCGCGGCGATCGGGGCGTTGGTCGAGACATGGCGGCGGATGGGCCACGAATTGGGTTTCGGCATCGGCATTTCGCACGGATATGCCACCCTTGGCACGATCGGCTTCGAGGGCCGTTTCGACTACGCGGCGATCGGGACCGTGGCCAACGTCGCCTCCCGCCTGTGCGACGAAGCCAAGTCCGGCCAGATACTGATCAGCGCCCGCGTTTTCATGGCAGTCGAGGATGCCGTGGTCGTCGAGCCGACGGGCGAGTTGACGCTCAAGGGCATCCGCCGGCCGCTGCCGGTTTACAACGTCCTCGAGGCCGGTTCGCCGCCGGCCTAGCGTTCCTCCGGCTGCGCCGGGCGAGCGCCACCGCCGCGGGCAACCCTCAAATCGGGGCGCGGTCCTCAGCCAACCGTTGGCGCAAGTCTGTTTTCAGAACCTTGCCGTAGGCGTTCTTCGGCAAGGTATCGACGAAAACGTAGTGCCGCGGGCGCTTGAAGCGGGCCAAATGCGCCAGGCACAGGGTATCGAGTGACTCCGGCGATACAGTCTCGCCCGGCCGGGCGGCGACGAAGGCCACCACTTCTTCGCCCCAGTCGGCATGGGGCCGGCCGATGACGGCGCATTCGCGCACCGCCGTATGCAATTGCAGCACTTCCTCCACCTCGCGCGGATAGATATTGGCGCCGCCGCTGATGATCACGTCCTTGGAACGGTCCTTGAGGGTCAGGTATCCGTCGTCGTCGAGCACGCCCATGTCGCCGGTGTGCAGCCAGCCGCCGCGCAGCGTGCTGGCGCTCGCCGCCGCATCGTTCCAATAGCCGCGCATGACCGTCTCGCCACGCACCAGCACTTCGCCCAGATCACCGGCGGGCAGGGGCCGGTCGTTGTCATCGGCGATGCGCACCTCGACCGCCGATTGCGCCCGCCCGACCGAGGCCAGACGCATCCCATAGCGCGGATGATCGGTCTGGGCATGCTCGGCCTTGGACAAGGCGGTGATGGTCATGGGGCTTTCGCCCTGGCCATAGATTTGCGCGAAGCGGTTGCCCAGGCGGGCCATGGCCCGCCGGATGTCGCCGCCGTACATGGGCGCGCCGCCGTAGACCACGGTCTTCAGGTTGGCCGCATCGGCGCCATCGCAGGCCGGATGTTCGACCAGGCGCTTGACCATGGTCGGGGCGGCGAAGAACGTGACACCGCGATGGGCGCGCATCAGATCGAAAATCTCCGCCGGGTCGAAGCCGCCGCTTTCCGGGATCACCTGCTTGGCGCCGGCGGCCAGATGCGGCACCGCATACAGGCCCGAGCCGTGCGACATGGGGGCGGCGTGCACGAGGCAATCGTCATGCGCGATTTTATCCACATCGGACATATAGGCCCGGGCCATGGCCAGCAGGTTGCGGTGCGTCAGGATGGCGCCCTTGGGCCGGCCGGTGGTGCCGCTGGTATAGAACAGCCAGGCGGCATCGCCGGGCGCGGCGGCGGCCACGGGAATCGCCCCGCCGGTCAAAAGATCGCGCTCGTCCGCCGGTGCCTCGTCCGGCCCGGCGATGGCCAGCACCCGGCAGCCGGCCGGATCGGCGGCCGAAGAGATGCCCTGGGCAAGCTTGGGCGAGGCGCAGCACAAGCGGGCGCCGCTGTGCTCCAGGATATAGGCGAACTCCTGAGGGTGCAGCTTGGCGTTCATGGGCACCGGCACCAGGCCGCCATGCCAGCAGGCGCACAGGATCTCGAGGAACGCCGGCGAGTTGGTCATGGCCAAGGCCACCCGGTCGCCCGGCCGCAAGCCGAAACGGCCGGTCATCTCCCCGGCCATCATCGCCGCCCGTTCGGCGAGCTGCGCAAAGGTGCTGTGCATGCGCGGGCCGACGGCAATCGCCGGACGGTCAGGGCCGCTGGTGGTGGCGCGTTGCAACAGCTCGCCAAGAATCATTGTCTCATCGCCGCAGTGTCCTGGTATCCGCCGGGCCGCCTTGCTATATGAAAGGCGGCAGCTGCTCGTGCCTATTTGTTGGCCGGACGGCGCTCGGCAGCGGATGAGGTTTATCGCGCCATGCGCAGCAAGCGCAATCTTCGCACATTGGCGGGCAAATGGCGCCCCCCGGTGTTGGCGCTTGTCTGTGCCGTGACAACACTCATTCCCTTGGGGTTGTTGGCCCAGGACATCCAGTTCTTCCGCATCGGCACCGGCTCCACCGCCGGCACCTACTTTCCCATTGGCGGCATTATCGCCAGCGCCATCAGCAAACCGCCGGGCAGCCGGGATTGCACGGCCGGCGGAAGTTGCGGGGTGCCTGGCCTGATTGCCGTCGCTCAGTCGACGGAAGGCTCTGTCGCCAACGTGACGGGCATCGGCAACGGCACCTTGGAGTCGGGTCTCAGCCAGGCGGATATTTCGTATTGGGCCTATACGGGCGAAGCGAACTTCAAGAAAACCGGGGCGATCGGCAATATCCGCGCCATTGCCAATCTGTTTCCGGAAGCGGTGCATCTGGTGGTTCGCCGCGAGTCGGGCATTGACAGCGTCGCCGATCTGCGCGGCAAGCGGGTTTCGCTCGACCGGGAAGGCTCCGGCACGCGGGTCGATGCCTTGCTTATCCTCAAGGCCTACGGCGTGAAACTCAAAGATCTCACCGCCGAGGCAGAGGCCGCCGGCACCGCCGCCGATTTGTTGCGCGAAGGCAAACTGGATGCCTTCTTCATGGTGGTCGGCACCCCGGCCACGGCGGTGGCCGATCTGGCCAACGACTCGCTCATTCGCCTGATCCCCATCAACGGCCCCAAGGCGGACAAGCTGCGCGCCGACTATCCGTTCTTCGCCGTCGATCGTATCGCCGCCGGGGTCTATCAGAATGTTCCCACCACCGAGACATTGTCGGTCGGGGCGCAATGGCTGGTTTCCGCGGCGGTGCCGGACGATCTGGTCTATGGGGTGACCCGCGCCCTGTGGGCGCCCAGCACCCGGGACTTGCTCGACAACGGCCACCCTAAGGGCCGGCTGATTACCCTCGAAACCGCCCTCGATGGCCTGGCGGTGCCGCTGCACCCCGGTGCCCAGCGCTTTTACGAGGAAGCCGGCATGCCCAAACCAGCTGCGGCGGAATAGCCGGGCCCCACGTCAATCGTAGTCGATGACCCAGGTTTCGGCCTTGGCCGCCGTGATCCAGTCCATCATGTCCGGTGCGGCCATGACCGCATCGCGGTAGGCGGCGGCGGCACCGTTGAGCGGCACCGCGTAGGTGGTAAAGCGCGTGGCCACCGGCGCATACATGGCATCGGCGGCGCTCCATTCGCCGAACAGGAACTCGCCCTCGGCACCATAGCGTTTCCGGCACTCGGTCCAGATCTCCACGATCCGGGCCACATCCGCGGCCACCGGCGGTTCCGCCAGGGCGTCCCGGCCGTGCGCGGCCTTGTCGGCGCACACATCCATCGGCATGCGCTGACGCAAGGCGGAAAATCCGGAGTGCATCTCGGCGGCAACCGAGCGCGCCAGGGTGCGCGCCGCGAAATCGAGCGGCCAGAGGCCGGCCTTGGGGAAGCACTCGTTCAGGTATTCGGCGATGGCCAGGGAATCCCAAACCACCCCATCGCGGGTCTTCAGCGCCGGCACCTTGCCCGCGGGGCTGTGCTGCAAGAGCGCGGCCTTGGTTTGCGGCTGGTCCAGCGGGATCACGATCTCGTCGAACGAGGCGCCGGTTTGCTTGAGTAAAAGCCAGCCGCGCAATGACCAGGACGAATACCGCTTATTGCCAAGAACGATCGTGAAATCGGGCATGCATGACTCCTCTCGCGCCCCGGCGGAGGGGTGACGGATTGCCGGGACGCAGGGGCGCGACCTTAGCCCAGTCGCGGTCCGCGTGTCATGCCTGCCGTTGCCAGAATGACGGCCGAATCGGTACGAGACGATGCGCTGAATTTGCCTCCGATTTTTCTCGAATTTCTCTTAAATTATTGATATATAACAATTTTCCCATTGACTTTGGTTTATGAATCGCTAAAATGGCCTTACTGGATTGGCAGGGAGATGATCTGCTCGACGCGGCGGGCCGGCGCGATGGGGATGCCGGTAGGAGAGGCGCCAGGACGCGGGCAGGCTCTGGGTGAGGTGATCTTCCGTGACTCGCGGATTTGTGGAGACCTTTTATCCGTATCAAAAGCGCATCGTTGTGAGGCCTGGTTGGTGGTGTGAGACGTTCGCTTATCGGTTGGGTGTTTCTTGAGTCCTTGACGTCCTGTTTTCGTTCTTGAGTCTTCTCTTAATTCCATCTTGTCGCGGGTTTCGGCCCGCGACATTTTTTTTGTGCCTGGATTGGGTTATGCTGCGTCCCGTTGCACCGTCACCACGCCGCTGCGGCGCTGGGGCCGGGTCATCGAGGGGGAAACCATGTCCATTCGTCTGCCCGTGCGAGGCCGCCCTGGCATGGTGCCGATCACGCCGCTCAGCGCCGGCGAATTGAAAGGCTGGCTTGGCCGCCAGTCCCGCGCGCGCGCCCGCTGGGTGACGGGCAGCGGATTTGATGCGAGCCCGGGTTCGGTTTGCCTGCTGCCGGGCGAGGGCGGGGCGCTGGCGGGGGTTCTGGCAGGCATGGGCGGCCCCGGCGACGTCTGGTCCTACGCCGGCCTGCCGGAGAAATTGCCGGCGCAGCCGCCGGGTGGCGGCTATCGTCTGGATGCCGCATTGCCGGCGGCGGCGGCCGGCCGCGCCGCCCTTGGCTGGGTTCTGGGCACCTACGTTTTCACCAAATATCGAAAGCCGACGCGTACTTTTGCCGATCTTGCCTGGCCGGCGGGTGTCGATCAGGCGGCCGTCCGCCGCGCCGCCGAGGCGACCTTCCTGGTGCGCGATCTGATCAACACACCGGCCGCCGACATGGGGCCGGCCGAGCTGGCGGCGACGGCCCGCCGCCTCGCGCGGGCGCACAAGGCCAAGATCTCGGTCATCACCGGCGACGCCTTGCTGACCAAGAACTATCCGGCGATCCACGCGGTCGGACGGGCGAGTGCGCGGGCGCCGTGCCTGATCGATCTGCGCTGGGGCAACCGCGGCCCGCGCATCAGCCTGGTCGGCAAGGGGGTGTGTTTCGATTCCGGTGGCCTGGATCTGAAAACCGCCTCCGGCATGCTGCTCATGAAAAAAGACATGGGTGGCGGCGCGCATGTCTTGGGGCTGGCCGCCATGGTCATGGCCGCCAAGCTTCCGGTGCGCCTGCGGGTGCTGGTCCCGGCGGTGGAGAACAGCGTCTCCGGCAATGCCATGCGGCCGATGGATGTGTTGCGCACCCGCAAGGGCCTGACCGTCGAGGTGGGCAACACCGATGCGGAAGGGCGCCTGGTCTTGTGCGATGCCCTGGCCGAGGCCGATCGGGAGAAGCCGGCGCTGCTGATCGATTTCGCCACCTTGACCGGCGCCGCGCGGGTGGCCCTCGGCCCCGATCTTCCGGCTTTGTTTTGCAATGACGACAAACTGGCCGATCGGTTTCTCACCCATGCCAAGGCCGAGGACGACCCGCTGTGGCGCATGCCGCTGCATGCCCCCTATCGCCGCATGCTCGATTCGAAGGTGGCGGATATCAACAATGTTTCCGATGGGCCCCATGCCGGGGCCATCACCGCGGCCCTGTATCTTCAGGAATTCGTCGACCCGAAGACGCCGTGGGCGCACATCGACGTGATGGCCTGGAACGTCTCCGCCAAGCCGGGCCGGCCGGTGGGCGGCGATGCCATGGGCTTGCGCGCCGCCTACGCGCTGATCGAAACCATGGCGCAAACGCGCTAATACGTCGCCGCAACCTGAGCTAGGCTTTGTTTACTTCGACGGATGGGAGGGTCGTGATGTTCAAGAATATTGTATGCGCGGTCGATGGCTCGCAGCACGCGTTGCGGGCCGCGGAACTGGCCAGCGAGCTGGCGGCCAAGATTGGTGCCAAGCTCACCTTTCTGACCGTGACCAAGCCGATCAAGTTGACCGAGGATGTGAAAGCCTACATGGCGGCCGAGCACTTGACCGGCTCGCCGCAATACGTGCTCGATGCGTTGACCGAGCAAATACTCGAGAGGGCCAAGGAATGCGCGCACGGATGCGGTGTTGCCAAAGCCGGGAGCGTAGTCAAGATCGGCCATCCGGCGCGCACCATCGTCGAGTATGCCCATAAATCCGGCGCCGACCTGCTGGTCCTCGGCAGCCGCGGCCTGGGCGATATCGAGGGCATGCTGCTGGGCAGCGTCTCGCACAAGGTGACCAGCCTGGCCAAGTGCACCTGCATGACCGTGAAGTAAGCGCGGCCGAGCCGGGCCTTGCCATAGGTTCCGGCGTGCGCCATTCTTCGTTGCGCAGTCGAAACGATGAGGGGCGCCCATGAACCTCTCGGCGCAACAGGTTCTGGAGCTTTGGCGTGGCGTGATGATCGCTGGCCTGCGCCGCGACCATCCCGATCTGACCGCCCGCCAGTTCGCCTTGCTGTTGCATGTCTATCTGATGCCGCCGCCGCATACGGTGCGGGGCTTGAGCGCCGTGCTGGGGCTTTCCAAGCCGGCGGTCACCCGCGCCCTCGACCGTCTGGGGCGCTACGACTACCTGCGCCGCAAGCGCGACGAGACGGACAGGCGCAATGTCCTGATCCAACGCACCGTCAAGGGATCGGTCTACTTGCGCGAATTCGGCGACCTGGCCGCGGATATGGCGGTATCCAAACAGACGCCTGGGTCAGCCTAATACCCGCGCCGCAGGTCGACCACGTGTTCGAGCGGTTGGCCGGCGCGTAGGCGGCGAATGTTGGCGGCCACGGCCACCGCGGCGCTGTCCGGGATGGTCATGCTGGCCACATGCGGGGTCAGGATCACCCGGGGGTGTGTCCAAAATGGGCTATCGGGCGGCAATGGCTCCTGGCGAAAGACATCCAGGCTGGCACCGCCGATCTGGCCGGACTCCAGGGCGGCGAGCAAATCCGCCTCCACCACCGCACCGCCGCGGCCGACACTGACCAAAGCCGCGCCGCGCGGCAGGGCCGCGAACGCGCGGGCATTGAGAATGCCGTCGGTTTCGGCTGTCATCGGCAGCAAGCACACCAGAATGTCCGTGCGGGCCAGGAAGGGGATCAGGCCGTCCTGCCCGTGAAAGCAGGTAACACCCGCCTGCGATTTCGCAGAACGGCTCCACCCGGCCACATCGAAATCCAGACCGATCAGCTTTTCCGCCGCGGCACCGCCCAGCACGCCCAGGCCCATGATCCCCACCCGGCGCCGGTTGGCTGCGATCTGTGAAATTTCCCGCCAGACCTTGGCGCGCTGTTGCGCCGCATAGTCGAGCATGAAGCGGTGATGGGTGAGCACGGCCAGCAGCACGTACTCGATCATGCCGGCGGTCAGGCCCGGCTCGACCATGCGCACCACCGGCACGCCCTTGGGCAGATCCGGGTCCGAGGCCAGGTGGTCGATACCGGCGCCCATGGAAAAGATCGCCCGCAGATTGGTATACCGGCTGAGCGCACCGCGCGGCGGGGCCCAGACCAGGGCGAACTCGATCTCCGCCGGATCGCCGTCGTACGGCCACTCGTGGATGGGCAACTCCGGCAGGCACGCGCGCAACGCCCGATGCCACGCATCGCCGCGGTCGATATCGGTTTTGAGAAGCATGGCCATGGTGCGCAGCTTACATACGCACTGCGCCGTCTTCCACCGCTTCCAGGTCGAAGGCGGCCTTCATCAGCGCCCGGGTATAGGCATCGCGCGGCGCGTCGAAGATCTGATCGGCGCTGCCGTGTTCGACCACCCGGCCGTCGCGCAGGACCAACACCTCGCTGGCCAGGGCCCGGACCACGCGCAGGTCGTGACTGATAAAGATATAGGCCAGGCGGTTGCGGATCTGCAGATCGCGCAACAGATCGACGATTTGCGCCTGGACGGAGACATCCAAGGCCGATGTCGGCTCATCGAGGACAAGCAAGCGCGGCTTGAGCACCATGGCCCGGGCAATGGCCACCCGCTGCCGCTGGCCGCCGGAGAGCTCGTGCGGATAGCGATGCCGGCTGTCCGGATCCAGGCCGACCTCGCGCAGGGCCCCAACGATCAGCTCTTCGCGCGCCCCCGCATCGCCGCCCAAGCCGTGCACCTTCAGGCCCTCCTCGACGATCTGGGCGATGGACAGGCGGGGGCTGAGCGATCCGAAAGGATCCTGGAAGACGATCTGCATTTCCCGGCGCAACGGCCGCATGGCCTTCGATCCCAGGCCCTGTATGGGTGCCTCGCCAAAGCGGATGTCGCCCTGGCTGGAGATCAGGCGCAGCAGCGCCAGGCCCAAGGTGGTCTTGCCCGAACCGCTTTCGCCGACCACACCCACCGTATGCCCTTCGCGTACGGTGATCGAAATGCCATCGACCGCGCGCACATGATCGACGGTGCGCTTGAGCAGGCCCTTCTTGATCGGGAAGTAGACCTTGATCTCCTGGCCGGCCATGACCACCGGGGCGTCGGGCGCGGCCTTTGACGGTGCGCCCTTCGGCTGAGCGGCCAGCAGGCGCTTGGTGTAGGCATGGCGCGGCCGTTCGAAGATATCGTCGCGCGGCCCTTGCTCGACGATCTCGCCGCCGGTCATGACGCACACATCGTCGGCCATCTTGCGGACGATCCCCAGATCATGGGTGATCAGCAGCATGGCCATGCCGAATTCGGCCTGCAATTCCTTCAGCAGCTTCAGGATCTGCGCCTGGATGGTGACATCCAGGGCGGTGGTCGGCTCGTCGGCGATCAGCAGGTCCGGCTCGTTCGCCAGGGCCATGGCGATCATGATCCGCTGCCGCTGGCCACCGGAAAGCTCGTGCGGATAGGCACCCAGGCGCTTGCGCGCTTCGGGAATGCCCACCAGGTCGAGCAATTCCAACGTCCGCCGCCGGGCGGCGTCCCGGTCCAGGCCCTTGTGCAGGAACAGAGTCTCGTTGATCTGCTTTTCCACCGTATGTAGCGGATTGAGCGAGGTCATCGGCTCCTGGAAGATCATCGAGATCTCGTTGCCGCGCACTTCGCGCAGCACCGGCACCGCCGCGCCCATGAGTTCCCGGCCTTTGAAGACGATGGAGCCGGCCGGATGGCGCGCCATCGGATAGGGCAGAAGCTGCAGAAGCGAGAGCGCGGTCACCGACTTGCCGGAGCCGCTCTCGCCCACCAGGGCCAGGGTCTTGCCCTTGTCGATGTCGAAATTGACACCCTTGACCGCATCCACCGGGCCGTTCGGCAGAACGAAGCGGGTCGCCAGATTGCGCACGCGCAGCAGCGGCTCGGCCATCAGGCGCCTCCTCCCGCCACCGGGGCGGGCGTTGTCTCGACGGCGGGTTCGGGCGGCGGCTCACCGGCGAACAGCTTGCGCGGATCGAAGGCATCGCGCACCGCCTCGCCAATGAAAACCAGCAGGCTGAGCATGATGGCCAAGGTGAAGAAGCCGGTCAGGCCCAGCCAAGGGGCCTGCAGATTGGCTTTGCCCTGGGCCAGCAACTCGCCCAACGAGGCGGACCCGGGCGGCAGGCCGAAGCCGATGAAGTCGAGGGCCGTCAAGGTGGTGATCGAGCCGGACAAGACGAAGGGCAGGAACGTGAGGGTCGCCACCATGGCGTTCGGCAACACATGGCGGAACATGATGACCGCATTGGAAACGCCCAACGCCCGCGCCGCCCGCACATAGTCGAAGTTCCGCGCGCGCAGGAACTCGGCCCTGACCACGCCGACCAAGCTCATCCACGAGAACAAGAGCATGATTCCCAACAGCCACCAGAAATTCGGCTCGACGATGGAAGCGAGGATAATGAGCAGGAACAGGGTCGGCAGGCCCGACCAGATTTCCATGAAGCGCTGGAACAGCAAGTCGATCCAGCCGCCGAAATAGCCTTGCACCGCGCCCGCGGCGACGCCGACGATGGAGCTGAAGATGGTCAGCACCAGGCCGAAGAGCACCGAAATGCGGAAGCCGTATATCAGGCGGGCCGCCACATCGCGGGCCTGATCGTCGGTGCCCAGCCAGTGCTCGGCGCTAGGCGGCGAAGGCGCGGGCACCGGCAGGTCCCAGGCCACCGACCGGTGGTTGAAGGGAATCAGCGGCCAGATCATCCAGCCTTGCGCGTCGATCAGATCGGCGACGAACGGATCGCGGTAATCCGCCTCGGTCTCGAAGGTGCCGCCGAAGGCGGTCTCGGGATAGGCCTTGGCGATGGGCGTATAGATACCGCCATCAAAATAGACCAGCAGCGGCTTGTCGTTGGCCACCACCTCGGCGAGCATGCAGCCGAAGAACAGGGCCAGAAAAATCCACAGCGACCAATAGCCGCGGCGGTTGGCGCGGAAATTGTACAATCGCCGGCGCGTGAGCGGCGAGATCGCCATGCCAATAAACCGATCGGCCCGGGGTGCGGCCATGGCCCCTAGACCTCGCGGCTTTCGAAGTCGATGCGCGGATCGACGATGGTATAGGTCACATCGCCGAGCAGGTTAAGCAGCAGGCCCAAAAGCGAAAAGAAGTAGAGCGAGCCGAACATCACCGGATAATCGCGATTGAGCGCCGCTTCGAAACCGAGCAGGCCAAGACCGTCGAGCGAGAAGATCACCTCGATCAACAGGGCACCGGTGAACAGGATGCCGATGAAGGCGCTGGGAAAACCGGCGATGACGATGAGCATGGCATTGCGGAACACGTGGCCGTAGAGCACGCGCCGCTCGGTCAGGCCCTTGGCCCGCGCCGTGACCACGTATTGCTGGTTGATCTGATCGAGAAATGAGTTCTTGGTCAGCATGGTCAAGCCGGCGAAACCGCCGATCACCATGGCCAGGATGGGCAAGGTCATATGCCAGAAGTAATCGGCGATCCGCGCCGGCCATGATAGATCCCACCAGTTGTCCGAGACCAGGCCGCGCAGGGGGAACCAATCCAGATAGCTGCCGCCGGCGAACAGGACCACCAGCAGGATGGCGAACAGGAAACTGGGAATGGCATAGCCGACGATGATCACGCCGCTGGTCCAGATATCGAAGCGCGAGCCATCGCGCACCGCCTTGGCGATGCCCAAGGGGATGGATATCAGATAGACCAGCAAGGTGGTCCAGATGCCGAGCGATATGGACACCGGCATTTTCTGGATCACCAGATCGACCACCTTCTGGTCGCGGAAGAAGCTGTCGCCGAAATCGAAGACCACATAGTTGCGGACCATCTCCAGGAACCGCACATAGGCGGGCTTGTCGAAGCCATACATGCGCTCGATCTCGGCGACGAATTCCTCGGGCAGGCCCTGGCGGCCGCGGTAGGCGCCGCCTTTGTCGCCCTGTTGCCCGCTGCTCTGGGATATATCGACGGATTCGCCGGAGACGCGGCTGGCCACCACGTCGACACCGGTGCCGGTGATCTGGCCGATCAGCTGCTCCACCGGACCGCCGGGCGCCGACTGGATGACCAAGAAGTTAACCACCATGATTCCCAGCAAGGTGGGAATGATCAGCAGCAAGCGGCGGGCGATGTAGGCGAGCACGAGAGTTCTCTTGTCCTCAGTTGGCCGAATTCTGTGCTACTGGGCGCTGGCGGCTTTGCAGCGCCTTGGCCTTTTCCGGATCGATCCACCAGAAGCTTGTGGAGGTGCCATGGACGGGAATCTTCTCCGGCCGGCCGAACTTGTTCCAATACACATAGCGGTCGAAGGGGGCGGCCAGATTGGGCACGGAATAGTGACCCCAGAGCACAACCCGGTCCAAGGCCCGGGTGCGCAGCACCAGGCTTTCGCGATCCGGCGCCGAGATGACCAGATCGATCAGTTCGTCGACCACCGGGTCCTTGATGCCGGACATGTTGCGGCTGCCCGAATCGTCCGCCGCCGCCGAACCCCACCAGATGCGCTGCTCGTTGCCGGGCGATAGGGATTGGGCCGAACCATAGACGATGATGTCGAAATCGAACGCCCGCACCCGATTGATGTATTGCGAGGTATCGACCACGCGCACGCTGACGTCGATGCCCAGGCGCTGCATGTTGCGCATATAAGGCAGAATGGCGCGCTCCAGGCTCTTCTGCTGAATCAGAATTTCGATGCGCAACTGGTCGCCGGTTTCGGCATTGACCAGCTTCATATCGCGTACCACCCACCCGGCTTCGGCGAACAGCTCGAAGGCGGTGGTCAGGTTGGCGCGCTGCCAGCCGGACCCGTCGGTTTCCGGCACCGTATAGACCGTGGTGAACACTTCGTCAGGCACCCGGCCGCGATAGGGCTCGAGAATCTTCAACTCCTCGCCGCTCGGCAGTCCCGAGGAGGCCAGCTCCGTGCCAAAGAAGTAGCTGTTCGGGTGGATGTACTGACCATAGTAGATATTGCGGTTGGTCCAGTCGAAGTCATAGGCGAAGGCCAGCGCCCGGCGCAGCCGGCGGTCCTTGAACTTGTCCCGCCGGGTGTTGATGGCATAGGTCTGCATGCCGCCGGAGCTGTGATCCTCGAAGCGCTCCTTGATCAGCCACCCCTCGCGCACCGCATCGACCTCGTAGGCCAGCGCCCATTCCTTCGCCGAATTTTCGGTGAAGATGTCGATGTTGCCGGCCTTGACCGCCTCGCGTACCACCGTCTCATCGCGGTAGTAGTCGTAGCGGATGCGGTCGAAATTATCGCGCCCCAGATTGACCGGCAGATCCTTGCCCCAATAGTCCGGCACGCGCTCCAACTCGACGAAGCGTCCGGCCTCGAAGCTGGCGACCCGGTAGGGACCGCTGGTCAGGGGCGGCTCCAACGTGGTTTTCGCGAAATCGCGGCCCTCCGCCTCCCAGAAATGCTTGGGCATGATGGGCAGGTCTTGGCCGACGATCAGCGGCAGCTCGCGGTTGACCGCGCCGGCGAAGGTGAACTTCACCCGGTGCGGCCCCAGCTTCTCGGCGGAAAGCACATCGGCGAAATAGAACCGTTGCAACGGGCTGGCCTTCTCCTTGATGGTGTTCAGGGAAAAGATCACGTCTTCCGGGGTGATCGGCACGCCATCCTGCCAGCGCGCCTCGGGCCGCAGATTGAAGATGATCCACGAGCGGTCTTCCGGCCATTCCATGGATTCGGCGATCAGCCCGTAACCGGTGAATGCTTCGTCCTCGCCCCGCTGTAGCAAGCTTTCGTAACCGACGCCGGCGGCGGCATCGCCCTTGGCAATGTACGGGTTGAAGCTGTCGAAAGAGCCGCGGGCGCTATACTTGACCGTGCCGCCCTTTGGCGCATCCGGGTTGAGATAGTCGAAATGGGCAAAATCCGGGCCATACAGCGGCTCGCCGTGCATGGCGATGGCGTGCGCCACATGGATGTGGTCGGGCGGGACCGGTTGCTCATCGGCGCGCGCGCCGGCAACGAAAAGTGGCGCGGCGCACAGCAACACGATGGCGGCGGCTTGGGAAAGGATGCGCATGGCCTCCGACGCGACTCGACGAGGGCGCACTATAGACGGATTCTCAGGC